>NZ_JBQKHK010000002.1:0-196350 GCF_052118305.1 Collinsella sp. LCP21S3_D3
CTCGAAGAGCCCGATCGCCGCCTTCCTGGCCTCGATGTCGTGCTTCACCCTCAAGTCGACACGCATAAAAAGCCTCCCATTTCTCATGTCCAAGAAATGGGAGGCAGTTCAAATTTGGGACGGGGCTTTTTTGGCTACCCTGTTCTGCGCAGCCTCAGTTTCTAGACCTGCCGCTGGGTAGCTAAAAAAGCCCCGTCCCAAATTAACTACTTTGATTTTGTGTGCTGGGCGAAAGATTGGGTAGTATAGCTATTCAATGCGGCGACCCTGCCGTGTGTTAACCGCTACGTACCGGAGGTGTTCCATGGTTCGTGTCGACATAGAGACCATCGTCATGGCCGCCGGTCCCGTGCCATCGCTGATCGTCTTGCGCGAGCGTTGCCGTAAGTCGGATTCGTCCGCGCCGCTGCGCTCTCTTTCCATCCAGACCGGTTCCTACGAGGCAGCGGCCATCAGCCGCGGTATCGATACCGGCCGCACCGATCGCCCCATCACCCACGATCTTTTGCTCGATACCATCGAAGTGGTGGGAGCGAAGATCGAGCGTATCGAGATCGTGCGCGCCGAGCCGCCGGTGTTCTACGCGACGGTCGTCGTGCACACCGATAGGGGCGAGCGTATGCTTGACGCGCGACCGAGCGACGCTATCGCCCTTGCCGTGCGCAGCAATGCCCCCATGTTTGTGGAGGACGACATCATGAATCGCTTGGGCACCGTCTCTCCGCTTGCCGACGAGGTTGACGACGAGAGTGAGTTCGAGAAGTTTGACGAGTTTGTCCACACGCTCTCGCCCGATGATTTCTAAATGTCGGTTGAGCACGATGCACGGCGAGCGCTGATGGGTACCAGTGTGTCGACCGAAGCAGCCGCTATCGCGCGTGAGGCCCATATGCGCGCCGAGGCATTTGAGGCCGCGCGCATTGCGTATGTGACGCAGGCTCGCACTCTTCGCGAGCGCCGTGACTCCTATATCAAGATGGTTGTTGTCTCCGCGCTTGCCGCGGTAATCTTGTCGCGGCTTCGTGGTACAGTTGGTGCGCTTGGGTTTTCGATTTCGACGGGCCTGGTGATCTGGGGCGTGGTCGATGCGGTAATGCTGACCAACCAGATCAAGGTGCTCGACAAGCGCGCGGCGGATATGGTTCGCGCCCGTGACGCTGCCGCCAGAATCGCGGCCGAGGCACAGGAGTTATAACGACGCCGAATACGATGGGAAGGTCAAAAGATGGCACAGGATATGCAGGACGCCGGTAACGTCTCCGCCGAGCTCGACGCCATGGTGTGCGATCTGATCGGTGCGTTTTTGGACGACCTTGCCGCCGGTGAAAACCCGGGCGTTGTCGTGGCGATCGAGGATGCCGCCTCCAACCGCTATCTTGCGGCTCTCGACGAGGACGGTGAGGAGGCATGCCTGGAGGCTGCCACCAACTTTATCTCCGAGCACAAGATGGGTCTCAAGGACGAAGGCCTGGGCCGCATCGCCCGCTATGCCATCGGCTACACCGGCTGTGTGGAGATCGAGGGAGGATATCACGACGCTTTGCTCGTTAGCTTCTTCGAGACCACGCTCGAGAGCGGTTTTTCGGCATATGTGCTGTACGAGGGCATGGGCGCCGGCGATGGTTTTATGTGGAGCGACCCTGAACCTGCAGGTGAGGAAACCCCTCTCATCTAGAATCGCTAAAATAAACGAGTTTTCGGTAAAAGGCTCAATATTCCCGCCGAGCGTTGTGTTGCTGGACGGGTCGCATACGCGTGCCGTTTGTATATAGATAGAAGATAGGGGAACTACATGCGCGTAGACAATCTGAGGAACATCGCCATTATCGCCCACGTCGACCACGGTAAGACGACGATGGTCGACAAGCTCCTGCGTGCCACGGACGCCTTCCGTGCCAACCAGCAGGTCGAGGATCGCGTCCTGGACTCCAACGACCAGGAGCGCGAGCGCGGCATCACGATTCTCGCCAAGAACATCTCTATCGAGTACAAGGACGTTAAGATCAACGTCATCGACACCCCGGGCCACGCCGACTTTGGCGGTGAGGTCGAGCGCGTGCTGCGCATGGCCGACGGTGCCCTGTTGCTGGTCGACGCCTTTGAGGGCCCCATGCCCCAGACCCGCTTTGTCCTACGTCACGCCATCGACACCGGCCTTAAGATCATGATCGTCATCAACAAGATCGACCGTCCGGGCGCCAACCCCGAGAAGGCCTACAACGACTGTCTGGACCTTATGGCCGACCTGGGCGCCACCGACGACCAGCTCGAGTTTGCCATGGAGCACGTGGTCTATGCCAGCGCCATGAATGGCTTTGCCCGCCTTGACCCCAACGACGGCAACATGGACATGTACCCGCTGCTCGACATGATCATCGACGACATGCCCGCGCCCGAGGTTGACGAGACCGCGCCGCTCGCTATGCAGTGCGTGACCATCGACCACTCCAACTTTGTCGGCCGCATCGGCATTGGCCGCGTGTACTCCGGCACCATTCGCCAGGGCGATCAGATCCTGGTCGTCAAGAACGACGGTTCCAGCGCCACCGCTACCGTCAAGCAGCTCTTTACCTTCGACTACCTGGGCCGCACCGAGTGCCAGGAAGTCGGCGCCGGCGACATTGCCGCCGTCGTGGGTATCGAGCGCACCGACATCGGCGATGTCTACACCGATCCCGAGAACCCCGTCGAGCTCGAGCCTATCGAGATCGATCCGCCGACCCTGTCCATCGTCTTCGAGGCTTCGACCTCTCCGCTCGTCGGCCGCGATGGCGACATTGTGGGCGCTCGTCAGCTCAAGGAGCGCCTGTTCAATGAGGCCGAGAACAATGTGACCATGAAGATTGAGGAGCTCGAGGACAAGAGCGGCGTCGAGGTCTCGGGCCGCGGCATTCTGCACCTGTCCGTCCTGATGGAGTCCATGCGTCGCGAGGGCTTTGAGTTCCAGGTCGGCCGTCCCCGCGTTCTGTTTAAGAAGGATGAGAACGGCAACAAGATGGAGCCCGTCGAGCAGGCTGTCGTCGAGTGCCCGGACGAGTACTCGGGCAAGGTCGTCGAGGTCTTTGGCACCTCTGGCGGCATTATGACCAGCATGGACACCTCGGGCATCGTGACGCACCTTGAGTTTAAGATCCCGACCCGCGGCATCATGGGCCTTAAGAACCGCATCATGAACGTCACTCACGGCGAGGGCGTGTTCTATCACACCTTCCTGGAGTACGGTCCTTACGCCGGCGAGATCGGCAACCGTCAGAACGGCGCCATGATCTCCATGACCACCGAGAAGGCCGTTGCCTACGCTCTGGGCACGCTGCAGGAGCGCGGCCAGCTGTTTGTTGAGCCGGGTGTCGAGTGCTACGAGGGCATGATCGTGGGCGAGCGCAGCAAGGCCGGCGACATGGTCGTCAACATCGCCCGTACCAAGAACCTGGGCAACCAGCGTTCCTCGACCTCCGATATCTCCGTGCAGCTGGTGCCGCCTCGCACCTTCTCGCTGGAGGAGGCGCTGGAGTACATCGCCGATGACGAACTGGTGGAGATCACCCCCAAGAACATCCGTCTGCGCAAGCGTCTGCTCAACGCCACCGATCGCAAGAAGGCTGCCGTTCGCGCCGGTCAGGTCAACAAATAAGCGCTGCGCTCTGTAGCATTCACAAGAAAGGGCGTCGACCATCGCGGCCGGCGCCCTTTTTGTACCACCACAAAGAGAAAGGACACCTTTGCGGTGGTTGGCGGTTAGGCGGAGGGAAGGCCCGGGGTGTTGGGGGCCTGTTGCGGCTTGACGTGGGCGTTGCGCCAGATGATCTGAATGAGATAGCCCAGCGTAAAGACGAAGGCTACGCCGCTGATAAAGTTGCCCATAAGGGGAAGTGCTGTAAGGGCGCCGGCGATGGCGCCGCCCACGGCGGCCATGGCGTAGCGGTTCTGGCTGTGTCCGACCATGCGTGCGACCGCGGTGCCCGCAAAGGCCGCCGAGACCAGCGCGATGCCGATGACGCCGCACATCAGGGCTCCGGCGAGCGACAGGCCGGCAATAGAGATGATGAGCAGCAAGATGGCGGGAACGGCGGCTACCGTGCCCAAAAGACCGCTCACCCACAGCGGGGCGGGGTGCTGGTGAAGCATGCCGGCCGCGCTGGCTGTTGCACGCGGAAAGACGAGCTCAAGGAGAATCGCGACAAAGCAGGTGGAAAGAGCTGCGGCAACGATGCCGCCGATGACGTCGTTGACGGTGGAGGTATCCTCGTTCTCGGTGCGGTCGATCTTGAGGGCTCCAACTTTGGCGCCGTCGGCGCGTTCGGGGTCCTGTGAGACATGAGCGTTTACGGTACCGGTGATGTTGGCGTTTTTGCCGAGCACCAGCTTGTCGGCCCAGACCTCAACATCGCCATCGACAGTGCCGTCGATGGTTACCGTATTGCCCGCGAGCGCTGCCGACTTGGCGGAGCCGCGCAGGGCAACCGTCTCACCTGCGGCATAGAAGCAATTGGCGGTACTGCCGGAGTTAAGTACGACGTGCTGAGCGGCAACTGTCACGCTTCCATCAATGGTGGTCTTGGCGATATCGATGGTGCGCGCCGCCAGGCGAACGGCGCCGCCTACGGTGCAGTCGCGAATCGACAGGCTTTCGCCGGCGGCGATGATATCGCGGTCGATGGACGCGTCGTCCAGGCTAAGGCTTTGACCGGCCCAGTACAGATCGCCCCCGACGCCGGATGGACTGGAATCCCCGTCGGACACGAAAACATTGCCCGCGGTGTCGGTGCCGGCGAATGCCATGGAAGGCAGCGCGGTAAACGCCAGCGCGATAAGCGCGAAGGCCATAATGAGGTGTCCGCGCATGTTGTGACGTTGCGCCGCCGCGGGTTGGTTGTGAGGCATGGTGAATCCTTTGCTTGGTGATTTGCATACGCCCAATATGGTACCCATTGCGCCTTCGCTCTAAAAGAAACTCGCGGTTGCAGTATTCTGCATGGGCAATTGCCTACGTAAGGCGTCGTGGGATATCGGGCCTGCGGCCGGTTGTAGATAGGCTGTCACCTTGCGATGGGTCGGGCCGTGCTATCTATTTTTTACGATGTAGGAAACGCGCGATATCGTCCTCGGTGGGGCTTTTGATGTCAAAGCGCAGCGAGAGCCAGCGCAGGCCCATGGTCACTGCGACGCAAACGACCAGCGCGACGACATTGCTGACCAAGCCGCTCATGACAAGGCAAACATAGCTTGCCGATCCAGCGATAGCCGCGATGGCATAGAAGTTGGTTCGCTGGAAAATACCCGGCACCACGCCCATAAAACCATCGCGCAGCATGCCGCCGCCTACCGCGGTAAAAAAGCCCATCATGATGCACACGACCGGTGCAAATCCGTACACGAGCGCCTTATCTGCGCCGGTTGCCGCATAAATACCCACCGAGATGATGTCGAGCAGGGGGATGAGCTTGTCGGGCTTGTCGACGATGGCAGGGAAGATGTAGATGATGGCCGCCGTGGCGATGGACAGCGGCAGCGCCATGGGCTGGTTAAGGATGTAGACGTTGCCCACCTGGAGCGTCATATCGCGCAAAAGACCGCCGCCCAGACCGCAGACCACGGCGAGCGCGACGGCGCCCACCAGATCGAGTTTGTGCTCGCGCGCAACCAGTACACCCGAAATCGACGCCGCGACGACAGCGAACATCTCGAGCCAAAACGGGATGGCAACCATGGCATCCGAGGCGTGTGCGGTAACGATTACAGTGGCGATGACGGGCAAGGTAGGTTCCTTTGGGTAGTTGGATTGGAAAATGCCCGTACATAGTACATGGTTGTGGGAGGTCGTGACCCCATTGCTCGGTAAACGGTCGGAACTGGGCGCGGTCACAGGTTCCAAACATGTACATCAGCATCCAAAAACGACATTTTTTGACATCTTTGGAGGGTGATGTACATGTTTGGAGATCTAGATTGGTGTTGAACGCCCTGGCGGGTTCGAACCCCTCCTCCGCCGTATTTGTTTGTAAGGGACTCAAAACAAAAAAGCTCCCTTTGTTGGGAGCTTTCTCAACCAAAATGGCGGAGGAGGAGGGATTCGAACCCTCGTGACCTTATACAGGCCAAACGGTTTTCGAGACCGCCGCATTCAACCACTCTGCCACCCCTCCGCGTGGGGTAAAAACAAAGCAGGCACAAAGGCCTGCTTTGGAATTAACTGGCGGAGAGTCAGGGATTTGAACCCTGGAGACGCTTTTGACGCCTACACGATTTCCAATCGTGCTCCTTCGGCCACTCGGACAACTCTCCGTTAAATGCGAAAGTCAGTATACACGAGGAATCGCAAAGTGCAAACCAAAAACTTGGCATTTTTTAAATTGCATCGCTCCGTCGTTTGCCTAACCGTGCCGAAACCAATCGATGACCTTCGTAATCTGACCAGACGAACTGTTCAAATGAGGTAGTTACGGACGGTCGGGAATCAAGTTTAATAATTCAAAATGTCGCGTTGTACCGCTGGTATGCATTTTGCGACCGCAGCCATGCTGCGAGCGACTTGCGGTTATCTGGCAGAAAGTCGGTATGTACCCGCCCTTGTCCTCAAATCCGTCAAGCTCTTGGCCAGCATTTGGTTGGAATACGCAAGAAAGGCCGTGCGAGTATGGGCATATGTGGAGGTCATGAGGTTGTAGCTGCATATTCTTGCAGCCTGGGAGGTTGAAAGATACTATTACCAAGTCTTTTCCTGCTTCAGGCGCACCTTCACGACCTGAAGCCACATTTGTCCAGAGGAGGTGACAATATGAAGGCTTATGAACTGCTGTTCTTTGTTGACCCGTCGCTCGACCCCGAGACTCGTCTCGCTGTTATGAAGCGTATCGATACCACGATCGCTGAGGGCGCTGGCAAGGTCGACTCCGTTGACGAGTGGGGCAAGCGCAAGCTCGCCTACGAGATCAACGACCTCACCGATGGTGACTACACCCTCATCAACTTCCACGCAGATCCTACCCAGATCGCCGAGCTTGATCGCGTCCTGCGCATCACCGACGCTGTGGTCCGCCACATGATCGTCCGTCGCGACGACCAGGAGTAAGACTGTCGTTTTGGACTGGGCTTGTGCCCCAAGAGGAAGTAGTGAGTAATGAGCATCAATCGAGTGAACATCACCGGTAACCTCACCCGCGATCCCGAGCTGCGCGCCACTGCCGGCGGAACCCAGGTTCTGTCCTTTGGCGTCGCCGTGAACGATCGCCGCCGCAATGCGCAGACTGGCGAGTGGGAGGACTATCCCAACTTTGTCGACTGCACTATGTTCGGCACCCGCGCCGAGGCCGTGAGCCGTTTCCTGGCAAAGGGAAACAAGGTCGCGATCGAGGGCAAGCTGCGCTACAGCTCTTGGGAGCGCGACGGTCAGCGCAGGAGCAAGCTTGAGGTCATCGTCGATGAGATCGAGTTTATGAGCTCCCGTGGTGGCCAGGGTGGCTACGATCAGGGCGGTTACGCCCCCGCAGCTCCCGCGCCCGCAGCACGTCCTGCCGCACCGGTGGCTACGCCGCCCGCGGTCGACGTCTACGATGAGGACATCCCGTTTTAAGGGTTGTTCACCTATTTTTGAGTGAGAGGCGGCTTCGGTTCGCCGAAGTTGCCAAATGAAAGGTATTTTGACATGGCTAATGATTTTTCTGCACGTCAGCCGCGTCGTAAGTACTGCCAGTTCTGCAAGGAGAACACTGAGTTCATCGACTATAAGGACACTCAGCTTCTCCGTAAGTACATGACCGACCGTGGCAAGATCAAGCCCCGTCGCGTCACTGGCGCTTGCACGCAGCATCAGCATGACATCGCCAACGCCATCAAGCGTGCCCGCGAGATGGCTCTCCTGCCGTACACCGTCCCCGTGGTTTCCTCTCGTGGCAACCGCGACCGCGGCTAAGAAGGGAGACGCATCATGAAGGTTATTCTTCTCGATGAGATCAAGGGCAAGGGCGGCGAGGGTGACGTCGTAGAGGTCGCTCAGGGTTACGCTGAGAACTTCCTGTTCCCCAAGAAGCTCGCTGTTGCCGCCACCAAGGGCAACCTCAAGCAGCTTGACGAGCGTCGCAACAACATCGCCAAGCGCGAGGCCGTCCGCCTGGCTACCGCCAACGAGACCAAGGCTGCCCTCGAGGGCAAGCAGGTCACCGTTGACGTCAAGGTCGGCGACGAGGGCATCCTCTTTGGCTCCGTCACCGCCGCTATGATCGCTGACGCCATCAAGGATCAGCTCGGTATGGACATCGACCGCAAGCGCGTCGAGCTCGGTAAGCCCATCAAGGTTGCCGGTGCCCACACCGTTGCCATCTCGCTGTACCGCGAGATCAAGGCCGAGGTTGTCGTTCTCGTCGGCGTTACCGCCGAGGAGCTCGCTGCCGAGGCTGAGGTCGAGGAGGCCGCTGAGGTCGCCGAGGCCGAGACCGCCGAGGTCGAGACCGAGGCTGCTGCCGAGTAGCATTTGCTGCAACGCAACAATCTTGTTCTAAGAAGGGCGCTCTGGGAGACCGGGGCGCCCTTTTATTTTTTTGCGCTGAGTGGGTGTCACGTCATACATTGAGATGTAGTCCCACATACGCGTTGTGTTAGACCGCTTTGGATAAGTGTCCTATGCACAGTACACGCAGCAGGACCCCCAATTGCGACAATTCCATCATCAGGAAAGATGGAGGTTGCAATGGAAGACGTGCTCACCCAGCTGACGAGGCAGTTCCTCCCGCAGATGACGGCTGCCGAGAAGAGCAGGGCCCTGAGATCGCTCAAGGCGCTGATAGACGCGGAGCTTTTCGACCTTGCGGCAAGCGAGGGGGCGGAAGACGATCCCGACAGAGCCTGCCCCTGGTGCGGCTCCCCGCATTACGTGAAGAGGGGGCGAGACGGGCGCGGCCGTCAGCGGTTCCTCTGCCGAGGGTGCGCCAGAACCTTCACCGACGCCACCATGCGCATCTTCTCCACCACCAAGCTCGACAGGTCGGCCTGGATGAGGTTCGCGGAGTGCCACGTGGACATGCTCCCGCTGCGCGAGTCGGCGGAAAAGTGCGGCGTGTGCCTCAAGACGGCGTTCTTCATGCGCCACAGGCTGCTCGAGGCCATGGCCAAGCGCATGCCCGCCTTCCGCGTGGAGGCCGGTGGCGGGGCCGAGCTCGACGAGTGCTTCTTCAGGGAGAGCTTCAAGGGAAACCGCTCCAGGTCGGAGTCCGGCATGCCCAGGAAGCCCCGCACAAGGTCGCAGGGAACCGACGGGCACGAGAAGATATGCGTGCTCACCGGCATCAACGACGCCGGCGACATCTTCTACGAGATCGCGGGGAGGGGCGGCCTCGACGAGGCGGCAGCCAGGGAGCTGCTCGCCGACAAGCTCGCGGTCGGCGCGATAATCTCGACGGACCGTGCGCACGTGTACCGCCGCGTCCTGCCCGCCCTCGGCGTCGGCGAGCACATCGCCAGCAAGAGGGAGGAGCACGCCATCAACAGGGTGAACAGCCTCCACTCCCAGATGAGGCACTTCATCGGCAGGTTCCGGGGCGTCTCCACGAGACGCCTCGAGAACTACCTCGCCTGGTTCAAGTGGACGTGGTGCTTCAAGGTCCGCAGGAGCGCGGACGAGCTCGCCGAGCTCATAGTGAGGCAGGCGGCCCGCGGCACGTACGAGAAGACCTGGCGCCAGTACAAGGTGACCCCCTATCCGTTCTACGAGTACTGGATCAAGCAGGCGAAATGGGACTCGCGTGCGCGGAGGGCCATATACGGCGTGGCGTGATGTCCAGGGCGGTCTGGCGCAGCGCATCTGCGGCAAGCGCTGAAGTCGTGACCCGATGCAAAAAGCAACAGCTAGCGATATTCTTCGGGAACGTCGAAACCGTACTCACGGCATAGGAGCATGACATCGTGGACGTCGTGCTCGTCATGCTGATAGCCCAAGTGAAACAACAGCTGGCTTTCGGGGTCGATGCACGACACCTCCACCTCGCCGATGCGCCCCCTCCCCGAAAAGACCTCCCCGGGAAAACGATCTCCCTGATACAGAATATCGCCATTCTCGGCGAAATCGAAGCAATGCAGGTCGACGATGCGCCCCGCCTCGTCTTGCCACACCGTGTGATCTTCGGTGGTGAAAGATGCAGCCACCTCGGAAAACCCCTCATCAGCAATTAGATCCACGAACCTTTGGTAATCCCCGCGCTGAACGAACAGGTCGATGTCGTTATGAGCCCTGGTCTCACGCCCGACAAGCGCATCGACGCCCCAGCCGCCATCAAGATATACGCCAATGCCCGCACCTGCGGAAAGGCCGATTATCCAACACGCATCATCCTTGGTGACCATAGGAGCTCCTTCGCTTTCGCCTGCTATTTAAGCAAGAAAGATTATAGGAAAAGTCCCAGTATCCAAAGTGGTCTAACACAACGCACATAAGGGACCGTTCATCCGTTTGGTTCGGTGATGATTATTAAGGCGCGCCTCGATTTAAAGCTGTGGCTGATACTATGGATGCTCGCAAGCGATATGAATGAGGATGCTCATGGCATACGACGATAGGGAGACATGGCTGACGGTCGAGGACCGCGGCTCCAAGTTGGGTCTCCCCCAAAACCAAGATGCAGAGGCCAACGTACTGGCCGCCATGCTGCTATCGCCCGAGGTGGTCGAAGAAGCCCAGGTCGAGCTGCAGCCCGACGATTTCTACCGGCCCATTCATAAGACCATCTATACCGCGATGGTCGATATGTACAACAGTCGCATTCCCATCGACTCCATCTCGCTGATCGATTACCTGCGAAGCATCAACAAGCTCGATGCCGTGGGCGGCGAGGCGTACATTTTGGAGCTGATGGGTCAGACCCTGTCGCTCGTCAACTGGCAGCACCATGCCGCCATCGTTCGTCGCGACTCGATGCTGCGTGAGCTGATCGGCGCCACCAACGAGATTAACGCGCTGGCCTATAACGCCCCCACCGATACCAAAGAGGTCGTGGAGCTGGCCGAGAGCAAGCTGCTCAAGGTTACGGCGCGCGAGGTTAAGTCGAGCTACAAGACACTGACCGAGTTTATGGTCGAGGCCTATAACGAGGCCGAGGAAGTGTGCCAGGCCGGTGGCCAGGCAGCGGGCGTTCCCACGGGCTTCCCGTCACTCGACCGCATGCTTATGGGCTTCCGCGAGGGCCAGCTCATCATTATCGGCGCCCGCCCCGCCGTGGGTAAGACCTCGTTCGCTCTAAACCTGGCGCTCAATGCCGCCGCTGCGGGCTACACCGTCGGCTTTTTCTCGCTGGAGATGTCGGGCAAGGAAATTGCCCAGCGCCTGATTTGCGCCTATGCCATGATTTCGATCAGTGATTTTCGCATGGGTCGCATTAGCCCCGAGCAGTGGGCCAATATCAATGAGGCCACGCAGACCTTGTCCAAGCTCGATATTCTGATTGACGATACGCCCGGCACCACGGTGACCGAGATTCGCGCCAAGAGCCGCCGCATGCTCCACAACAAGGAGAAGGCCATCATTATCTTGGACTACCTGCAGCTGGTGAGTCCTCCGCCGGGACGCCGTTCCGAGAGCCGCACCGTCGAGGTCTCCGAGATGTCGCGTGGCTTAAAGATTATGGCCAAGGAACTCAAGATTCCGCTGATCGCGCTGTCTCAGCTGTCGCGTCAGGTCGAATCCCGTACCGGCAAGCGCCCGCAGCTTTCCGACCTGCGCGAATCGGGCTCCATCGAGCAGGACGCCGATATCGTCATGTTCTTGGACCGTTCCGCCGACGAGGCTGAGGCCTCGCGCGACGACCGACCCGACGAGGGCGTCACGCGTATTGTCGTGGCCAAGAACCGTTCGGGCCCGATCGGCGACGTCGACCTGATGTTCCTGCCGGCATCCACCAAGTTCTATGAGCTTGATGGGGTGCATACCGAGGAGTAGGACAGGCGCCCGTTGCACGGGTATACTGGGAATGTTTTGTGCTTCTGCCCGCCGTGTGGCGCGCAGACAGTCCATGTATGTAAGGAGTAAACATGCCGTCAACCGTTTTGGTCGGTGCCCAGTGGGGCGATGAGGGCAAGGGTAAGATCTGCGACCTGATCGCCGGCGACTTCGATGCCGTCGTGCGCTATTCGGGCGGCAACAACGCCGGGCACACCATCGTTGTCAACGGCAAGAAGTACGGCCTGCACCAGGTGCCTTCCGGCATCATGTACGCCGACCACGTGTCGGTGATTGGCAACGGCTGCGTCGTCAACCCCAAGGTTGTCCTTGAGGAGATCGACATGTTCGAGGCCGATGGCATCACCACCAAGAACCTCAAGATCAGCGGCAACGCACACGTGATCATGCCGTATCACGTCGACCTGGACGGCGCCTTTGAGCAGAAGCTCGGCAAGAAGAGCATCGGTACCACCAAGCGCGGCATTGGCCCGTGCTATCAGGACAAGATGGCCCGTATTGGCCTCCGCATGCAGGACATGCTGGATGAGGAGCTCTTCCGCGACAAGCTGGAAACCGCTCTCGCCCGCGTGAATCCCGAGCTCGAGCTGCTTTACGGCCTGCCCACCTACACCGTGGACCAGATCTGTGAAGAGTACCTGCCCATGGCCGAGCGCCTGCGCCCGTACATCACCGAGACGAGCCTGCTGCTCAACAACATGATCGATGAGGGCAAGACCCTGCTCTTTGAGGGCGCCCAGGCAACATTGCTCGATATCGACCACGGCACCTATCCGTTTGTCACGTCTTCTAACTGCACCGCCGGCGGCGCGATCACCGGTTCTGGTGTTGGCATGAAAAACGTCGACCGCGTGCTGGGCGTCATGAAGGCCTACATCACCCGCGTCGGTGCAGGCCCCATGCCCACTGAGCTTTCCTACGAGTCCGAGGCCGGCCATACGCTGACCGAGGAGGGCTATGAGTACGGCGTGACCACCGGTCGCCGTCGTCGCTGCGGCTGGTTTGACGGTCCCATCGCCAACTACGCCTCGCGCGTCAACGGTCTTACCGACATCGCCCTGACCAAGCTCGACGTGCTTTCGGTCTTCGACACCATTAAGGTGTGCGTGGCCTATGACGTCGACGGCGAGCGCTACACCAGCGTGCCCGAGCACCAGGTACGCTTTGAGCATGCCAAGCCCATCTACGAGGAGCTTCCCGGCTGGAAGTGCGATATTACCGGCTGCCGCAGCTTTGAGGAGCTGCCGCAGGAGGCTCAGGACTACGTGGCATTTGTCGAGGATCTGGCGCACACGCGCGTGACGTTTGTCGGTGTTGGCGCCGGTCGCGAGCAGATCATCAACCGATTCTGGAAGTAATCGGCGTTATTTGGTTATTGCGATATACCCCTTCGCAGCCCGGACGGGCGGCCGAGGGGTATATTTGCTTGTAATGGGCCCGCATGGTTGACGGGCCGTTAATCCATAGAGGAGGCACCCTTGAAGGCGGACACTCAAACCATCGACATCCTGTTGTTGGGCAGCGGCGGCCGCGAGCATGCTTTGGCAGCCAAGCTCGCGGCATCACCGCGCGCCGGCAAGCTCTACATCGCCCCGGGCAACGGCGGCACCGCGAGCTGCGGCGAGAACGTGGTTCTCGACGATTGCGATCCTGCTGCCGTGGCGGCGTTTGCACAGAGCCACGGATGCGGACTCGTGGTAATTGGCCCCGAGGCTCCGCTCGTGGCGGGCGTGGCCGACGCCGTGCGCGCGGCGGGTATTCCCTGCTTTGGCCCGGGTGCCGAGGGCGCTCAGATGGAGGGCTCTAAGCTGTTCTCCAAGCAGCTCATGGAGCGCGCGGGCATTCCGACGGCCGCCTACGGCTCGTTTACCGACGAGGCTTCGGCTCTCGCCTATGTGCGCGAGCAGGGCGCTCCGCTGGTCGTGAAGGCCGACGGTCTTGCCGCGGGCAAGGGCGTTATTGTGGCAACCGAGCTTTCGCAGGCCGAAGAGGCCGTGCGCGAGTGCTTTGGCGGCACCTTTGGCGACGCCGGCAACACCGTGGTTATCGAGGAGATGCTCGTTGGCCCCGAGTGCTCGCTGCTGGCCTTTACCGACGGCAAGACCGTGCGCCCCATGGCCACCTCGCAGGACCACAAGCGCGCGCTTGAGGGCGACCTTGGTCCCAACACGGGCGGCATGGGCGTCTACAGCCCGGTGCCCATCGTGACCGACGAGGAGCACGCCACCATGGTGAAGGTCATGGAGCAGACCGTGGCCGAGCTCGCCGCCGAGGGCATCGATTACCGTGGCTGCCTGTACGGCGGCTTTATGCTTACCCCCGCCGGCCCCAAGGTGCTGGAGTTTAACGCCCGCTTTGGCGACCCCGAGACGCAGGTCGTGCTGCCGCGCCTTAAGAACGACCTGGTCGAGGTCATGCTTGCCTGCGCTAACTGCGAGCTCGACCAGATTGAGCTCGATTGGCGTGACGAGTGGGCGGTGGCCGTTGTCCTGACGAGCGCGGGTTATCCCGGCAGCTACGAGAAGGGCAAGGTCATTACCGGCATCGAGGATGCCGAGGCCATGGAGAACGTGACCGTGTATCACGCCGGCACCGCCGTGGTGGACGGCCAGCTCGTGACCAACGGCGGCCGCGTGCTCGCCGTGACCGCGCTGGGCGACACGTTCGAGAACGCTCGCAACCTTGCCTACGAGGCTTGCGAGAAGATCGATTTTGAGGGCAAGACCCTGCGTCACGACATTGGCCTGCGCGCGCTGCGCGGCCGCGACGCCTGGGATGCTTAAAATCCGAGAGGAATGAGACGGATGGACGAGAAGAACGAAGAGCTCGTGGACGCGCAAATCGTCGAAGAGGACAGCCACATGTATGGGCACGCCGAGGGCGAGCCTGGTGGCGAGGTCGCTGACGAGCCGGCGCTGGTGCTGGGCGACGACGACCCGCACGATGCCGAGCTGCACGAGAAGATTCTTTCGGAGGAGTGCGCCTGGAAGGGCAAGATCCTCGACGTCCACCGTCTTGAGGTTGAGCTGCCCAACGGTCACCGCAGCGCCCGCGATATCGTTCGCCATCCGGGTGCGGCGGCCGTTGTGGCGCTGACCGAGAGCGGCAAGATCGTACTGGTGCGTCAGTACCGCACCGCCATCGACCGCGTGACGGTTGAGATTCCCGCCGGCAAGCTCGACCCAGGCGAGGACCCGCTCGATTGTGCCAGGCGCGAGCTGCATGAGGAGACGGGCTTTAAGGCCGGGCGCATTCGCTTTTTAACGTCGATTGTCACGACCTGTGGTTTTTGCGACGAGATTATTCACATCTACCTTGCCACCAAGCTCGAGTTCGATGCGCCCAACCCCGACGATGACGAGTTTGTCAACGTTGACCTGGTGCCGCTGCACGAGCTGATCGATGCCGTGCTCGACGGCAAGATCGAGGATGCCAAGACCGTCGTGGGCGCGCTTGCCTGCGACAGCATCGCACACCGCCTTGGTGGTTCTGAGCTGTAACGAGTGGGGATAGCCCTGGGACAAGTGCTACTGATTGCTTTGTCCCAGGGTCTTACGTTGCTGATATTTCTTTGAGGATCACATGCTGAAGCGTTTTCTGTCTTACTACAAGCCCCAGATGGGGCTTTTTGTTGCCGATACCATTTGCGCCCTAGTGCTCGCCGCCATTGACCTGGCGTTTCCCATTATCCTGCGCAATCTGTGCGGCGGGCTGTTTACCCAGGGCCAGACTGCCATTATGCAGGCGCTCGGTATGATCGCGGTGGGACTGGTGCTGATGTATGCCACCCGCTGCGCCTGCCGCTACTTTGTGAGCTATTGGGGCCACGTGATGGGCGCGCGCATGGAGTCCAAGATGCGCGAGGACTTGTTCGATCAGTACGAGCGTTTTAGCTTTGCGTACTTTGATCGCAACAGCTCGGGTGACATGATGAGCCGCGTGGTCAACGACCTGTTCGATATCTGCGAGGCGGCGCACCACGTGCCCGAATGGATCATTATTTGCGGTATCGAGATCATTGGCTCGTTTGTGATTCTGTTTACCATTGCGCCGGTGCTCGCGCTCGCCATGGCCGTGGTGACGGCGGTGTTCGCGGTCATTATGTTTTGGCAGAATATGCGCATGCGCGAGGTCTTTAGCGATAACCGCAAAAAGATCAGCGGCATCAATGCGCAGCTGCAGGATTCGCTGGCGGGTATGCGTGTGGTCAAAAGCTTTGCCAATGAGCAGACCGAACGCTCTAAGTTCCGTGCTTCTAACGATCGCTACCTTTCGTCCAAGGAAAACATGTATCACGCCATGGGCGTCTACACCGCGACGTATGGTCTGCTCTCGGGCGTGCTCTATGTGATCGTGGTGCTGCTGGGCGGTTGGCTCGTTGCCCAAGGCCAGCTGCAGGCGGTCGATATGGCAACCTTCGCGCTCTACATTTCGCTGTTCTGCACGCCGCTCGAGACGCTCGTCAATTCGGCCGAGACGTATCAGAAAGCCATCGCCGGCTTTAAGCGCATGGACGAGGTGCTCTCGACTGTCCCCGATATTCAGGATAAGCCGGGTGCTGCGGATCTGCAGGTGACGGCCGGCGCTGTTGAGTATCGCGACGTGTGCTTTAGCTACGAGGATGTCGAGCTGGGCGCGGGCGACGGGACGCGCCCCGTTATCGACCATATGGATCTGTCCATTAAGCCCGGTCAAACCATCGCTTTGGTTGGTCCCTCGGGCGGCGGCAAATCAACGACTTGTTCGCTGTTGCCGCGCTTTTACGACGTTGCCGCCGGCTCCATTAGCATTGACGGCCAGGATGTGCGCGACGTGACACAGCGTAGCCTGCGCCAATCCATCGGCCTGGTGCAGCAAGATGTCTATCTGTTCGACGGAACGATTGGCGAGAACATCGCCTATGGCAAGCCGGGCGCCACGGCAGAAGAAATCGCCGAGGCGGCCCATCGCGCCAACATCGATGCTTTTATCGAGTCGCTTCCGCAGGGCTATGACACCGTGGTGGGCGAGCGCGGCAGCCGTCTTTCTGGTGGTCAAAAGCAGCGCGTCGCCATCGCGCGCGTGTTTCTCAAAAATCCCAAGATCCTTATTTTGGATGAGGCGACCAGTGCTCTGGATAACGAGAGCGAGGAGGCAGTGCAGGAGTCGCTCGAGCGCTTGGCGCGCGGCCGCACCACGATCATCATCGCTCACCGTCTCTCGACCATTAAGCATGCCGACGAGATTGCGACCGTTGAGCATGGTCGCGTTGTGGAACGTGGCACGCACGAGGAGCTTCTCGCCCGTGGCGGCACTTATGCCCGTTACTATCGAATGCAGTTCGAAGGTGCGCGTGCGCACGAGCTCGACTGATTGATATGGCAGGAAGGTTATGGCTGATAAGAACCATCTGACTCCGGAAGAAGTGACGGAGTTATTCTCCGAAATCGATGCATCCGGCGTCTTGGATCCTACACTCGCCAAAAAGCGTACCGAGCGCATGCGCGAGAAAGAGTCTGCCGTCAAACGCGGTGACAAGGCGACACTGGCGCGGCTGCGCAGCGAGGATCGCGCGAGCCAGGCAAAACATATCGACCCGCTGTCCGAGGACGATCCTTCGGGTTCGCAGGTGAGCCATACCATTACGAAGACTGCCATGGTCGTGGTTATCGGCATCCTGGTGCTGATTGTGGGCATGCAGATCGGCTACGGCGTGATGCGACGCCTGAACACCGCGAACCTCTCCGAGAGCGTTTCGGTGGATACCGTCTCGACCGCGCTCAAAGGTGGACTTGAATGGGGCAACGGCTTTACGCAGTTCCCGCTCGATTTTACCGTCGACGAGGCCGACGAGGGTACGGGCACGGTTGAGGTGACGGTGCTGGACACGTCTTCTGCCAATGAACTCGAGTTGCTGTCCAACGGTCAGATTCAGGCGGCGGCGCTCGCAACCAATGCCCTGCTCAACGACAAGATTGACCGTGTGGTGTATAACGTCCACGCCTATATCGACGAGGACAGCAGGATTCAGCATGATTCCTTCTTTGGCATGTTTCCCGCCCAGGGCCACCAGAGCGCCATCCTGACGTTCGTCTGGACCAAGAGCTCTTCCAACGCCACCAATATCGACTGGAAGATGCGTATCGTGAGCATGGATGACACCATTGCCGAGCGTATTCAGAAACAGGTGAACTCGGTATCGTCGCTCATCGAGGACCCGGCGGTGAGCCAGACTAAGATTGACGAGGAAAAGGCCGAACGTGACCTGGAGCACCGCCTGCACGGCCGCGAGATTTTCCGTGGCGGCAAGCTTGGCCGCACCCCGTCCGAATTACTTGAGCAGGACAAGCAAAAGTAGTCCGCAGCCACATAGAACGATGACATCCCGCGTGAGCCGCAAGCCCACGCGGGATGATTTTTCTGGGACGGGGATTAAAAAATATTCTGTCATGTATGCGGTTGGCGAGTAGTCAATTTGGGACGGGGCTATTTTAGCTATCCCGGCTGGTGGCACGACGGTTAGGTTGATTGACGGACGGGGCAGCTAAAATAGCCCCGTCCCAAATTGACTACTCAGCGACAAAGCTCTGCTTTCAGAATGATTTTTTAATCCCCGTCCCAGAAAAATCATTATGCATAAGAAGTCATAATTATCATTTTGTAAACAATTCTATGTAATTAACGCCATACGGCATACTTACGGTTAGAATACCGCGAGGCCTAACTACACACCTTTAAGCCGGTCCCGAGAGACCGGGAAGGAGAACTATGGCGAACAACCATATTGCGGGCGCTGCCGCCCGCACCATCGCGCCCAGCGAACTGTGCCAGCGCATGCTGGCCAAAACCAGCAAGGGTGCTTGCGGTCCCTGCATCCTGTACCTTGAGGATGGGACCATTTTTTATGGCCGTGCATGTGGTGCCGAGGGCACCGCGACCGGCGAAGTCTGCTTCAATACCTCACTCGAGGGTTACTTTGAGGTTATGACCGACCCGAGCTATGCTGGCCAGATCGTTACCATGACCTATCCGCAGATTGGCAACTATGGCATCGATGAGACCGATGTCCAGTCCGCCTTCCCCGGCGATGACGTACGCCCTGCGAGTGCTCCCGCCATGCGCGGCATGATCGTGCGCGACATGTGTGCCACGCCTTCTAACTGGCGCTCGGCCGTCAGCGTGCCGGAGTACCTGCGCGCACACGGCATCGTCGCTATCGAGGGCGTCGACACCCGAGCCCTGGTGCGCCACCTGCGCGACAATGGCTCCAAGATGGGCATTATTTCGACCGAGGTCCTCGACATCGACGAGCTTGCCGAGCGCTTGGCCTCTGCTCCCACGCTGGTGGGGGAGAACCTGGTCAAGACCGTGAGCTGCCCTGCGCCCCATTCGTTCGCCGGGAGCGATCTGCCTGCCGAGCATGGCTTTGCGCTTGCGGCCCCCGCTCCCGCCCGCCACAACGTGGTCGCGTACGACTGCGGTGTCAAGCGTGGCATCCTGGAGGGTCTGGTCCGTGCTGGCTGCGACCTCACCGTCGTGCCATGGGATACACCCGCGCGTCAGGTACTCGACATGAATCCCGATGGCGTCTTTTTGTCCAACGGTCCCGGCGACCCCGATGCCGTGGTAGAGACCTACGAGCAGGTGCAGCAGCTGATCGGCAAGGTGCCCGTCTTTGGCATTTGCCTGGGTCACCAGATGATCAGCTTGGCATGCGGTGCCCAGATGGAAAAGCTCAAATTCGGTCACCGTGGCGGTAACCAGCCGGTTATGAATCTGGTCAGCCGCCGCGTGGAAATTACCACGCAAAACCATGGCTTTGGCCTGCTGTTCCCCAGCTTGGGCAAGCTTGTCCCCGAACTTTCGGGCGGCGAGACCGAGCATGCGGCCGACGGCGATCTGCGCGTCTGGGTGCGCCGTGGTATCGCGCCCGTCGTGATGAACGAGCGCTTTGGTCGCATTCGCCTGACGCACGTGAACCTCAACGATGGCACCGCCGAGGGCATTCAGCTGCTCGACGCCCCGTGCTTCTCGGTCCAGTACCACCCCGAGGCCTCGCCCGGCCCCACCGATGCCCACTATCTCTTTACCGCCTTTACGCGACTCATGGACGGCGAGGAGAACTACCTGGACATCGACACCGCGAAGGACCGCCTGCAGGGCTGGAACTTTGCCGACAATGGTTCCGCCACGACCGAGACCGAGGAGAACTAACATGCCTAAGCGTACTGACATCAAGCGTATCCTCGTCATTGGCTCGGGTCCCATCGTCATTGGCCAGGCCTGCGAGTTCGATTACTCCGGCGCCCAGGCCTGCAAGGTGCTCAAGGAGGATGGCTTTGAGGTCATCCTGGTCAACTCCAACCCGGCGACCATCATGACCGACCCGGGCCTGGCCGACCGCACCTATGTCGAGCCCATCACCGCCGAATTTATCGAGCGCGTGATCAAGAAGGAGCGCCCGGACGCGCTGCTGCCCACGCTGGGCGGCCAGACCGGTCTGAACGCCGCCGTCGAGCTGGCAAAGGACGGCACGCTCGACCAGTATGGCGTCGAGATGATCGGCTGCGACCTTGCCGCCATCGAGCGCGGCGAGGACCGCAAGCTCTTTAACGAGGCCATGGCCGAGATCGGCCTGGAGGTCGCGCGCTCGGGCTATGCCTACAGCGTGGCCGACGCCGAGGCCATCGCCGAGCGCGTGGGATATCCCTGCGTGCTGCGCCCGAGCTTTACCCTGGGCGGCGCCGGCGGCGGCATCGCGCACACCCACGAGGAGCTCGTCTCCATCGTGAGCCAAGGCCTTGAGCTTTCGCCCGCCCACGAGGTACTGGTCGAGGAGTCCATCGAGGGTTGGAAAGAGTACGAGATGGAGGTCATGCGCGACCACGCCGGCAACGGCATCATCGTGTGCTCCATCGAGAACCTCGACCCCATGGGCGTGCATACCGGCGACTCCATCACCGTGGCGCCGGCGCAGACCCTCTCCGACCTTGAGTATCAGCGCATGCGTGTCGCCTCGCTCGCCATTCTGGAGAAGATCGGCGTCGAGACCGGTGGCTCCAACGTGCAGTTTGCCGTGAACCCGCAGACCGGTCGCCTGATCGTCATCGAGATGAACCCGCGCGTGAGCCGTTCGTCCGCACTGGCCTCCAAGGCCACGGGCTTCCCCATCGCCAAGGCCGCCGCTCGCCTGGCCGTGGGCTACACGCTCGACGAGATCGTCAACGACATCACCAAAGCCACGCCTGCCTGCTTTGAGCCCACGATCGACTACTGTGTGGTCAAGGTGCCGCGCTTTGCCTTTGAGAAGTTCAAGGGTACCGACCCCACGCTCACAACGCGCATGAAAGCCGTGGGCGAGATCATGGCGATCGGCCGCACCTTTGAGGAGGCCTTTGGTAAGGCCATGCGCTCGCTGGAGGACGGGCATCAGGGCATTTGCGCTGGTGGCAAGGAAGGTGCCGATAAGCTGAGCGACGACGAGCTCGCTCAGGCCGTGGGCACCCCGACTGAGCACCGCATCTTCTTTGTGGTCGAGGCCCTGCGTCGTGGCTGGGATGTCGCGCGCATCCATGCCATCTGCGGCATCGATCCGTGGTATCTCAACCGTATCAACGATATGGTGCAGGTCCAGGAGAGCATTCGCGGCCTGCGCGTGGAGGACATCGACGCCGACGCGATGCGCCTGCTCAAGCAGTATGGCACGAGCGATGCCGAGATTGCCGCGCTGACCGGCTCGGACGAGCGCTTTGTTCGCGCTTACCGTAAGGGTCTGGGCGTGGTTCCCAGCATGAAGACGGTCGACACCTGCGCTGCTGAGTTCTCGAGTGCCACGGAGTATCACTACAAGACCTACGAAAACATCTACCGCACGAGCCCGGTCGCCAAGAAGTGCGTTGCCCCCGACGAGACCACGCCGGCAGATAAGCCCAAGGCGATGATTCTGGGTGCCGGCCCCAATCGTATCGGCCAGGGTATCGAGTTTGACTACTGCTGCGTGCACGCGAGCTACGCGCTGGCGGCCCGTGGCTTCGAGACCATCATGGTCAACTGCAACCCCGAGACCGTCTCGACCGACTATGACACGTCCGATCGTCTGTACTTTGAGCCGCTCACCTACGAGGACGTCATGGACGTTATCGATGTTGAGCGCCCCGACGGCGTCGTGGTGACGCTCGGCGGCCAGACTCCGCTTAAGCTGGCGCGCATGCTCGAGGAGAGCGGCGTGAACATCATGGGTACCACGCCCGATGCCATCGATTTTGCCGAGGACCGCGAGCGCTTTGCCGCCCTGCTCGACAAGCTGGGCATTATGTACCCGCCGGCGGGTCAGGCCACCTCGTTTGAGGAGGCCGAGGCCGTGGCTGCGCATATCGGCTACCCGCTGCTGGTTCGTCCGAGCTATGTGTTGGGCGGCCGCGGCATGATGATCGCCTACGATGCCGAGCATCTGCACGATTACATGGCCGAGGCTGCGCGCATTAGCCCCGACTACCCGGTGTACCTCGACCGCTTCCTGGAGGGCGCGATCGAGTCCGATGTCGATGCCCTGTGCGACGGCGAGGAAGTCTACATCGGCGGTATTCTGGAGCATATCGAGGAGGCCGGTATCCACTCCGGTGACTCCGCGACTTGCATTCCGCCGTTTAGCTTTAGCGAGAGTCTGCAGGCGAAGCTCCGTGAGACCACGCGCCGCATTGCGATGGCGCTGGGAGTTCGCGGCCTGGTCAATGTGCAGTATGCCATCAAGGGCGAGACTGTCTACGTGATCGAGGCCAACCCGCGTGCCAGCCGTACCGTGCCGTTTATCTCCAAGGCCACCGGCGTACCGCTGGCCAAGTGCGCGGCGCGCATCATGGCGGGCGATTCCATCGCGAGCCTGGGACTGCCGAGCGACGAGCGCCAGCTGGACTGCTTCTGCATGAAGGAAGCCGTTATGCCCTGGGGTCGTTTCCCGGGAGCCGACGTTATCCTGGGGCCCGAGATGAAGTCGACGGGCGAGGTCATGGGTGTCGCCAAGAGCTATCCCGAGGCATACGCCAAGACACAGCTGGCGATTGACTACAAGCTTCCCGATCCGAGCGCCGGCAAGGTGTTCATTAGCGTGTGCGATCGCGACAAGCGCCATATCCTTTCGGTCGCCCGTATCCTGCGCTATCTGGGCTTTGACATCTGCTCTACCGAGGGTACGGCGCGCGTGCTGCGTGGAGGCAACGTGACGTGCGAGGTCGTGGAAAAGATCAGCGGCCCGCACGACGGCGAACGTCCCAACATCGGTGACCTTATCGCCGATGGCAAGATCGCGGTGATCATCAATACGCCGTACGGCCCGGGCTCGCGCGGCGACGGCTATCTGTTGCGCACCGAGGCGGTGCGCCGAGGCGTGACCTGCGTGACGGCGATGTCTGCCGCCAACACCTACGTGAGTGCTATCGAGGCGGTGCGCGAGGACCAGCAGGGCCACGGTAGCGCCAACGACATGGGCATGGACGTCATCGCCCTGCAGGACCTGCCGCAGTACACGGTGTAATGTGACCTGGTCGGCCGGGGCGGGAGGGGCCGAGATTTCCCCCTTTCGCTCCGGCTGCAAGCAGAGTCGCTCAGGAGGAAACTCGGCCCCTCCCGCCCCGGCCTGCGGTGACTCGGTTGCACCGTGTGCTGCAGAAGGGGCTTTGCGCAATGACCAGGGCTGAATAAAAAGTGAGCGTGGGATCTGCCGTTCGAATGAACGGCAGATCCCACGTTAATATTTCAGCCAACGTACGTCATGGCAATTCCCGGTAGGTCGCAGGGCGCTTCGCGGGCGGGCCAGTCTTTATCTGAACGACTTTGCGAAGCAACCGGAGTGAAGATAAAGCCTGGCCCGCCCGCGAAGCGCCACAAAGACCGCAGGGACGGGAGCAGCTATACTACTCTCAGTAGTTAAGGGTCTCGGATTGGCCGCGTCACCGCTCTCAACAGGAGGTCTTTGTTTATGGCAGATCAAAAGCCGGTTGTCGGGATCATCATGGGTTCCAAGTCCGATCTGGGCGTTATGGAAGGCTGCACCGCCGAACTCGAGGCGCTCGGTGTGCCCTATGAGCTCGTGATTGCCAGCGCGCACCGTACGCCGGCGAAGGTCCACGAGTGGGCTTCGACTGCCGCCGACCGTGGCATCAAGGTGATTATCGCCGCAGCCGGCAAGGCCGCGCACCTGGGCGGTGTCGTGGCTGCCTTTACGCCGCTGCCGGTTATCGGCGTGCCTATGAAGACGAGTGATCTGGGCGGCATGGATTCGCTGCTGTCGATGGTGCAGATGCCTTCGGGCGTGCCTGTGGCATGCGTTGCCATCAACGGCGCCAAGAACGCTGCCATCTACGCCACGCAGATTCTGGGTGCTTGCGATCCCGAGTATCGCGCAATTATCGAGAAGATGAAGCAGGAGATGGCTGACGCTTAAGCGGCTTGCCGTTCCGTTGTAATCATAGGGAGAGTCATGTCCGACTATCAGGGAAAACGTTTCTCGGCTTCTCAGATCCCCGATCCATCCAAGTCGGGATCGGCCCGCTCCATGCAGCAGGGTCGGGCATCCTCTCCTCAACAGGCTCGTGCGCCGCGCCCCGTAACGCCGACGTCCCATCGCCGTCAGGATACGCCGGCTGCGTTTCGCCCCTCGTCATATGGCACGGCAAAGAAGCAGGCCCGGTCGACGAGGCAACCGAGCGGCGCTCCGTCCAGCTACACCGAGCCGCCGCGTAAGAAACGCCGCTCCATCATCCCCATTCTGCTCATCATCGTGGGCATCGGTCTGATTGTCGCCGCCGCCGCCATCTTTATCAATGCTCAGATTGGCTATAAGCAGGCAAGCGATTCGTACCAAAAGATCGAGAAGCAGTACGTGAGCGATAAGGATGCGAGCGGCGTGCCGATTGTCGATTTTGACGCTCTTGCTAAGGCAAATCCCGAGATCGTGGGATGGATTTATGTGCCGGATACCAACATCAACTATCCCGTGGTGCAGGCCAAGGACAACTCTAAATACCTCAACACGCTGTTTGACGGTACGTCCAATGCATCGGGTGCGATTTTCTTGGACTTCGAAGATGTCGCGCCGGGCATGGTGGACCAGCAGACGACAATCTACGGCCACCATATGAACGACGGATCGATGTTTAATGTGATCTCGGACACCACCGACCAGGCGACGTTCGATAGCATCGAGTACGTGTACTACATCACGCGCGATGGCACGTATAAGCTGAGACCGCTGGCGACCAAGGTGGTTGAGGATACGTACTCCAAGGCGCGCGCGACCAACTTTGAGGGCGACGACGGGCTGACAAATTATCTGTCCGAGATGCTCGACGGTGCCTCTGCCGTGGCGAGCGATGCCACCGATCGTGCCGCTTCGGCAACCAAGGTCGTAACACTTGTGACCTGTCGCTCACTGTCATTTAGCAATACGCGCGCAGTCATGGTACTCACGCCGGTCGAGGAATAAGCGGTTCGAGAGTAGCTAATTTGGGACGGGGCTCTTTTAGCTACCCCGGATATGCAGAATGATTTTGCTGGGTTAGGTGACTGGGGTAGCTAAAAGAGCCCCGTCCCAAATTAGCTACTCGACGACGGAAAAAAGGGGAAGCGATGCTTGAAAGCGGCAAATTGATGCCTTCGGTCGATGCGTGGCTGCGCGAAGCCAAGGCCGACGCTTCGGCGCCGGTGTGTGGCATGTACCTGACGCACAATGGCGTGGTGCGTGCGACACCCAAGTCCGAGGCGCGCGGTGTCGAGACCGATGGCGTGGCGCCGGGCCACAAGGTGGGCGGCGTGGTGTTTGGCTACGACGCCAGCAAGGTGCAGGCTGCCATCGAGGCGACGCGCGCGATGCCCGGCATCGGCTATGTGCGCGTATGGCTGGCGAGCGGCGAGCTTGCCGTGGGCGACGATATCATGCTCGTGCTCATTGGCGGAGACATTCGCCCGCATGTGGTCGATGCCCTGCAGGCGCTCGTCGGCACTATCAAGAACGAGTGCGTGAGCGAGGTCGAGCGCGAAGCGTAACGCCTAGCCGGCAACCCGTGTACGTCTATAGCAAAAGCCCGCTGGCAGTTCAGGTAAATCTGCCAGCGGGCTTTGGTGTGTTGGGGCTGTTTTGTGCCGGCGCTCGCTACACGCGTGTGGCGTCCTTGGGGCTCATGGTCATGCTCTGGAAGCGATTTTCCATATACTCGTTATCGAAGTACTTTCCGTAGAACTGCGCAACGGGAATATCGCTGGCCGTGCCGTTGACACGCTGGTACCAGTAGTCGAGCGACTGCAGCGTCATGACGCCGTCGACCAGCATGATGATGGTAAAGATGACGGTGGCTGAGTAGCGATTCTTCCAGGGAATCATGTTAATGAGCTTGAGCAATCTGGGCAGCAGCAGCTTGATCCAGATGAGTCCGCCCAGACCCCACAGGCAGGCGAAGCCCGTGCAGGTGCGACCGCCCGTAAGCACGGCGAGCGGATCGGGCATGCCAAAGAGCTTCATGTGCGAGTAGTTCCACGAGACCACACCGAACGAGGTCTGCATAAACCAGCCCACAAAGACCTCAAAGCTTGCGCCAAGCAGGGCGCTCACCAAAAAGATAATGATGGGGTTCTTTTTGTAGAAGCGGTTGAGCACCATGGTCATGAGTACGGCGCCAAATCCGTAGATGGGGCTGAAGGGGCCAAATAGCATGCCGGCGCGGTTCTGGTAGACGCCTGGATCGTCGACCGTCATGTGCCAGATGTCCTCCAGGATCAGACCGAGCACGCAGCAGACAAAGAATACCCAAAACAGGTTGAAGTAGTTGAGCTTGATGTAGCCCTCGCCGGTCTCATCGCGGCCGAGCATACCCTCGGCGGCGGCGTCGCGATCGAGCATCTCCTGCAAGCGGCGCTGCAGTTCGCGCTCCTGACGAAGCGTTGGGTCAACAGTGGCCGAAAGCGCGACGAGGATGCCGAGCTGGATGGCGGGGCGCAGCAAGAACGGCCCGATACCCTGGAGCATCACGTCGACCAAAAGCTCAACGACGGTAAGTGCGATAAGGATATAGGACAGGCGCGCGGCGTTGCGGCGCTGGTTCTTGATGAGGTCCAGGCCAAAGATGATCAAGATGACCGCGCTCGCCGCCGAGAGCATGATGCCGGCGACGATAAGGCCGACCGCGACGAGCGTGTTGTCGCCGAGCTTGGCGGCGGCGTTGCCGTTGATGAGCGCGGTGATGACCTGCCACATAAAGGCGCCGACCGAAGGGAGCGTGCCTACGCCGGACAGGATGCACAGGACGGCGTACACCTTAATGATGAGGGGAATCTTCTTGACCTCCGTGGCGCTGGGGACGCTGGGGTCGAGTTCGTTTCGATCCATACGGAACCTTTCTCGTTTTGTTGTAGGTTACAAGGATACGCCGCCGACCTGCTTAAAGACAGGACGAATGGCCCAATTGCAGCAATGTAAGCCCTAACGGTGGGCGAGACGCGTCGCGACGGAAACATACGGGACCTTTGGCCCCGAGGGCGGGTTGCCCGATAAAATGTTTGGCCGCAAAACGGATTATAAGCTCGGTGGGCTTTTAAAAACCGCTGTTCATGCGCGGGAGTGCTTGTCTTGCCGTGCGTATAATAGGGCAAGTAACGCCAAATAACGAGGCTCTGAGGGGATGCCATGTCTCAAGAAACCATCCGCGCGGCCGAGCGTGCTACGGGACGGCTGACGACCATGTCGACGTATGATCCGGACTCCGACCAGCTGCATGAGGAATGCGGCATCTTTGGTGTGTGGGCACCCGATCGCGACGTGGCTCGACTGACGTACTTTGGTCTGCGTGCGCTGCAGCATCGCGGCCAGGAATCGGCGGGAATCGCCGTGGGCGATGGCGGCACGGTTATGGTTCGCAAAGACCTGGGACTGCTCGATCGCGTGTTCTCCAACGCCGACCTGTCGACGCTCTCCGGCCAGTTGGCTGTGGGCCACGTGCGCTATGGCACCGCCGGCGCCAAGAGCTGGGAAGCCTCGCAGCCGCATCTTTCCACCATCAACAGCGTCATCATCGCGCTTGCGCACAACGGCACCCTGGTTAACACTGACGAGCTGCGCCGCCAGCTGATCGAGCTCGGCGTGCCGTTCCTCTCCAATTCGGATTCCGAGGTCGCGACCAAGCTCATTGGCTACTTTACCCAGTGTACGGGCCACCTGCGCGAGGGCATTCGCAAGACCATGGAGCTCGTGCGCGGCGGCTACGCCATGACGCTCATCAACGAGCAGGCACTCTACGCTTTCCGCGACCCGCATGGCATTCGTCCGCTGGTGCTGGGCAAGCTCGTGGACGAGGGCCTGGACCAGGCCGACGCCGCATCCGTTTCGCAGCTACCGTCGCAAGACGACGCCGCGAGGGTCGACGCTGCCGCTCATGTCACGCGCGCTGGCGGCTGGGTCGTTGCCTCCGAGACATGTGCACTCGATATCGTGGGCGCCGAGTATGTCCGTGATGTCCGCCCCGGCGAGATCTTGCGCATCAGTGCCGAGGGCCTGGTATCCGAGCAGGGTGTGCCCGCTGCCAAAGAGCCCGCTAACTGCATCTTTGAGCAGGTCTACTTTGCCCGCCCCGACTCCATCATGAATGGCAAGAGCGTCTACGCCTGCCGTTACGACATGGGTCGTCAGCTGGCACACGAGGAGCCCGTCGATGCCGACCTGGTCATCGGCGTGCCCGACTCCGGTCTGCCGCCTGCGGAGGGTTATTCGCGCGAGAGCGGCATTCCCTTTGGCGAGGGCCTCATCAAGAATCGCTATGTGGGCCGTACGTTTATCGAGCCCACGCAGGAGCTGCGTGCCATGGGCGTGCGCATGAAGCTCAATCCACTGCGCGACAATATCGAGGGCAAGCGCCTGGTCGTCATCGACGACTCCATCGTTCGCGGCACCACCATGGTGCAGCTCGTCAAGATGCTGCGCAACGCCGGTGCCAAGGAGATTCACATCCGCATCAACTCGCCCGAGGTCATCTGGCCGTGCTTCTACGGCATCGATACCGACGTGCAGTCGCAGCTCATCAGCGCTAACAAGACGGTCGATGAGATCTGCGAGTACATTGGCGCCGATTCGCTGGCCTTCCTTTCGGTCGAGGGCCTGCTGAAGGTCATGCCCAAGGGCGGCTACTGCGATGCGTGCTTTACCGGCCGTTATCCCGTGGCGATTCCCGAGAGCTTTGGCCGCGACAAGTTTATGGAGGGCTTTAAGCCCCGCAACCTGGATAAGCCGCTGCACTTTGGCGACGACGCCGTGGTCGAGAAATACGATGACCGCAGCTGGGAAGAGAAGCACGGCGAGGCCTAAAACCTGCCATTTAGGGACAGGTTTATTTTGGTAGGTTTTACCTGCTGTTTTGTTGATTTGGCGGCGCGTGTTGTTACCGTGTGCGCCAACTTGAGGGCAACTATGAGCACTGTTTGGCGTCTGTGTGTCAAACGGTAGTGGGAGAGGAAGGCTCAGATGAGCGACAGCAAGCATGTGACGTATGAGGATGCCGGCGTCGATACCGCCGAGGGCGGCCGCGCCGTCGACGCTATTAAGCAAATGGTTAAGGATACCAACCGTCCCGAGGTTATCGGCGGCATCGGTGGCTTTGGCGGCCTGTTCTCGGCCGCCGCGCTTAAGGACATGGAAGACCCGATCCTGATCAGCGGTACCGACGGCGTGGGCACCAAGCTCGTCCTCGCCCAGATCATGGACCGTCACGAGACGGTGGGCCAGGACCTGGTCGCCATGTGCGTCAACGACATTTTGGCTTCGGGCGCCGAGCCGCTCTTCTTTTTGGACTATGTTGCCATCGGCCACATCGAGGCCGAGCACATGGCAAAGATCATCAAGGGCGTGGCCGATGGCTGCAAGCTCGCGGGCTGCGCGCTCGTGGGCGGCGAGATGGCCGAGCACCCGGGCGTCATGGCTCCCGCCGACTACGACCTCGCCGGCTTTACCGTGGGTGTCGTCGACCGTCCCAAGATGCTCGACCCCGCCAACGTCCGCCCCGGCGACGTGATTCTGGGCCTTCCCTCCACCGGCGTGCACTCCAACGGCTACTCGCTCGTGCGTAAGGTCATCGGTGTTGACGGCATCAAGCCTGGTACGCCCGAGGCCGCCGCTAAGGCCGAGGAGCTGAGCCGTCCGCTCGAGGAGCTCGGCGGCGCATCACTGGCAGACGCTCTGCTGGCCCCCACGCGCATCTACGTCAAGCCGATTCTTGAGCTGCTCCGCGGCGGCGCTCCGGTGCACGCCATCGCCCATATCACCGGCGGCGGCATCACCGAGAACCTTAACCGTGCGCTGGCCGACGACGTCGACGCCGTGGTCACCCGCAATGGCGCCGAGATGGGCTGGGACATTCCGCCCGTCATCGCCTATGTTTCGCACCAGGCCGAGCTTACGCCCAACGAGGCATGCAAGACCTTCAACATGGGCGTCGGCCTGTGCCTGATTGTCGCTCCCGAAGATGAGGCCGCGGTAACCGATGCCCTGGTCGCGCTGGGCGAGAAGCCGTTCCGCGTGGGCGAATGCGTCGAGGGCTCCGGTAAGGTCGTGTACTCCGATGAGCGCTAACGAGCAGACGGCTGCCGCCGAGGGCCTGGGTTTTGCGCCCTATACCCGTCCGACCGGCACCGATACCACCGAGCCGCTCAAGATCGGCGTGCTCATCAGCGGTTCGGGCACCAACCTACAGGCGTTGATCGACCTGATCGCCGCCGGCAAGCTCAATGCTTCGATCGAGCTCGTGGTGTCGAGCCGTCCTTCGGCCAAGGGCCTGCAGCGTGCAGAGCGTGCGGGTATCCAGACGCTGACGCTCTCCAAGGATGTCTACGCCGACCCTATCGCCGCCGACGAGATTATTGCGCACGAGCTTCTCGAGCGCGGCTGCGAGTATGTGGTCATGGCTGGCTACATGCGCATGGTGCACACACCCCTGCTGGCGGCGTTCCCCAACCGCGTTGTCAATCTGCATCCGGCGCTGCTGCCGAGCTTTACCGGTGCGCATGCGATCGACGATGCCTTTACGCGCGGCGTCAAGGTGACCGGTGTGACTGTGCATTTTGCCAACGAGATCTACGACAACGGTCCCATCATCGCCCAGCGCGCGCTGGCTGTTGAGGAAGGCTGGGATGTCGACACACTCGAGGAGCACATTCACGCGATCGAGCACGTGCTGTATCCCGAAGTCGTGCAGATGCTCGCTGACGGCCGCGTCCACGTGCTGGAGAGCGGTAAGGTGGCAATTGATCCGGCGCGCCATCGTGCGTAAAAGGATTCGCCTGGTTTTCCTTGCGACGTAAACTATCAAAAAAGCTGATTGGGGCATATGGAATCACATGTGCCCCAATCAGCTTAATACACCTCTTTGATTTTGGGCTTTGGATAACGTGACGGGCACCATTCCAATTCCAAGAAATCCGATAGGGCCTCGTCCGTGTGTGGGCGGGGCCCTTTTGCGTGGCCTTTTATGTTTGCTATACTGCTAGCAAGTAGAGAGGAGCCGCTATGGGTACAGCGACGGTGCAGCTCAATACGCGAATCGATCCTATGCTCAAAGCTGGTGGCGATGCGGTCCTGGCTCGCAATGGATTGGGGCCGAGCGATGCCATTCGTACGCTTTGGGCCTATCTCGTCGAACATCAAACGTTGCCGGGATTCATGGTGACGGATAAGTGCGAGGCACCCCGTGCGGAGAGTCTGGCCGAGCAGGGATGTGGCCTGGCTTTTTCTTCGTTGGGGCTACGTGCTTCGGATTTTGCGCCAGTTGGATCATCTGCGGAAGACTGGGATGCCGTACGAGATGATATGTATGACGCGATGATTGCCGACACCGAGGCGAATTGCCGATGATTGAGGCAAAGCATCTCTTGGTAGATACGAACGTTTGGCTCGATTATTACCTGCAAGAGGGGGCGTTCGACGAAGCGAAAAGATTGGTTGAACTGGCCGAGGCAGGAACGATTGACCTTCTGTATGCCCCAACGACGGCAAAGGATGTGTTCTATATTTTGCCCCGGCGACTGGCCCGGCGGAATGCGAATGGGATTAACGTTTCGTTTGCCTCGGCGTCATGGGCCTGCATCGAGCACATGATGCAGGTGGCAACTGCCTCTCCGCTTTCGTTGGCAGAGTGCGAGATGGCGCGCATGCTTGGCAAGCGCATGCCGGATCTCGAAGACAACCTCATCATCGCTTCGGGCGAGACGGCAGATGTTGACTACGTGGTCACGAGCGATCGGCACATGCTGGAGGCGATGCCCGAGGTGTGCTTGACGCCTGCCCGCGCACTCGAGATGATTGGGATCCTCGGCTAACCTTGCCTGTCTGGTTTCGCTATCATATGGGGCATTGTGAACCTCATGCAACTTTGGAGGACGGTATGGCGGATAACGCCGAGATGCTATTCGCGCCTGAGCTGGTGTTTTTTGATTGGGAGTGCGCGACGCCGGATGAGGTGTTTGCGCGACTCGAGGGCGAGCTTGCTCCGCACGGCTACATTGCGTCCGGTTGGCTCGATGCCGTCCGTACGCGCGAGGACATCTATCCCACGGGCCTCGCCATGCCGGCGGCCAATATTGCCATTCCGCATACCGATCCGGGGTTTGTGGCTAAGCCCTATATCGCGGTGATTAAGCCCTCCGCGCCCGTGACGTTCAATGCTATGGCGGGCATGGGTGCCCCCGTGCCGGCGAAGATCATCATCAATCTGGGTATTGCCGAGCCGGGCGGCCAGGTCGAGGCCCTGCAAGCGCTTATGAATATCTTTATGGATGCTGACGCCGCAGCCGACGTGCTCGGCCAGACCTCGTCCCAGGGCATGGTCGACGCCATCCGCCGCCACTTCTAGGGCCGGCATTTGGGGACTGTCCCTAACTGCCGGCAGAAAAGGAACGTCCCTAGCTGTCGGAGCTGTCCCCTTTGCACCAAAATGGTGCAGATTGACCTGTCTCCCATGCACCAGGTGTGCCGCGGAGCTGCGTTGTGACACAATGACGTTTGTTCGATTCGTGATGCGAAAGGCCAACTATGGCAAACAAGAAAAAGAACCCAGAGGCCGCACCGACGCCCGAGCAACGGTCCCGCGCTGCCTCCAGCTCTCGCAAGAAGCAGCGCAAGACGTACGTGTCTAAGACCGTCAAGATCGTCCTGGTGGTTATCGGCGTGCTGGCAATGCTGCTTTCCGTCTCGGCCATGGCGTGCTCCGGTTTGATGTCGCAGACCGAGAACAATAACTCGGGTTACAAACTGACCGGCGGTGTGGCTGCTACCGTCAACGGAACCAATCTCACCGAGGACACCGTAACCAAGCAGATCATGAGCATGCGCACGTCCTACGGCTACACCAAGGATGAGGATTGGGCGCAGTATCTGGTTGACAACGACCTGACGCCCAAGAAGTACCGCAAACAGCTCATCGATTCCTATACGCAGCAGATTCTGCTCCAGCAGGCGCAGACGGAGAACGGCGTGACGGTTTCGGACGAGGAAGTAGAGAAGGCTTGGAAGGACGCCTGCAAGAGCGCGGGCGGCGCCAAGACCTTTAAGGAGACCCTTAAGACCTACGGCTATACCGAGGACACCTACAAGGACTCGCTCAAGGAGAGCCTGGCGCAGCAGAAGCTTAAGGATGCCGTTGCTCCCACCAGCAAGCCCAAGGACAGCGAGATTGTCGATTACATTAACGAGAACCTGTCTAACTACAACGATGCCCGCCGCTCGTCGAACATCCTGATCAAGGTTGATTCCGACGCTTCCGACGAGGACAAGGCCGCCGCCAAGGCCAAGGCGCAGGAGTGCCTGGATAAGATCAACTCCGGCGAGCTGAGCTTTGAGGATGCCGTGAAGCAGTATTCCGACGACACCGGTTCCAAGGAGAAGAAGGGTGACGTGGGCTGGGATAAGCTCACCACCTTTGTCGACAGCTACCAGACGGCGCTCGAGGGCCTTAACAAGGGCGATGTGAGCGACGTGGTCGAGTCGACGTATGGCTACCACATCATCAAGTGCACCGACTACTTCCATGTCGATGGCCAGGTCGATGACATCAATCAGGTGCCCAAGGCTATTAAGAAGTACGTTTCCAATGTGGTGAAGACCCAGGCATCGGGCACGGCATACAACGAGTGGCTGGAGAAGTACACGAAGGATGCCGACATTACCGTCAACCCCATGCCCAAGGACGTGCCCTATAACGTAAGCCTGAAGGGCGTCACCAAGAGCTCGACCGACGATTCGTCGACGACTGAGTAATCAAGGGGCGGTGCTCGTGCGAGTGCCGCCCACACTATTGAGGAGGATTTGCAGATGACCAACGAAGAGCTGCAGCAGGAAATGATTGCCGCCATGAAGGCCAAGGACAAGGTTCGCCTGTCTATCATTCGCCAGGTCAAGGCCGAGGTTAAGAACATCGAGGTCAACGAGCGCCGCGACGTGACCGAGGAAGACGTCAACAGCATGATCAAGCGTCTGATTAAGCAGACAAGCGAGACGTTGGAGATGTCCATCAAGGCCGGTACCGACCAAGATCGTACCGACAACCTGACCGAGCAGGTCAAGATTCTGAAGAGCCTACTGCCCGCGCAGGTTTCGGGCGAGGAGCTCGAGGCGCTGATCGAGCAGGTCATCGCCGAGCTGGGCGCCACGTCCAAGAAGCAGATGGGCCAGGTTATGGGGGCGCTCGGCAAGGCCACCGGCGGCAACTTCGATAAGCCGGCCGCGGCAAAGATTGTCGGCGGCAAACTCGCGTAATTTGTTACGCGGTTTTACCAAACCGCGTAACGGCTCGACGCTGCAAACCCGTACACGCGGCAATCTGACGTTCAATTTCAAGGGCGCGACCATGAGGTCTGCGCCCTTTCATTTCACGTCACCTTGCTCGCGTGTACGGGTTTTCGCTGACTTATGCTCAACAAGGGCGGTTGTATTATTTTCGGGTCTTGAGGGGCGCGGCCGTCATGGTCGCGCCCCTTTTTGCTGGGCTGGGTACTCATTTAAGCCTGTCCCCAATGAGTGCAATGAGCGCTCAATGAGTGGGTTAAAGGTTGCGGGTTCTTTACGGGAATGTAGTGTGGGCTGCGGAAACGTGGTTCTTTCCGTAAAATAGAGCAATTCGTGTAAGCGCAGGGAAGGGATATTCATGGCAGACATGATCGAGATCAAGCATCTCAACAAGTACTTTGGCGACCTGCATGTGCTCAAAGATATCAACCTCACCGTCAAGCGCGGCGAGAAGCTCGTAATGATCGGGCCTTCCGGCTCGGGCAAGTCCACGCTCATCCGTTGCGTCGATTATCTGGAGGAGCCCACGTCGGGCGAGGTCATCATCGACGGTACGCCACTCACCAAGAAGAATCATCTGGAGATGGCTCGCAAGTACAGCTCCATGGTGTTTCAGCAGTTCAACCTATATCCCAACATGACGGTGCTGGGCAACCTGACGCTCGCGCCCATCAAGCTGCAAAAGAAGAGTAAGGAGGAGGCGACCGAGATCGCCATCGCCGCGCTCAAGCGCGTCGGCATGGCGCATAAGGCCGGCGAGTATCCGCAGAACCTCTCGGGCGGTCAGCAGCAGCGCATCGCCATTGCCCGTGCCCTGTGCACCAAGCAGCCCATCATCCTGTTTGACGAGCCGACCTCGGCGCTCGACCCCGAGATGGTCCAGGAAGTCCTGGACGTTATGATTGAGCTCGCGCAGGAGGATATCACCATGATCTGCGTGACGCACGAGATGGGCTTTGCGCGCCAGGTGGCCGACCGCGTCATCTTTATGGAGGACGGCCGCATCCTGGAGGAGGGCACACCCGAGCACTTCTTCGATAACCCCGAGAACCCGCGCTGCCGCGAGTTTCTGTCCAAGATTCTGCACTAGGCGCGGTGATGGACATGACGGATATGACGAGGGTGGCCGTGTCGCGCCGCCACTTTTTGCAGCTGGCGGGCGCCGGTATGCTCGCGCTGACGGGGACCGCGCTTGCCGGTTGCGGCAACTCCACCGTCGGCGAGGGCTCCGACAAGGGGTCTAAGCTTGCGGCCATTAAGTCGCGTGGCCATCTGAACGCCGGCGTTAAGAAGGACGTTCCTGGCTACGGCTATTACGACACCGCCAAGGGCCGCTTTGAGGGCATGGAGGTCGATTTGTGCTACCAGATCGCCGCTGCCGTCTTTGGCGTGAGCTACAAGGAGGCCCGTGCCCAGGAGCTTGTCGAGTTTACTGACGTAACGCCCAAGACGCGCGGCCCGCTGATCGATAACGGCCAGCTCGACGTGGTCGCGGCGACCTACACCATCACCGACGAGCGCAAGAAGAGCTGGGATTTCTCGACGCCGTACCGCACCGACTACGTGGGACTCATGGTCAAGAAGCGTTCGGGCTTTACCTCGATTGAGGACCTGGACGGCAAAGTCATTGGCGTGAGCCAGGGTGCAACCACGCAGGGCCTGATCGAGCAGATGATCAAGGACAACGGCTTTAGCTGCAAGCCCGAGTTTAGGGCCTTTAGCGGCTACCCCATCATTAAGAGTTCGCTCGATGCCGGCAATATCGACGTCTTTGCCATGGACCGCTCCACGCTGGCCGGTTACATGAACGAGACCGTCGAGCTGCTGCAACCCGAGGTCAAGTTTGGCGAGCAGGGCTACGGCGTGGCGACCAAGAAGGGCTGTGATCTTTCGGCCGTGGTCGATCAGGTGATATGCGATCGCCTGGCCGACGGCTGGCTCGACCAAGAGGTTAAGACCTGGGGTCTTGTATAGGCGCATCGTCCAAGGAAGGAATCAAATGCTCGAAGGATTGTTTGACGCCGACCGCTGGTCGACGACATTCCAAAACATGGGGCCCTTCTGGGAGGGCTTTGGCGTGACGATGCAGGTGGTCGTTGCCGGCCTGCTGCTGTCGCTGGTGTTGGGCACGCTGCTTGGCGTGTTCTCTACCACTCGTTCTCGCGTTCTGCGCGCCATAAGCCGCGTGTACGTGGAGTTTTACCAGAACACCCCGCTGCCCGTGCAGGTGCTCTTTATGTACATGGCCGGTCCGCAGTTTTTGCAGGCCATAACCGGTGCCGACCAGCCGGTGCGTATCGCGCCGTTTGTGCTGGGCTTCTTGGGCGTGGGCCTGTATCACGCTGCCTACATTTCGGAGGTCATCCGTACCGGTATCGAGGCCGTTCCGCGTGGCCAGATGGAGGCGGCCCAGAGCCAGGGCTTCACCCGTGCGCAGGCATACTGCTACATCGTGCTGCCCCAGACGTTCAAGATCATTCTGCCGCCGCTGTGCAACCAGGCACTCAACCTGGTCAAAAACACGTCGGTGCTGGCGCTTGTGGCCGGCGGCGACCTTATGTACCGTTCCGACAACTTTGTGAGTCTGTACGGGTACCTGCAGGGATACATCGTCTGCTGCCTTATGTATTTCATCATCTGCTTTCCGCTCGCCATGCTGGTGCAGTGGCTCGAGCGCCGCTCCAAGGAGCGCCCGCGCGGCGTGAGCCTGGCCGAGCTGGGGCTCGACAACGTAGAGGAGGCCTAGCGCATGGAAATCTTCAACGCGACCAACCTGCTCTACATTTGGGGCGGCTTTGTTAAGACGATCGAGATCTCGGCGCTGTCGATCTTTTTCTCGCTCATCTTTGGCACGGTGCTGGCGCTCGTTAAAAGCTACGCGCCTCGTCCGTTCCGTATTTTGGTGAGCGCCTATATCGAGCTGTTCCGTTGCACGCCAAACTTGCTGTGGATCCTGTTTATCTACTTTACGGTGCAGGGTTTGGACATTGTGATTTCGACCATCGCCTTTACGCTGTTTACCAGCGCTGTTATGGCCGAGATTGTGCGCGGCGGCCTCAACTCGATTCCGCGCGGCCAGTTTGAGGCGGCGCAGAGCCAGGGCTTTGGCTTCTTTGCCACCATGCGCTACATCATTCTGCCGCAGACGTTTAAGACGATCATTCCGGCGCTGTTTAGCCAGTGCACGACCGTCATCAAGGACAGCTCGTATCTTTCGGGCATTAACGTGGCCGAGCTCATGTACACGGCAAACGTCGTGATGGCCCACGCGATCGACCTGTCGCAGGTGCTTATGCTCTACGGCCTGGTGTTTGCGATGTACTTTGTGCTCAACTTTGGTATCTCGCTGCTGGTGAGGGCATATCAGCGTCGCATTGTGGCCGCATAGTCCTGCTTCCCCAAGCACGGCACCTTGCCCCTCAATCGTCGCTTGCGTACATTTAGTACGCGGCGCTCCTCTTTCGGGGCAATCTGCCGCACTTGGGAAACCAGGACGAAGGTGGGGGCAAAATGAATGTGACAAAGGGACTGTCCCTTTGTCACATAGAGAAAGGAATCGCGATGAGCGATCTGGAGAACAAGAAGAATCCTGTGGTCATTACCATCGCGCGCGACTTTGGCGCCGAGGGCCACGAGATTGGTCGCATGCTTGCCAACGAGTTGGGAATTCCGCTGTACGACAACGAGCTGCTGGTGCGTGCGTCGATGCGCGCGGGTGAGTCGCTCGATAAGATGGCCGCCTATGACGAGCGTCTGGCCGTGGAGAACATGGCGTTTCTGCCCGACCGCTACGATGCGCGTTCGTACTCGGACAAGTTGTTCCAAAAGATGAGTCAGGTGATTTTGGACCTGGGCGAGACCGAGAGCTGCATTATCGAGGGTCGCCTGTCCGATTACCTGCTGCGTAACAACCCTAATCACATTGCCGTGTTGGTGACCGCACCCTTTGAGGACCGCGTCGAGATCGTGCGCAAGAAGCGTGGGCTCAACAAAAAGAAGGGCGCCAAGCTGGTCAAGCAGCAGCAGAAGGCACGCGAGGCGTTCTATAAGCGCTACAGCGCCGGAAAGTGGAAGATGACGAGCGGCAAGGATATCGTCGTCAACCGCGCCAAGCTGGGCCGCGAGGGCTGCAAAGACGTCATAGCCGCTGCCTACCGCTACAAGGTGGCTCAGCTCGAAGTCTAGCCGACCAAAAGCCATCACAAAGGGGACAGGCACCTTTGTGATGGCTTTTGTTTTAGGCGGAGGGGAAGGCCTTGGTGAGACCGGCGCGCGTCTGCGTGTCGGTCTTTTGGTAGATAGAGCTCAGGTGGCGCTGTACCATGCGCATCGAGATACCGAGCTCCTCGGCGACCTGCTTGAGCGGGCGTTCGTCTTGGGTTACAGCCATGAGCACGTCGACTTCGCGCGGGGTGAGAGCGTGGTTGGTGATGAAGGCCTGACGCTGCTCCTCGATGGTGGGGGTGGCGAGTGCTTCTTCTGCCAGCTGTTCGCGCTCGCGCTCCTGCCCGGTTTGGGGTAGACGGAACAGGCCGGCTGCCACGAATGCCGCGCAGGCGGCGACGAGCAAGACGAGTGCACCGATCATGATGAGGGCAACGTTGCCCGAGGTCACGAGGGTAAGCGAGATGCTCGATGTAGTGAACGCGCATACGTTGTTGGCCGCGCGACCCATGCCGGCCCATAAGGCGGGCGCGTGCATGCGCGGCGCTAGCTGTGTAAACGTGGCGGTGAAGAACGTGACGAAAAAGCCTGAACTCAGGTAAAAGACGATGAGGCCCAAGTTGGGGTCGGCGCCGGCTTCCACGGCCAAGATCGAAATGCTGGAAAGCACCGTGACGCCGAGCATGACGAGTCCCATATAGCGACGCTCGGCAAGGTCAAAGATGATGCCGGCAAGCAGACCGCTCGCTGCCAAAAAGAGGCGTGGCCAGGTTTGCACGGCAATGGTGCCGTGGGCGTTTGAGAACGTGACGACGTTGTCGAGGGTGGAGAACAAGCAGGCGAGAATCATGACGAGCGCGATGCTCCAGCACGCCTGTTTGGCGAGGGCGCGTGAGGGCTCGACTAAGGGATTGATGGTGCGACTGGAGCCCCTGTCTGTCGCTTGGGGAGCGGCGCTGAGGGCGGAAATGACGATCGTCGCCGTGCCAAGAACGATGAGCTCCGCGATGCCGCCGCAGTCGAGCAGGTTGATCGCGAACTGTATCAGGATGCCTGCGGCATAGGCCGCTCCGGCGCCGGTGGCGAGTTTTGGGTCATCTTGGAACGCCATCGAGAATGCGTGGTGCGCCGCGGCGCCCAGTAGGCCGAGTCCGAGGAATGCGAGACATCCCAGAATCTCGAGCGCAAGCGGGCTCGTGGGGGACTGGACCTGGGTCAATCCCAGGATGGCGATGGGAACAGCGGCGTTGGCGGCTGCCAGTGAGTGGCCTTTGCGCTGTGCGAGCCCGAGCAGCGGCGCGTACCCGATAAAGCCGAGCACGCTCGCACCCAGAATAAAGCCCTGTGCGATTACAACGCGTTCGGCATCGGCGAGCAGCCCGACGTTGACGTCGAAGCGAAACTCGGCGGCAAGGAAGGCGAAGGTGAAGAGCGCGAGTGCCAGAAGCGCGTTGATTTTAGGCTTGCTCAGGTTCAAGGACGGTCCTTTGGGTGGATGAATAATCGTGTCCTCGATTGTAGCGTTCCCGGGACGAGTGCGGCGATGGCGAAGTCATATTGAATTAAATCGCAGGTAGAGGCCTAGGTTCGCATCTACGAACCTAGGTATACGGAGTCATTTGACACATCTTGGTGCTACAGGACCACCACAAAGGGGACGGGCACCTTTGTGGCGGTATGTCCCTACGACCAAGGAGGGCGTTATGTGCGGAAGCCACTTTGATAAGCAAACCCAACGCGAGCGTACCTGCTCGCTGGTTCACGGTACCTGGCGTTGTGTGGGTGTGAGGATTGCGAGCGTCGGTGCGTGTGCGCTTATGGTTGGCCAGCTGCTGCTGCCGAGCGTGGCGCTGGCGACGGAATGTGCCGATCCTGTCGCTGCGGCGGACGAGGTGGCCGCAGCTCCGGTGACGCCGACGGTTACGGAGGATACGGCGGCTCCGGCGCCGGTACCGTTGGCCCCGGCTGCGCCGATGACTGACGCGGCTCCGGTGGCGCAATCCACGGCAGAACCTCAGCAGGCTCAGCAGGACGCATCAGCGGCAACGGCGAACGATGCGACACCCGCTGAACAAAACACTCCCAGCGACAACGCCGCCACTCCGGCAGGCGACGCCATCATGCCCTGTGGCGTGACCGATGTGACAGGCGAGGGCGGCGTTAGGGTCAATACGACCGTGGTTCCCCACTACACGGACTGCGTGCTTCCGAGCAATGTCACACTCGAAAAGGGCCAGTCGTATACCTATGATTTTCCCGATGTTGAGGGCGGCATGCCGGATGAGCCGCTCCGCGAACTTGTCGAAACCAAGTACTACCGGGCCGATGCTGCTTCGGGCACCCTGGCTGAAGTCCAGGACACATCTATGTCCGATGTGACGGCTCACTTTGAGCCTGTTGGCGATCACATGAGGCTGACACTGACCTTTACGGCTGGCGCGGCAGGCGGCTCGTATCGACTCACGCGCAATGAGGTTCTTTATATTGGCGCGGCACTGACGTATACCGGAACTGACTATGGCACCGACTATGAAGGTGACAACAGCTACGCGGGCAGCTCGATTACCCTCAACGAAACCAGGGACGACTATTACCTCCGCTACGCCATCAATAGCGAAATTACGCTTGATGCATCGGAAAACGAAGCCCTCCATAACCTGAACGTCAACGACGTGAAGACCGACTACGCGCCCGGCGAGGCACCGCGCGCGACCGCGACGATTCCCGCTGCCGATGCCGACAAGTACGAGATCGCGTATGAGTGCTGGGAGGAGATGGAGCTCAATATGGAATCCAGGGAGTCGGTACCCGTCGCCTTCTGGTATTCCGATCCCGCGCAGTACAAGCCGGGCATGAAGAAGATTGACCACTTCGAAGAGGGCAAGTTCTACATGTACTCCGTTGAGCTGAGGCTCAAGGGCGACAATACCGTGGCCGATGACTGCGAAATGAACGTCAACGGCCGTTGGGTGCCCCACATCAAGACCGACAACGGTGTCTTCGCGCCAAACGCTGACAATATGCTGTGCGAGGCTCCGATTGATGAGTGGCGGGCAATCGACCTTATCGAGATTAGCGGTGCCATGACCACCTTTAAGGCGGGCGACAGGCCGGTCTTTACGGCGGGTACTCCGGCGGGTTCCGACTCTATTCTCCAGTGCGAGTTCTGGACGGGCAGCGATGGCAGCGAAGTGAACTCTCAGAAGTTCTGGGATCAGAACATCACGAATCACATCGACGTCTTTAAGCCCGGCGTGACCTATCGCTACGGTATCTACCTCAAGTCCGCGCGCGGCTTCTACTTTACGCCCGACACCAAGCTGGTGATCAACGGCCAGGAGTGCGGCTACCAGATGGACGAAGCGAGTGTGGTTGATCCCGAGAGCGGTTGGATCTACACGCTATGGCTGAGCACCAACCTGACGTTTACGCCCGAGGCCACGCCGGCCCCGGTCGATCCCGAGAAGCCGGCGCCGCAGCCTGGGGTCAAGCCTGAGGCCAAGCCAGAGGTCAAGCCGGTCGCGACAACTACCCCGACCAAGAAGGGTGATGCTGTCCTGGCTACCACGGGCGACACCACCGCGATGACGGTCGCTGCCCTGGGCGTCGCCGGCGCAACCGTAGCCGCGGCCGGCATCGCCGCGACCAAGCGCCGCAAGCGCTAGGTTTTTTGGTGGCAGCGCCCATCCTCGGATTTTGCAAGATCTCAATCTGTAACACCAAACTGCCCAAAACGGTTCTAGATGTTACAGATTGAGATGAACCGAATGGCCGTCAATCTAACGTCTTGATCTGTAACACCAAGCGGGGAATTTGACCTCTAACTGTTACAGATTGAGACAAACTGGCCGGCCAAGTCCAGAACCACCACAAAGGTGCCTGTCCCCTTTTTGGTGGTTTGCGCAGGTAGAACGGTAGGTTCGTATATATGAACCTACCGTTCGCTTTGTTTTTGGACGACGATTACGCTGGATGACTTTTGGTTTCAGGAAAGGAACGACCATGAGGTGGACCGCTGTTCGAGCGCTTTGCCGCCGCCTGACCGTTGCCGCGGTGACCCTCACCATGGTGACGGGTTCGTTGCCCGCGGGCGCGTTTGCCGAGACCCTCACCACCGACGGCACTTTTGTGCAGACGGATAACGGCCAAGCAGCCGACGCCGCCCCCGCCGATTCGGCTGACGCCCAAACGCCAGACTCTGCTTCCGCCGACCCCGCGCCCGATGCCGGCGCTGCCGACCCCACAGTGCTCGATAACGGTGACACCCCTACGCCCCCGGACTCCGAGATTGCATCGGCGGCGGGCCTGACGGGCGCCGGGCAGACCGAGAGCACACCTGCGGGTACGCTCGCCACCGATCTTGTCGAGGGCAAGGAACTCGCCGAGCAGCAGAAGCAAGAGGAGGCTTCCGGTGCCGAGGCAACCTGGAACGAGGAACTTGAACTCTGGGCAACCTCGAAGGGCGCCACGGGCGTAAAGGGCGAACACGACGACGGCTACGTGGCCGGCGAGCAGACCCCCGCGCAGTACTACTTCTCGATCGATAGCCTCACCAACGAAATTTCTATCGAGTATGGCGACGCGGGCATTACCACATTGGAGGTCCCCTCGACCATCGACGGCAAGCATGTCGTAAGCCTTACGGGTATGGGAAGCGCTGTGCTCACATCGATTACCTTCGCTTCGAATTCGCACGTCCGCTCGGTTGGCGGCTTGGGCGGCAGCAGCATCAAGGAAATCGCACTGCCCGATTCGGTTGAGGAGTTGGGCTGGAATGCGTTTACCGGGAGCAAGACACTTCAGACGGTGACCTGGCCCAACAACGCGGCCTTTACCACGATTCCCGAGCAGGCCTTTGAGGGCTGCGAGCAACTTGACGACAATGTGGTGGCAACGCTGCCGCCTTCGGTTAAGACTATCGACTATCGTGCCTTCGCCAATTGCGGCGTGCCGCAGTTCCATGTCTCGGACACAACGGTACTCACCTTTACGCAGATCAACGTGCCGGGCACGGTGGAGCGGATTGAGCGCTATGCCTTTGACGGGTGCTCGCATGTGTCGTCGGTGACGATCGGCGATGGCGTCAAATATATCGGAGCGCACGCGTTTACTTACCTCGATCCCGCACTGGCCGGTAAGGAAATCGTTGTGCCCAAGAGCGTGCAGACAATTGATCTGGAGCCGTTCGACAACACGCGTAATACCAGCAGCGCCGGCACCTCGACCGCCAACCACAATGCGGTGACCCTGCGCGTCATGAATCCCGACATCAAGCTCGAAGAGGCGGGCCTGTACACCAACAACGTGACGATCGATGGCGTCGATTACCTGATGCCTTTTAGCGAGGGCCAGACCATCTATGCCTATGCGACGGACTCGGCGGGCAACCCCTCGATGATCAAGAAGATTGCCGATGCCGTCGCCGATCGCATGGACTCGGCCGACCCAACGCGTCCCGCCTATACCTTTGAGTGGATGGGCGAGGACGCCCAGATCACGGGCAAACTTCCCCAGGGCGCGGCGGCCGTGCTCGTGCAGGCGGGACAGTCCACGCCGTTGACGGTTGGCGACGACGGCTCCGTTGCTGCCGACGTCCTCTCCAAGACGGCAGCAACGCTGCGCATTTCGCTCAGCGGTTACTATGACATGGTGCTGGCGCGCCCGGGCGACCAGATGACGGGCACATGGAATATCGGGGAGATTAAGGCGGAGGACTTTACCAAGATTCCGGCTTCGCGCGCGATTGAGCTCAACGTGGGCTATCTCGAACCGGTCGCAGGCCAGGATAAGACCGAACGCATTGAGCTCGATAGTCTCGATAACATCGATCTGACGGTGAAGAGCGGCGGCAAGACGCTTAAACCCGCCAAGGGCGACAGGGAAAACGACTACCGTATCCAGGGCACAGTGCTCGTGGTGTCGCAGGCCATTGCCGACGCGGACCAGGATCTGGAGATAACGCTCGAGCCCAAAGACAGCCTCAAGCTGGGTGGGGCGACGGCGACGGTGAAGCCTTCGGTCGGCAAGGTCGATATCGACTTGAAGCCCTGGGGCACGGCGACGGTCACGACCAAGGGCGACTACCAGGGCGCCAACCGCGTGCTGGTGTTCCGTACGTCCGACGGCAAGCTGGTCGCCGACGGCGTCACCTATTTGATGGGTTACGAAGACGATGGCACCACGCCTATCATGAAGGCCGAGACGCCGCGCCTTAAGGCCGGTTCGTACACCATCATCGCCTTTAACAAGACGAGCTACGACATCCAAGCGACGAGCTATTCCACGTTTAGCCGCCTAGGGCTGACCGCGGGTAAGCATATCGCGCAAAAGCAGGTGAAGATCGAGGACGGCAAGCAGCTCAACGTGACGCTCGACGTGCCGACGTTTGACGTGGAGACCTATCGTGCCGAGCGCGGGCTGACGGCAGGCTCGGTTATCGCTGATTCGTCCGCGGTCGCTGGCGTGGAGACCGAGCTGCGCATTCATTACGAGCTCAAGGACAGCCAGGCTGCTAAGATTGAGATTCCGCTTGCCAAGGATGCCGTCGAGGATGTGTCCGCAGGTGCTCGCGAAGCCGGCGCAAGCTCCGATGCCATGTGGGCTGACACAACTTGGGAGGGCGACAACCTCGTTCTCGATATGAAGAAGAGCGCGGGCGCCGATGTGTTTGTGCGCTTTAAGCCTAAGGCCGCGGGCATCTATGCCGTCTCTCCGCTCATTACGCTGGGCGAGGTGACATTGCCGCTGGGAAGCACCACACTCGAGGTTAGCGGATCGCGCATCGAGGTCGACAACACCGACGTTCACAGCCTGCTGGGCAATGTGGCCTACGTTTATGCAGCGCCGGGCAAGAGCGTGCAGCTCACCGTGGGGACGGGCTCGTCGGCTGTAAAGTACACCGGCAAGACCAATAAACTCGGCCGTGCCAAGATTGAATACGACCTGCCGCAGGATACGCTTGCCGCCGAGCGTGTGACGCTCGAGGCGCGCGTGGGCTCGACCGATGTTGCCGCCGCTGCCGCAGAGGTGACGGCTCGCAACTACGTGCGCTATGTTCCGAGCGCTTCGGTCTGGAGCTTTGATGTGACGTATCGTGGCGGTACGCAAAACTTGGTCAAGGACGGCAAGGACACCGGCAAGAGCCTGTGGACCTTCCATCATCTGCCACAAAAGAAGAACGCCTACTGGACCTTTGACATCACGCTCGAGGTGGGAAACGAAGAGGCCGCCGACACGCTCGACCTGTACGTGGACTGCGTGGATGGCAAGACGGTGACGATTCCTCTGACTCAAAAGTCGCGCGAGGGCACCCGTGTGCGCTATGTGGCGGAGTATGTGGACGAGGGCTACCTTAAGCTGCTCGACGAGTTTAACAAGGCGAATGACTCGACCTATGTGAACTGCGGCAACTTTGAGCAGATCTTTATGCCGCAGACCTACCGCATCTCCAATGCCCAGCTTATGACCATGCTGAGTTTTGACGCCAAAGCTTCGGCCAAAAAGCATTCCGCCGCGGCCGAGGAGCGCCAGCAGGAGTTCTCGAATGCCGTTCAGCAGTGGCACGAGTATATGATGGATAACTCGTTTAATGATGTCGACGAGGCCTTTAACGACGCGATTGACAAGATGGTCGCCGATGCGTTTGCCGAGGAGGACGAGAACGGTAAAGAGGACGAAGCCCAAGGTGGAGCTGCCCGCAAGGCTCGTCGCGCCCCTGCCGCCAGCGACGGCGAGGGCGATGATGCTGGCAACGAGGAGGCCGCGCAGTTTGCGGCTGAGCTCAAGGCCGCGGTCGGCGGGTCGGCGGCGCTGCTGACCCAGCAGGGCGACAGCTATGGCGTCAATGTGGACAAGATGATCTTTGAGGATGCTTACGGCACCAGCGAGGATTGGTATCAGGAACTCGCGGCGGCCCAGGGTGCGAACCCTGCGGATGCGGCCGCCATCAAGGAGCTCGTCGACCATGCATCGCGAGCGGAGTTTATCGCCCAGCAGGCCGAGGATCTGGTGGGCCAGTCGATGGGTATCGGCCGGCTCAACCAATACGGAAGCTGGAATGACGCAACCGCTGCGGCGCTCAACAAGTGTGCGGGCATTAAGGCCAGCGAATACAACGGCCAGTCGACGAGCGGGTTTAACGATTTGGGCCAGGCGCTCGGCAGCTCGCTGAGCTACAAGGCGGCTGACGACGATACCATCAAGGGCTTTAAGGTCGCCGCGCCCGATGGCGAGCAGACGGCCTATATAGAGTCGGAATTTATCGAGAACTCCAATAACAACAAGAACCAGGCGCTTCTGTTTAATTCGATCGCCATGCAGTGCGATATTCTGGACAACCTGTACGACAACTGGAATGTGGTCCAGAGCCTCAACAACTCCAAGGTGCGCGGATGGCTCATGGCCTGGAAACGCAACGGCGACGTGAGCGCCCATATGAAGCTCATCCGCACGATCCGTTCGCTCAAGAGCTATAAGATCGAGTGCGAGATGTTCGGACAGGTCTTTAAGACCGATGCGTGGAAGGCGGCCGGACAGGCGTTTCCCGCGGCGACCCAGGGTATCGGCGTCTTTACCGGCATTTACGGCGTGAACGATGCCAGCAAGAACTGGGAGAACGTGAACGTCCGTATGCAGAAGGTGAAGGGCGAGCGCGAGGGCTATGAGCTTCAGCATACGCGCTTGCTTGCCAAGCCCGAGAAGACCGAGGACGACTGGAAGTGCATTTACGCGCTGCGTGACGCCATGGAGAAGGCGCGTGCGTTTGAGGATCTGCTGTATCGCCAGCTCTGCCACGATAGTACCGATGTGGCGGTGGGCTCCATTATGACGATCGCCGGCGTGCTAACGGCTGGCTCGGCGGGTACCGTGGTGGGCGCCGCCTATGATGCGGCCTCGACGAGCGTGGGCTCGGAGCGCGCGGTTAAGTTGACCAATGCCGAATGCGCCTACGATGTTGCCTGCGAGCAGGTGGAGCGCGCGTGTCAGAATCGTATTACGGTCAACTGGGGCGAGCTGACCGATGCCGAGGTCTACAAGGCCAACAAGGATGGCTTGATCTCGGACGAGAAGATGCAGTCGATCTTCGAGGCGCGTTATCGCAATGTGGCTGCCAAGGCAGCACCCGACCCTGCGGGCGTGGTGTACGAGGGTCTGCTGTCCAATACGGTTGAAGGCGCAACGGTTGAGCTGTGGAGCGCCGACGATGCGGCCGGTACCAATGAAGTGCGTTGGGATGCCGAGGAGTATGAGCAGGACAATCCGCTTGCAACGGGTGCGGACGGTGCATACAACTGGAATACGCCGACCGGCTGGTATCAGGTGCGCGTGACCAAGGGCGGGTATGAGGAAGCGCGTTCGGCTTGGCTGCGCGTACCGCCGATTCAGACTGAGGTGAACATTGGCTTGGTGTCGACGGCGGCGCCCGAGGTGGCTTCGGCCCATGCCTATACCGATTGCATCGAGGTTGAGTTTGCGCAGTATATGGATGCGAGCGACGATGCCCTGGCCGCATTGTGCGCGCAGGGCTTGGGCGACGTGACGTATACGTGGCTCGACAAGCAGGACGATCCCAATGGCAAGCCGCTGTCGCGCGTGCTGCGTATTCGCTATGCCGATGCGTGTGAGGCGGGCTCGACGGTGGCGCTTGAGCTCGACGGTGCTCGCAACTACGCCGGCACGGCCATGGAGCGCTGGGCAAGTGGAGAGCTTGTCGTGGGCGCTCGTGCCGACAAGTTCAAGCTCAACGTGGAGCAGGCCGTGACCATGCTTGATGGCAGTGACTTTGAGCTGGTGGCGCACGTGACCGATAAGGCGGGCAAGCCGTTTGCGGGCGCCAAGGTTAGTGTTGGGCTGGAGTCCTCGGCTATCTGCTCTGTCGATGCCACCCAGGCCGTGACGGGCGAGGACGGCGCGGCGACGTTTGTGCTGCATGGTGCTCTGCCTGGTTTGACGACGTTGACGGCGGCGGTGGACGGCACGGCGCTGTCCAAGCAGGTCGACGTTCGCGTGTCTGCCGAGGCGGTGCGACCGGCGCGACCGGTGGCGACGATTGGTGCGACGACGTTTGGTGCATGGTCGCCCAAGGAGAACTACATTACGGTGCCCAAAGGCACGAAGCTAGAGCTTTCGGCCGAGGATGGCGCGACGATTTGGTACACCACCAACGACACCTGCCCCTGCCGTGACGAAGGCCGCGTAAAGTACACCGAGCCTATTGCGCTCGATAGCAACATGTATGTGCGCATTGCGGCACAGCGCCCTGGCATGTCGTACAGCGAGTATTCCGAGCGTCTGAACATTACGATTACGGTGACCGATGAGGCGGCGCCTGATCCCGAGCCGACGCCTGACGGCGGCGGGCAGGGCGGCGGTACGGATGGCTCTGGTGGGGCCGGGGTCCCTGCGGGCGGCTCGGCTTCGACGACGACCACGGTGACGACGGAAAAGTCCAAGGGTAAGGGCAAGAACGGCAAGAAGTCCGGTGGCACGGAGCTTGCCAGCACGGGTGACTCCGCCGTGATGACGGTCGCCGCCCTAGGCATCGCCGGCGCAACCGTAGCCACTGCCGGCATCGCCGCGACCAAGCGCCGCAAGCGCTAGGTTTTGGCGGCGGCGCCCATCCTCGGCTTTAACAAAATCTCAATCTGTAACACCGAGCCAGATATTTGGACTCCAAGTGTTACAGATTGAGATGAACTGTTCGGCCGCCAACCTAACGTCTCGATCTGTAACACGTAGCGAGGAATTTGGTCTCTAACTGTTACAGGTTGAGACAAACGTCGGAATCGGTTCGCCGGCCAGGCCCTCAACCACCGCAAAGGTGCCCGTTCCCTTTATGGTGATCGAGCGGCCGGCATAGAAAAAGTCCCCGCCGGGCGTGTGCCCGACGGGGACTTTGCCGTTTGGTGGCTAGTGCTGTAGGTGATTACTCGCCCAGCAGGCTCTTGGTGATGGAAGCGGCGGCCTTCTTGCCGGCGCCCATCGCCAGAATGACCGTAGCGGCACCGGTGACGATGTCGCCGCCGGCCCAGATGCGGGGATCGGTGGTCTGGCCGGTCTCCTCGTCGGCGACGATGTAGCCCCACTTGTTGAGCTCCATCTTGCCGCCGATCTTGGCAGCGAAGGGGTTGGCGTTGGTACCGATAGCCGAGATCGCGACGTCGCAGGGGATCTCCTCGATGGCGCCCTCGATGGGCACCGGGCGACGACGGCCGGACTCGTCGGGCTCGCCGAGCTCCATCTTCTGGACCTTGACGGCGCACACGGAGCCGTCCTCGCCAGCGACAAACTCGAGCGGGGAGACGAGCGGCAGAACCTCGACGCCCTCGGCCTTGGCATGGTGCAGCTCAGCGCGGCGGCAGGGCATCTCGTCCTCGGTACGACGGTAGGCGATGATGGCGTGCTCGGCGCCCAGGCGCTTGGCGGTACGGACAGCGTCCATAGCCACGTTGCCGCCGCCAAAGACGACGACGTTCTTGCCGTGCTTGGTGGGGGTGTCGTACTCGGGGAACTTGTTGGCCTTCATCAGGTTCACGCGGGTGAGGTACTCGTTTGCGAAGAAGACGTTGGGCAGGTTCTCGCCGGGGACGTTGAGGAACTTGGGCAGGCCAGCGCCGGTCGCCACGTAGATGGCGTCGAAGCCCTGCTCGAACAGCTCATCGGCCGTGGCCATGTTGCCCACGACGGAGTTGTACTCAAACTTGACGCCCATGTCCTCAAGGCCGTCAATCTCGCGCTTGACGACCGCCTTGGGCAGACGGAACTCGGGGATGCCGTAGACCAGCACGCCGCCGCCGGTGAAGAAGGCCTCAAAGACGGTAACGTCAAAGCCGTTGCGGGCGAGCTCGCCGGCGCAGGTGATGCCGGACGGGCCGGAGCCGACGACGGCGACCTTCTTGCCGTTCTTGGGAGCCATCTTGGGCGTGGAGGCGAGCTCGGGGCGGTCACCCAGGAAGCGCTCGAGCTGGCCGATGGCCACGGGCTCGGACTTCTTACCACGGATGCACTTGCCCTCGCACTGGTTCTCCTGCGGGCAGACGCGACCGCAGATGGCGGGAAGCATGGAGTCCTCGCGGATGGTATCGAGGGCGCCGCCAAAGTCCTTCTCGCGGATCTGCTCGATAAAGCGGGGGATGTTGATGTTGACGGGGCAGCCCTCAACACAGAACGGCTTCTTGCAGTTGAGGCAGCGCTCGGCCTCGGCCAGCGCCATCTCCTCGGTGAAGCCCTTGTCGACGGGGCGGAAGTCGCAGGCGCGCTCGGCGGCCGGCTCCTCGTTATCGGGGGTGCGGGGCGACTTCATATCGGCAACGAAACGACCGTTAACTAGTGGCATGCGCAGCTCTTTTCCTCATAGGCCTTGAGGGACTCGCCCTCTTCGGAACGGTAAGCGGCCTGGCGGGCACGAAGGTCATCCCAGTCGACCAGGGTGGCATCGAAGTCGGGGCCGTCGACGCAAGCAAACTTGGTCACGCCGCCCACCTCGACGCGGCAGCAGCCGCACATACCGGTGCCGTCAACCATGATGGGGTTGAGCGACGCGGTGATGGGGGTGTCGTACTTCTGGGCGGTGAGGGTCGAGAACTTCATCATCGGAACGGGGCCGACGCAGAAGACCTGGCTCACGGCCTTGTCCTGCAGCAGGCGCTCCAGCGGAGCGGTGACAACGCCCTGCTCGCCGTAGGAACCGTCGTCGGTGGTGATGTGGATGTGGTCCTCGTCGAGGAGCTCGCGGAACTGGTCCTCCATGAGCAGGAGGTCCTTGGTGCGAGCGCCCATGATGGCGTGCACCTCGTGGCCGGTCTCGACCAGGTGCTTGGCGACCGGGAAGGCAATTGCCAGGCCGACGCCGCCGCCAATGACGGCGCAGGGGCCTTCGGCCATCTCGGTGGGAACGCCCAGCGGGCCCACGACGTCGCGCAGCGACTCGCCGGCCTCGTAGGTGGAAAGCATCTCGGTGGTCTTGCCGATCACCATGAAGATGAACTCGACCCAGCCCTCGTCACCGTTCCAGCCGGCCAGGGTAAACGGGACACGCTCGCCCGTCTCGTTGGCGCGAACCATGAGGAACTGTCCAGCGTGCGCATGCTTGGCGATTGCAGGCGCCTCGATGCGGAACTTGAACACCTTCTCCGAGAACTGCGTCTTCTCCAGGATCTTATACATAGAACCCCTCTCTTGTTAGGGCAACCGAACCGTGCCTCCACGGAAATGGACGGCAGCCCGAATAAAACCGTACGCGCACAGGCGTTGTGCAGACATACAGTGTAAATTATACCCTCATGGACATGTTGCTTACGTGTATCTTTGGCAGGCGGGAAAAGTGATCTAGCACAAAGAGGCAGGTTTATTTTGGCGGGTTTTATCAGATAAAACGACAAAAGGGGCCGGCCTTGCACATCGGTGAGGCCGGCCCCTTTTGGGGTGTTGGGTATGTATGGCGGCACAGGGTTTATTGCGATGCGGCCGCTGCGGCGTTTTCGCATATAAAACCTGCCAAAATAAACATCCCTTTTTGGTAGGTTTTAGTGCTTGCCGTTGGCAGAGGCGGAGCCGTTGACGTGGTCGCGGGCATAGATTACGCCGTGCACAATCGCCAGGCCGGCGGCGTCGGCGGCGCGGGCGCAGGTGTCCTGGAAGTCCTCGGCCTCGCGGGCGCGCAGCTGCTTGAGCACGTAGTCGGCGACAGCCATCTTGCCGGGAGGGTTGCCGATGCCGGTGCGGATGCGGCTAAAGTCGCGGCTGCCCATCTTGTCGATGATGGAACGCAGGCCGTTGTGGCCGGCGTGGCCGCCGCCCACCTTGACGCGCACGTCGCCGGCGGGAATGTCGAGCTCATCGTGGATTACGAGCAACTCCTCGGCCTTGATTTTGTACTCGCGGCAAAGTTTGGAGATGGGGCCGCCCGAGGTGTTCATGTACGACTGCGGCTTGACCAGCACAATCTGGCGCTTGCCGCCCTCTTCCTCTGGATCGTTGATGTTGATGAGCGCGACCTCGGCGCCGGCCTGGTTTTTCCAGTACGTGACGCCGGCCTGACGCGCCAGCTCGTCGATCGCCTTAAAGCCTGCGTTGTGGCGGGTCTCGGCATACTCATCGCCAGGGTTGCCAAGTCCGGCAACCATGCGAATCTTAAGCGGCTGTGCAGCTGCCATGTGCTTCCTTTCATCGATTTGTCGCCTGCTATGGTGAGCGACCCCGTTGCTGCTGTCAAATGGAGGGTGATTGAGGCTGCATGAGGGCGTTTGGACAGTCGTCAGAAGCCGGGATGGACAGTTAGTTCAGATTTGTATAAACCAAGAGATCTTTGACTGCCAAAATCGGGGCCACGGAACTGTCACGGCGCTTTGGGGAGCACAATTTGTGCTATTTCAGATCTTTTGAGTCTTCAAATGAGGTGATTGGCGCCGGGATGGCGGCAAACCACCTCGACATGAGCCGTCTGTTTATACAAATCTGAACTAACTGTCCGGCCATGCTCGGTAGCACTGGGTAAAAGTCTTTTAGACCGGCGCGAGGCCGATTCCGGCCCGCAGGGTGTTGAGCCAGGCGGCCTGACGCTTGCGATAACCCTTGATGCGGTAGCGGAATCGAACTCCCGCAAGTCGATGCATCGTCTGGGCGAAGGCTTCGAGTGCAACAAGGTCCTTCATTTGGTCACGATTGATAACCAGGACGTGGATACCCATGGCCTTAAGGCCATTGTTGCGATTGCCATCGTGGATGCGAGCGTTTTGAAGCTCATGTCCAATTCCGTTGTATTCGTTGTCGACTCCGGCTGCTGGGCAATATAAGTCGCAGATGGCGTAGGGGATGCCCGAGGACATGTTGACCGCAAGGGTGTCGAAATCGATTCGATAGTTGAGCAGCAGGCCTCCCATGGGCAGGCTGCAACACCCGAATCCGCCAAAGCGCATGGGTGCGCCCAGGACAGCGAACATCAATGATTCCGCTGGGGATGCGGATCCGGCCCGGGCGAGTTTGATAGCTGTGCGAAACGAGGCGTAGGAACTACTTTTGGCAAACCGTGCGACTGCCTCGAGCTCTTCGATGGTTGTGGCGGGCTCGCATTTGTAGTGCGCCTGTTCGTAGCGGGTTTCGGCTTGCTTTTCGGGTGTCGGTTGATCGCCCTGGCAATCGAGATCGTCCATCGTTTCGAAGCTGTTGGCCTCGGGCCACGTGTCGTCGTAGGCGATGGGGTAAGTTGCTTCGGGCGGAAGTGAGTAGGTCCCGAGCAGTTCCATGAGAAGCATCAAGGTTTTGGCAACCGATTCATTTTTGGAACAAAGCATGGCCGTCATGGCGGGAGACGTTGCGTAGATGTCGGCTTCGATGTGCATGATCGCGCCCTGGGGGAGAGGGGCGGTGATGGTGTGCTGGAGGAGCCGTCCGTCGGGCCGTCTGTTGCTGCCGCTCGCAACAAAGAGGTCTAGACGCTCGGAGTCGTCTTCGCTCCAGGCGTCAAGTATTGCAAGGGCCGCAAAGTCTATGGCGTCCTTGTTGGGAACGCAACCTACGAGGGCTTGTGTCTGTTGCTCGTCATCGATGGCGTCCCAGGGAAGGGCGGAGTACGCCCGTCGAGCGCGGCGAATTGCGCGGAGGGCGGAGAGGTGTGAAATTACGGTTGTCATAGCTATAAGGTACTAAGCCGTTGGCGAAATGATATAGCCGTGTCGTTCTTTTCGCTCAAAGGGGCGTCGCGCGCCGCGGGCGGTAACGACATCATACGGAATGCCTTGGAAAAGTGGAGAATGGAGTGATGGGTTGGCCTTGGAGGCATCTACTGAGATGGATGCTGGACAGTTAGTTCAGATTTGTACAAGGCGACCGGGGTGTATTGCCGTTGTTGAAGGACTCGGTGGGCAAAATGGGGCCAATGGCACGGTGAGGAGATCCATAGGTGGAGGAATCGAGTGGAATTATGCCGGCAAGAGAGCTTTCGACGCATTAAATGGCCCAAACGAATGCCACATTAATACAAATCTGAACTAACTGTCCAAGGCGGGTTGTCGAGGGGCAGAAAAAAGGGTCGGAAGCGAGCCTCCGACCCTTCAAAAACACCAAAGATGATGCGATGCGCGCTGGATTACAGCGCGAAGTCGCCGCCGACGAGCGTGGAGACGGGCTCCTCGTGGTAAACGGCAGAGATGGCCTCGGCGAACTCCTCGGCGACCGAGATGGTCTTGATCTTGCCGCCAACCTCGACGGGGATGGCATCGGTGACGAGGCACTCGACGATGGGGGCGTCGTTCAGGCGCTCGATGGCCGGGCCCGAGAAGATGCCGTGGGTGGCGCACACGTAGATGTCGCCGGCACCCATGGCCTTGAGCTCCTTGACGTTGGCGCACAGGGTGCCAGCGGTGTCGATCATGTCGTCATTGATGATGCAGGTCTTGCCCTTGATGTCACCGATGATGCCCATGACCTCGGCGGCGTTGTGGCGCGGACGGCCCTTGTGGGCGATGGCGAGGCTGCAGCCGAGCATGTCGGAGAGCTTCTTGGCAGCTTTGGCGCGACCCACGTCGGGGGAGACGACAACCAGGTTGTCGGTGTCGAAGTGCATGTCGTTGTAGTACTGGCCAAACAGCGGCAGTGCAGACAGGTGGTTAACCGGGATATCGAAGAAACCCTGAATCTGGCCCTGATGCAGGTCGAGGGTGATGATGCGGTTGACGCCAGCGCGCTCGAGCAGGTTGGCGACGAGGCGGGCGGTGATGGGCTCGCGCGGGCCGGCCTTGCGGTCCTGGCGGGCATAGCCGTAGTGGGTGATGACGGCGGTGATGGAGCGGGCGGATGCGCGCTTGGCAGCGTCGGTGGCGATGAGCAGCTCCATGAGCATGTCGTTGACGTTGCCGCCGGCCACGGACTGAATCAGGAAGACGTCGGCGCCGCGGACGGTCTCGTCGTAGCGGGCGTAAATCTCACCGTTGGCGAACTGCTTTAGCGTAAGGCCCGAAAGCTCGACCCCAAGGTAATCAGCGATCTTCTGAGCGAGGGGACGGTTGGAGGAACCGGAATACACGCGGATGGACTTGCGCATATTCTCCGACTTCTCGGGATCATTAATCGGCATTACCCTTCTCCTTTATACATCGAATGCCATATAGATGCCTTGTTGCATTGTAACCGCGTGGCGGGGTTTATGGGGTCTTGATAACGTCTTTACCGTCAACGGACACGAACCGACCACTCATCGGTCGCGCAGGTCAGCATAGAAAAAGGAGCCATTCCCATGGGAACAGCTCCTTAGATGCTTGGTAAAACGTTATACCTCGTCGTCCTCGTGCAGACGGCGGCGATAATCGGCGGCCCAGCCCTCAATATTTACCTGACGGGCGCGGCCCAGGCCGAGTGCGTCAGCCGGGACCGGCTCGGTGATGACGGAGCCGGCGGCCACGAGCGCGCCGTCGCCGATCTGGGCGGGCGCGACCATCATGGTATCGGAACCGATGAAGGCATCCTTGCCGATGACGGTCTTGTGCTTGTGCACGCCGTCGTAGTTGCAGGTAATGGAGCCCGCGCCCACGTTGACGCCGGAACCCATGGTGGTGTCGCCGATGTAGGACAGGTGCGGTACCTTGGAGCCCTCGCCGATCGTGGACTTCTTGATCTCCACGTGTGTGCCGGCCTTGGAGCCATCGAGCATGTGGGTGCCCGGGCGCAGGTAGGCGCGCGGGCCGCAGTCGACGCCGTTCTCGATGACAGCCTCGATGGCGATGGTCTCATCGATGGTGCAGCCGCTGCCAACGGTGGTGTCGGTGAGGCGGCTGTTGGGGCCGAGCTGGCACTCCTCGCCCACGGTGACGTGGCCGATCAGGTGCGTCTGCGGCCACACGACGGTGTCGCGGCCGATGACGGCGTCAGGGCCGATCCAGGCCTGCGTGGGGTCGATGAAGGTAACGCCCTCGGCCATCCAGTGCTCGTTGATGCGGTCGCGCGCGATAGCGGTGAGTTGCGCGAGCTGGATGCGGCTGTTGACGCCCAGGCCGTCGCGGTAGTCGTCGCAGTGGAAGATGGAGACTGCCTGGCCGTGGCCCTTGAGAATCTCGAGCATGTCGGGCAGGTAGTACTCGGACTGCGCGTTGTCGTTGCCGATCTCGCTGATGTGGGCGGCGAGCTGCGCGCCGTCGAAGGCGTAGCAGCCAGCGTTGCACTCGAGCAGCGTGGCGGCCTGCTCGGGCGTGCAGTCCTTCTGCTCGATGATGCGCTCGATCTGACCGTCGGCGCCCAGCTTGATGCGGCCGTAGCCAAAGGGATCGGGCGGGGTCATGGTCATGACGGTGCAGGCGAGCTCGCCGGTAGCGACGGTCTTCGCGAACTTGGCGACGGTGTCGGCGGTGATGAGCGGCAGGTCGCCGTTGAGCACGACGACGGGGCCTTGCACGATGCCGCATGCCTCGAGCGCGACCTTTACGGCATGGCCGGTGCCCAGGCGCTCGGTCTGTTCGACGCACTCGACCTTGGTGGCGCTGTTGGCGTAGGCGCCGTCGATAAGCGCGCGCATCTCGTCGGCGTGGCTGCCGATGACGACCACGACGCGGCTGCAGCCGGCCTTGATGGTGGCGTCGACGATCCACTGGACCATGGGCTTGCCCAGGATCTTGTGCGAAACCTTGCAGTGGTTCGACTTCATGCGGGTGCCCTCGCCGGCGGCGAGGATAATTGCGGTTGCGTCCATGTGATCTCCTGTTACGTTATAGAGACGTGTGTTTGGAAACGATACACGGCGCAATATGATACCGCAGGCATATGATGAGCGCGTAACGATTGGCGCATGGCGGCCGATGTCGGTGCCGCCGGCGTGCCGTTTGCGCTGGCTGTGCATGGCGGCGGCACTGCGGCGTTGGAGCTTGAGCGAGGGGATGGGGGTGTCCGTGGATATCATGCGAGAGGAATCGGGCAACGAACCCGTCGCGGCATTCTCGATGTCGCATCCGGCGGTGCCGGCGCTCTACATGGTGCTGACGCTGGGGCTCACCATGTTCTCGATGCAGCCGGTACTGCTTGCGCTGTCGCTTGCGGGCGGGCTGGCGTATGGGTTTGCGACGCGCGGCGTCGCACGCACGTTGGGGGCGCTTCGCTGGCAGCTGCCGGTGATTTTGATTATCGCGGTGCTCAACCCGTTATTTAGCGCTTCGGGCTCGACGGAACTGTTCCGTATTGGCATGCGTGCGGTGTATCTGGAGAGTATGGTATACGGCCTGTGCATGGGCGGGCTGTTTGTGGCGAGCGTGCTGTGGTTTGAGGCCGCGGCGTCGATGCTTAGCTACGACAGGGTGCTTGCACTTTTGGGTAACACCGCGCCGGTGATCGCGCTCATGATCTCGATGTGTATGCGGCTTATCCCGCAGTTTTTGCGTCGCGGTCGCACGGTGCTGGCGGTGCAGGATGCGATTGATGTGCCGGGCCGCGCGCCGGCCGACCCCGTGCGTTCGCGCCTACGGGCATCGAGCGTGTTGATGGGCTGGGGCATGGAAGATTCGCTAGAGCGTGCGGACGCCATGCGCTCCCGTGGGTGGGGCGCCGCGGCGCGTCGCACGACGTACGCGCGGTATCGGCTGGCGCGCGGCGACGTTGCCGCGCTGGTTGGGCTTGCGCTGTTTGGCGTGGCCACGGCGGCAGTGGCGTGGACCGCGACGATGCAGTATTCGTTTTACCCGCAGCTTTCGGTGCCGGCGCCGTGGCCTGGCTATGTTGTATACGCGACCTGGATGGCGCTGCCCTGCGTGCTGCATGCGATTGACGAGAAGAGGTTTGGCTGATGGCTCGGTTGGACGGGAGCATCATGGCGGACGCGGTGTGCGGCTCGGATATACCGGCGATTGAAGTGCGGGGCCTGCGCTTTGCCTACCCCGGGGCCGAAGTGCCGGTGTTCGAGGGGCTCGATTGGCGTGTTCCCCAAAGGACGTTTGCGTTGCTTGTCGGTGGTACCGGGTCGGGCAAGTCGACATTACTCTCGTTGCTCAAGCCCGAGATTTCGCCGGCGGGCGAATGCTCCGGCGAGCTGCGCATGCTGGGCGAAAGCGTTGCCGACATGGACGTTCGCGCGTCCGCGGAGCGCGTGGGCTATGTGTTTCAGGACCCCGAGAACCAGATTGTGTGCGAAACCGTGTGGCACGAGATGGCGTTTGGCCTGGAAAACTTAGGCATGTCACGCGACGAGATGCGTCGTCGCGTGGCCGAGACCAGTTATTTCTTTGGGGTGGAGGATTGGCTCCACCGCGATACCGATACGCTTTCGGGCGGACGCAAGCAGCTGCTGTCGCTGGCAGCCGTGCTGGCGTTGCGCCCTCGCGTGCTGCTGCTCGACGAGCCCACGTCCCAACTGGATCCCGTTGCCGAGAAAAATTTTCTGCATGCGCTGTTTCGCGTGAATCGCGAGCTGGGCTGCACGGTTGTTGTGGCAACGCACCAGCCGCGCCCGATGCTTGAATACGCGACGTGCGCGTATCGGATTGAGGGCGGGCGCGTATGCGAGGTCGCTGACATCGCCTCCTTGGGGCATCGCGAAGAGCTGTTTTCTGGCGAGGTGCCAGGGTGGGGTGGCTCGTGGCGTGCAAAAAACGGAGTTTTCAGCAGCGCCAGTGGCCGGCCGGGCTATTTGGACCCGCGCGTGGGCGCTTCGGGCGCAAAAAAAAGACCGAAATCGGACAAATCGGCTGAATTTGAGGCGCAAATCCTGTCGCAAGACGACTCGGGGGCGCCGTCGTGCGCCGGTGGATGCCGAATACTCCCAAAAATGCACGCTGGGTCGGCTACCACCCTGGCAGGGGGCTGGTTTCGCTACGATCGAGCGTCCGGCTGGGTGCTGCGCGGGCTCGATGCGTCGTTTTCGGCAGGCGCGGTGCATGCTGTTGTGGGCGGTAACGGCTGCGGTAAGTCGACAATGCTTTCGGTGCTGGCCAAGACGGTCAAGTTGCAGCGTGGGCATATGGAGCGCGGGGCGGCCTCGGCGGCACTGCTGCCTCAGAATCCCAAGGCGCTGCTGGTTGCCGAGACGGTGCGCGAGGAGCTGATGGAATGGGCTTCGACCTGCGGATATGACGAGGCTATGGCGCGAGAGCGCGCGACGAGTCTGGGATTGTCCGGCTTGGATGGGCGCCATCCGTACGATCTTTCGGGCGGGCAGCGCCAGCTGCTTGCGTTGGCAAAGCTGCTGTTGATCGGCCCCGAGCTGCTATTGCTCGATGAGCCCACCAAGGGTCTGGACCTGGCCAGCCGTCGCATCATCGCCCGCGCCCTGCGCGACCATGCGGAGGCTGGCGGTACCGTCATCATGGCAACGCACGATCTGGGTTTTGCCGAGCAGGTTGCCGATGACATTGCCATGATGTTCGACGGTGAGATTGCCTGCATGGAGCCGCCCGCCGACTTTTTTGCCGACAATGTGTTTTATAGGGCGTGATGGGATGGCGGATTATCGCGTCTTGCGCCTACTCGCAAAACTGGAGATCCCACTGCTGCTGGCGGTGCCAGTGGTAATGGCCGCGGCGTTGCTGGCAGGCGTTGAGCAGGCGGCGCTTGCCATGCTTGTCGTGGTGGCGCTGGTGCTCGCGCTGTTCTTTGCGGGCTACGAGGCGTCGCGACCGGGCCTGCGCCAGATTATGCCCACGCTGGTTCTGGCGGCGTTGGCCGCGGCGGGGCGTATCTTGTTTGGCCCCATTCCCGACTTTAAACCCGTGAGCGCCATCGCCATTATCGCCGGGGCGACGCTCGGTCGTCGTAACGGCTTTATGGTCGGTGCGCTGGCGACGCTGACCAGCAATTTCTTTTTTGGGCAGGGCATGTGGACGCCGTGGCAGATGTATGCCTGGGGTCTGGTCGGCTATGTTGGCGGCGCGCTGGCGCATGCGGGTGCGTTCGACCGTGCCGATGGAACCGTGCGCATGCCGGCGCTGATGGCGTACGGCTTTGCGTCGGGCCTGCTCTATGGCGCCGTGATTAACGCCTACGACATCATCGGTTTTGTGCAACCGCTCACGTGGGCGGGCGCCGTGGCGCGTCTTGCCACGGCGGTACCGTTCGATATCACACACGGCCTTGCGACCTGCGTGTTCTTGGCCGCTCTCTACAAACCTTGGTGTCGTCGCATTAACCGTGTCCTCGTGAAATACGGGCTGTAGTGGCGGTTGCGCCGGGGCGAGAATCAATACTGTCGAAGTGCCATTTTAAAACTATGTCGGTTTACGGGGCTAGATTGGCACAGGCAGACCATACCGGCTTTTCCCGAAAAAAGACGAGCCGTCTACCTGCGGTTTTATTTTGCTTGAATTGCGTTTGGTTGGGGATTTGCGATTCAGCCCCGTAAACCGGCATAGTTTTAAAATGGCCGGCTGATATGACGGGCGTCGTGGCCCTCAGAGAGCCAAATCGATCCGTTTTCTTCCGCCCCCAGACGTCCCCAGGGAATCAGTTGACGGCGCTTGCCACGAAACTGGCCCATCTACTACGTTTAGCTTGATACCCCCGACCATGACCGCGCTTTATGAAAAACCGCAGGCTTTCTACCTGCGGTTTTCTTTTTGCGTTGTTCGCTGTGGTTGAGGGTAGTGGTTTAAACGTAGTAGATGGGGCAGTTTCGTGGCGGGTGTGCCGCGTGGATTCCCTCGCGAGGTGAACATGATCCGCTTTGCTTCGTCCCCGAGGGGTCGGCTGGTGCTAGAGCTCTAGGGTGAGGGTGACGGGGCAGTGGTCGCTGCCAAAGATGTCGCCGCGGATGCCGGTGTCGCGCACGTTGCCGGCGATGGCGTCGCTCACCAGGAAGTAATCGATGCGCCAGCCCGCGTTGTTCTTGCGGGCATTAAAGCGGTAGCTCCACCAGCTGTAGACGCCCTCGACGTCGGGATTTGCCGCGCGCCAGGTATCGGTAAACCCGGCGTCGAGTAGCTCGGTAAACTTGCCGCGCTCCTCGTCCGAAAAGCCTGCGTTGCCGCGGTTGGACTTGGGGTTCTTGAGGTCGATCTCCTCGTGCGCGACGTTAAAGTCGCCGCAGGTCACCACGGGCTTGCCGGTCTCGCGCTCGAGTCCCGCCAAAAAGCCGCGATAGGCATCGTCCCAGGCCATGCGCACATCGATGCGCGCGAGCTCATTTTGGGCGTTGGGCGTATAGACGTCCACAAACCAAAACTTGTCGAACTCGAGCGCGCAGACGCGGCCCTCGGTCGCGGCCTGCGCCACGAGCTCGGCTGCCGCGCCCTCGCCGGCGTAAGGCAGCAGCGCATCGGCGCGCAGCACGCGCAGCGGTTCCTGGCGGCTAAAGACCGCAGTGCCCGAATAGCCTTTACGCTCGGCGTAGCTCCAGGTTTGGTGATAACCGGGCAGGTCGATATCGGCCTGGCCCTCCTGCAGCTTGGTCTCTTGCAGCGCCAGGATATCGACATTGAGCTCCTGTGCGATCTGGATAAAGCTCGGGTCCTTTTTGAGCACGGCGCGCAGACCGTTGACGTTCCACGAGGCGAAAGTGTAAGTCTGAGGCATGGTGTCCTTTCGACGGGGTTTGCAGGCTTAAGATTAGCGCAAAAGGGGCGGTGGTGGGCTCCGCGCGTGCTGACTCAAAGGCCGCATGCTGGGATGTCGCCCGACGCTGCCCGACCAACAAGGACGGAGGACTCATATGACGCAGGCGATATCGGATCCCGAGCGGGCCTCCGCCGCACTGGCGGAGCTGTTTGGTACCCACAAGCGTGTGGTCTTCTTTGGCGGCGCCGGCGTTTCCACGGCGAGTGGCATCCCCGATTTCCGCAGCGTGGACGGCCTATATCACCAACAGTTTGCCTACCCTCCCGAGACCATGCTCTCGCATAGCTTTTACGAGGCGCATCCGGCCGAGTTCTTCGACTTCTACCGCACCAAGATGATCTCACTTGGCGCCAAGCCCAACCGCTGCCACACCAAGCTGGCCGAGCTGGAGCGTGCCGGCAAACTAAATGACGTGGTGACGCAAAACATCGACGGCCTGCATCAGATGGCGGGCTCGCAGCGCGTGTTCGAGCTGCACGGATCGGTCCATCGCAACATTTGCCAGTCGTGCGGCGCGGTCTATAGCGCCGAGTGGATTTGTGCCCGCGGGCACGAGGACGCCGCGGGTGTGCCCGTGTGCCCCGCGTGCGGCGGGCGCATTAAGCCCGATGTGGTGCTCTACGAGGAGCCGCTCGACGAGCATGTGCTGACCGACGCCGTTGCCGCCATTGCCGCGGCCGATGCCCTCATTGTGGGCGGGACCTCGCTCGTGGTGTATCCGGCGGCGGGTCTTACGCGATACTTTATCGGCGATACGCTGGCCATATGCAATCTTGCTCCCACCGATCAGGATGCAAATGCCGACCTGCTGATTTCTTGCGACATCGCTGCCGCGTTTGCGTTCTAGCCCGCGCGCGCGGATACAATAGAAAGACTAATTGCAAAGCGACCCCGCCGCCTGCGCCCGAGCGTGGCGGCGCGGGCATTTTAGGAGGATGTTCATGGCGAACGACAGCAAGACATGGCGGTGCGGAAAGTACGAGCTCAGCTTTGACCGTCCGCGCATCATGGGCGTCCTCAACGTGACGCCCGATTCGTTTAGCGACGGCGGGGAGCATTTCGACCCGGATGCCGCCATCGAGTACGGCCTGGCGATGCTCGACGCCGGTGCCGACATCATCGACGTGGGCGGCGAGTCCACGCGCCCCGGTTTTACCCCGGTCAACCCCGACGAGGAGGCTCGCCGCGTGCTGCCCGTTGTGCGTGCGTTGGCCAAAGAGGGCGCCATCGTCTCGATCGACACACGTCACGTGGCGGTTGCCAAGGCGGCCGTGCGCTGCGGCGCCTCGATCGTCAACGACGTGACGGGATTCACCGACCCCAAGATGGTCGAGTTTGTCGCGACGAGCACCTGCGGCGTCATCGTGATGCACGCCGGCGAGGTCGCCGCGCCCGCCCGCACGCATGCAACGGTGCAGCTCGATACCTCTGCCGCGGCGTTTGTTGCCGAGAAGGCGCGCGAGGCGGCTGCCGAGGCCGCGCGCGAGGCCGAGAAGCCCGCTCGCCGTCGTCGCGGCAAGCTGCTGGGCGAGCCCAAGACGGAGGCCAAACTGCCGGGTGGCGTGGTGCATCCCTCGCTGCCGTTTGGCGATCCGGAGCCAGCGCCCGAGCCAACGGGCGAGCAGAAGCAGGAGACGCCGGCCGCCGAGCAGGTTGCCCCTGCCGCCGAGGCCGCCGCGACCCCTGAGCCCGCGCCGGAGCCCAGCGATCACTTGGCCGCCATGATGCGCCGCAGCGCCCGCCGCGAGGAGGCTTATGTGCCCACCTCGCAGCTCCGCCGCTTTACCCTGCCCGATTCGGCGCCCATCATGCGCCGCGTCATGGGCTTTCTGTCCGATCAGGCCCGCGCGCTCATCCACGCCGGTGTGTCACGCGACCGTATCTGCATCGATCCGGGTCCGGGTTTTGGCAAGACGGCCAACGAAGACATCGTCATCCAGCGCGAGACCGCCAAGATGGCGTCGCTGGGCTATCCGCTCATGTGCGCCGTGTCGCGCAAGCGCTTTGTGGGCGCCGTCTCGGGCGTGACCGAGGCCGCCGAGCGCGATGCCGCCACATTTGGCGTGTGCCTGGGCGCTATCCAGGCCGGTGCCAACATCGTGCGCGTGCACGATGTCACCGGCTTTGCGCAGTTCCTGAACGGCTACTGGGCTGTTTCCAAGCCGCAGCCGCGTCGCGCGTTTGTGGCCGTGGGCTCCAACCTGGGGCATCGTTGCGACAACATCCGCGCCGCGCGCGACATGATCGCCGAGATTCCGCTCACCTGTGTGTCCAACTGCTCGCGCATCTACGAGAGCGAGCCGGCCTACGAGACGCGCCAGGACGCGTTTGCCAACGCTGTCATCGAGATCAAGACCGAGCTGGCGCCGCTGGTTCTGCTCGACGAGCTTATGAAGATCGAGGCCGAGCTGGGGCGCGACCGATCCAAGAAGGCCAAGGTCAACGGCCCACGCACCATCGACCTGGACCTGCTGTGGATGGATGGCGAGACCCATGGCGGCAAAAAGCTGCGCCTGCCGCATCCGCTCATTGGCGAACGCGACTTTGTGCTGGTGCCGCTTGAGGACCTGATGCACGACCCGGCGCGGTTCTTCCGCTACAACGGCGTCGAGGTCAAGGAGCCCGAGGATCGCGTGGGCCATATCGTGGGCGAATTGGGGCGTATGTAGATGATTGAGATGAACACTGTAGCCGTCGGTGCCGAGCTTGACGCCGCGCGCGACGCGGGTCGCGAGGGTGCGCCCGCGGGCTGGTGCGCTTGGAGCGTGGGCGAGGCGTCGTTGACGTTTTCGCTGGTCGTGCGCCCGGATGTGAATATGCACGCCTTCCATGGCCTGCCGTTTGTGGCGGCGATGGGCATGATGGACGCGCTCGCGGGAACGGCATCGACGTCGGGGCTGGGTCTTGCCGGTAAGGTGGGCATTCAGTGGCCGAGCGATATTGTGTGCGGCGCGCCCGCGTTTGAGACGTCGTTTGCACGCGTCGCCGCCAACGGTGGCGCCGGTGCCGCGGGTATGTTCGGTGCCGTGACGGTGGATATTGAGCGCGCGGCGCTGGGCGAACTTGGCGTGGATGTGACCGATGAAGCGCTGGTCGAAGCGCTGGCTACCGCCGTGTTGACCCGCGTGGACGCCTGGGCGGTTGTCGCCAACACGCCGCAGGGCGCCGCCGGCCCGCTGGCTCCCGTGCTGGGCGAGTACTTCGACATGGTGCCGCTGCTGGGCCGCCAGGTTGCGGCGGTGTCGCCCAACGGCTTGCCGCTTGCGGTCGGTGTGTTTGCGGGCCTGGACATCTGGGGTCGCGCGACCATCAAGACCGATTCCGGCGAGCAGGAGTTTCCGCCCGAGGCCGTACGGATTCGCGGGCTGTAACGCGAGATGTCCGCGCTCAAAGATAATGATGACAACAAGACCCTCCCCGGCAGAGTGAACTGCCTCTGCCGGGGAGGGTCTTTGCGCGACTACAGGGTGGCATCGCGGCCCTATTCCTCGAAACTGAAAATTTTTCGTTTTTGAGGAATAGGATTAAGGCAGCTCGGCCTTTCGCGAGGTATATTCGCTATAGAGCCTATTCCTCAAAACTGAAAAATTTTCGTTTTTGAGGAATAGAGATAAAGGACCGCGAGGAGGCCCCGATGAAACTCATCAATAGAGCGTCATATATGGACACGTTGACGAGTCTTATTGGCGTGCCGGATATCAAGGTCATCACGGGCATCCGCCGCAGCGGTAAATCAAAATTGCTCGAGGCCCTCCGCGATTACGTGGAGGCAAATCTGCCTAATTCGAATGTCATCCATATCAACTACAACCTCGATGAGTTCGAGAACCTGCTCGAGTATCACGCGTTGCTCGCTTATGTAAAAGATCATCGGGTGCCCGGCAAACAAAACTTTCTGCTTATCGATGAGGTTCAGATGTGCGAAGGTTTTGAGCGTGCGATCAACAGCCTTCACGCATCCGAGCATTATGACATCTTCATTACCGGATCGAATGCCTTTTTGCTGTCGAGCGATCTGTCGACGCTCTTTACGGGGCGCACGTTCGAGATCGAGGTTTTCCCATTCTCGTTTGAGGAGTATCGTCTCTATGGCGACGAGGGCGAGGTCGACCGTGGCTTCGATGAGTATGCGAGAACCGGCGGTATGTCTGGCTCTTACCCTTATCCACTGCAGGAGCAGCGCTATCAATATCTCTCCAACGTCTTTAAGACGCTCATTGTGAGAGATATCGTGCAACGGCATAACGTGAGAAACGAATCGGCGCTGCTGCGCATTGCCGATTACATGATGGACAACGTTTCCAACATTACGTCGGCACGCAACATTACCGATGCATTAAATGCGGATGGACTAAAGATTACGAACAAGACGGTCGGTGCGTACATGGGGTACCTGTGCGATGCGTTTGCCTTCTATAAAGTTCGCCGATACGACATTCGCGGCAAGAAATACCTTAAGAGCGGCGAGAAGTATTACCTGGCGGACCACGCGTTCAAATACGCGCTGCTCGGTACACGCGATATGGACTGGGGTCGCGTGTACGAGAACATAGTGGCCATCGAGCTGCTGCGCCGCGGATATGAGGTATACGTCGGCGTACTCTATAAAAAGGAAATTGACTTTGTAGCAATCAAGCGAAGCGAGAAGCTCTACATTCAGGTGAGCGACGACATCAGCTCGGATAAGACATTTGAACGCGAGATTTCACCACTGCTGAGCATTGGCGACGCGTACCCCAAGATGATTCTCGCCCGCACGCATCACGAGGCCACGGACCGCGACGGAGTGCAGATCGTGGACCTGGCGAGGTGGCTGTGCGGCGAGGCGTAGCGTGCATCGAGCCTATTCCTCAAAACTGAAAAATTTTCGTTTTTGAGGAATAGAAAGGCTTTGAGCCTCTTAGAAAGCCATTGGGCTGCCTTTCCGGTGCGAGATTTGTGTCCGCGCCGTGCGAAATAATAGTTTATGTCCTAACGATGGGAGCAGACTATGGCTGACAAAGCAAATTCGGCGTGTCCACAGGCATGGAGGGTTGCAAAATCCCTATCCGAGAAAATACTCGCTCAAGGCAAGAACGGGGTTTGGTCGCCTGCGTGCGTCGCGAGCTTGTTGACGATTGTACGAAAGGGTGCCTCGGGCGCCACATGTCGGGAGCTCGACATGCTCCTGGGCGATGGCGACATGTTTAGCGAGCGTGATCCCTTCGGCATCGAGCTGGAGCGGAACTGGGGCTATGACGGTTATGATGCGAGCACGGCAACGGCAGCTTGGCTTTCCAGGTCCGCGAGCCCATCGGAGGCGTTTCTGCACGAGTGCGACAAATGCAGCGTGCGTGTGTCAATCGATGACTTGGCCGATCCGCGCGTTAGCCAACGGGTGACCGATTGGGTAGCCGAACAAACTCACGGCCTGTTGTCGCCAAGCATCGAGTTATCACCAGTGGCTCTTGCCTGTCTTGTGAGCGCGCTTTACATGAAGGATGCATGGGCGGATCCGTTTGACGGCGAATCGACCAAAGTTGAGACCTTCCATGCAAAGAACGGCGATGTTCAAGCAGCGTTTATGCGTGGCAAGCGCGATTGTGCGGTGATCGTCGAGAGCGGCAGGGTTGCCTTCTTGTTGCCGCTCAGCTCCGATGCCGGCGTGTGTTTTGTTCTTCCGAGCGGCGAGGATGATCATGTTGATGACGCGCTTGGGCTATTCGAGCGTCTGTCCCAAGGCGAGGGAGAATGGGAGCCCGTCGACCTGGGGATTCCTCGCTTTGAATGCGAGTCGACGCTCTCGGACGTCTGCTCGCTGCTAAAGGCCGCCGGCATCTCTACGGCAACTGCGATGGAGCTTACACCTATGGTGGGGGTAGAGGGGACTCCAACGCAGATTGTCCATGGCGCGAATTTCGCTGTCGATGAGAACGGCGTAGAGGCCGGCGCGTACACGGTGATGGTCGCTGTCGCGGGCCTTCCGCCGGAGAACCCGCCAGAGCCGCGCAAGATAACGCTTGACAGGCCTTTCTATGCAGCGCTCGTGTCTCGCACCGGCGTACCGCTCTTTGTGGCAAGCGTCGCGCTGCCGTCGGTGGACGTGCAAGAAAGGTGAGGTTGAGGTTTGCGAAGGGGGCTGCTATGCCAAGGGTTGCCAACGTACTCTTTCCAGCTGACTATTTTGAAAAGATAGCTCCAGATGGGTCGATGCGCATCGAATATGAGTCTGCGTGTGCTGAGGGGCGTCTTGACGTGGGGCTTTTCGATCTGGAACTGTTCGAGGAGCGTGGAGAGCTTGCGCTCTGATTTTCTAGGCCATCGGACTGATGCGGGGGTAATCAACCGCATGTTCACGGAGTTTATGGTCAAGGACTATGTAAAGTCGGTCAAAGGGACGAGGTTTCCCGTTAGCTTTCGCGCTCCCGTGAGCCAGGAGCGCATGGGCGGGATTGTTAAAGAGTTCGTCAAGCTCCGCGGGGACCTTTTCACGGTCGGTATTGTCTGCAAAGAGTACGTTGATCTGGCCCGCTACGGTGGTGCAACGAATGAATGGAGAGCTTTCTATCTCGACGGGAATCTCCTCACCGTATGCCGGAATTCAAATCAGCCGACCAATGTTGCGAAGCCGCCCGAGGAGCTTGTACTGGCGTGCTCAAATCTTGGGAGCCCCTACTACACCGTGGACTTTGCGGAGCGAGTGGATGGAACCTGGATTGTGGTGGAGACCGGCGACGGGCAGGTGTCGGGCCTCGCTGCGGCGCAGGATCCGGCTATCTACTATCAAGTGCTTGCGGATGCCCTCGAAAGGCGGGATGCGGACGGAGGCCGGGCTTGTGCGTCTGGCATTCGGACCTAGTGCAACACTACGCCGCGTTTGCCGAGGGGGCGGCGTCGCGACACGAAAGCGACGCTGTCGCATTTGTGTCGGTCTTTCTGTTTTTGATGAAACGTAGTCGCTTGATCTGGCTCACGGAGGGGTTGGAGAACTAGAGTCACCTAGTCCGTGCGTCAGAGAAACCGAGGGGTTAAGACAGTGCTCACGCTTGGCTCCGGTCCCTGTCTTACCCCAGCTCCTGCATGCGGCGGTAGATTTCGCAGATACCCTTAATGGTGAGCTGTCCATCGACCACGTCGAAGGCATCGGTCGAATCGGCGACGATGCCGGCGAGGCCTCCCGTGGCGATAACGGTGGCATCCTCGCGGCCCAGCTCGCGCTTCATGCGCGCGACCAGGCCTTCGGCCATAGCGGCGGTGCCCACCACGGCGCCGACCTTGATGCACTCCTCGGTATCGCGGCCGATGGCGTGCTCGGGCGCCTCGAGCGGCACGCTGGCGAGCTTGGCGGCGCGGGCGGCAAGTGCATCCATGGAGATGCGGATGCCCGGCGCGATCGCTCCGCCAATGTAATAACCGTCCTCATCGATGACGTCGATATTGGTTGCGGTGCCAAAGTCCACCACGATTGCCGGCGCGCCGTAGAAAGTCTCGGCCGCAACGGCGTTGGCAACGCGGTCGGCACCTACGGCCTGGGGACGCGCCGCGCGCAGCTTGGTCACGGCGGCCGTCTGCGGCCCAATGACGATGGCGTCTGCGGCAATGCGGTCGGCCACGGCATGCCATTCACGCGAGAGCTGCGGCACCACGCCCGCAAAGGCGATAGCATCGACCGCGTCGAGCGAAAGGCCGTACATCTTAAAAAAACCCATCAGGCGCACGTGGATCTCGTCGGCGGTATAGGAGCGGTCGGTGGGCATGCGCCACGACTGCACCAGCTCGTCTCCGTCAAACAGGCCCATGGCCGTCTGCGTGTTTCCCATATCGATAGCGAGCAGCATGTCTACTCCCGGTTTCGGCATAAAAGGACGCGCACCATTGTATACGTGCTGTCGACGGCGCTCGGCTGCGATTCGTTTACGGTGATATGGGCTGAGGGGTTTTAAATATGAAGGAATTATGCTCTACGAGAGTTTCCTTGCCGTCCACCGAACTCCCGAGTAATATTCTTTCTTGCGCACATGAGGCGCCCAGACATTGCGGGGTGGAGCAGTCTGGTAGCTCGCCGGGCTCATAACCCGGAGGTCGTAGGTTCAAATCCTGCCCCCGCGACCAAGAACTTGCAGCTCGGAAGCAAAATTGCTTCCGAGCTTTTTCTTTATCGGGTTACCTTGCGGGTGAATCCTGAGTCAATTTATTATGTGAAACAGATAAACCATTGATAATCGCGGGCCGGTCGGCTTGACTTATCGACCGATAAACTCCAATTGGGAGGAGTTCCGGCGGTCCTTAGCTAAAATAGTGACGTCTGAATAACAACAAGGGAGTCGCTATATGAAGACCGTCTACGATGCCCTTGATTCTATCGTCAATGGGTCGGCAACGACCAAGGAGAAGGGCGACAAGTACGAGGCGGCCTGCATTTACTATCTCAAGAACGACTCCTTCAACGCGCTGTTCTTTTCCCGCGTCGGGACGATAGCCCGGGCACTCGAATGGGATAACAGTTTGTTTTAAGGGAAAGGAAGCCGTATGGCGAAAAAGGGATATATCTTCTGGGACAGCGAGACGGCGAATCCCCAGCAGAGGATATGCCAGGTCGCCTACATCCTCACGGATCTTGAGGGAAACTGCGTGGGCGACCCGGTTTGCCGGGTGATCAATCCTGAGAGCGAGATTGGTTGGTGGAGCAGGTCTCATCTGGAAATCGATTGGGACTCACTGGACGACATGCCGACCTTTGTCCACTTCTGGGAGGATGCCGGTCTGGCGGATTTGCTGCGAGACTACATCCTGGTCGCGCATAACGCCAACGGCGCCGACATCCACCACATCAAGAAGAGTCTGGCTGCCTACGACATCGAAATGCCCGAGATCGAAGTGGTCGATACGATGCTGGTGGCGAAGCAGAATGGTCTGCCGGGAGCGCTTGTCGATCTCTGCGAGCATTACGGAGTGCATCTTGATAGCCACCACGATGCCATGTGCGACGCCGAGGCGTGCCTTGAGATTTTCCATAGGCTGGTCGGCGAGTTCGGTGCGCTCGAGCCTGCCGTTTGGGCCCCGAATGCTTCCTCCCATCATGGCCGCAAGCGTGTTTTCACGGGCTTGGGACTGGTGAACGGGTCGCAGGAAACCATCGAAGAGGTTTTGGCGAAAGCCGAGGAGGCGGGCCACAGGGGCGATCCGGGCGAAATCACCGATCCGGTCGGACTCAAGGTGAAGGTATCCGGCGTTACTCCGGGCTACAATCGCGATGAGATCCTTGCCGCACTTAAGGAATGCGGGATGAAAGCGACCGATGGCAAACCCGCGCAGAGCACGAAGTACCTCGCAATAGGCGACAATGTGGGACGAAGCAAGCTCGACGCAGTTTTCAACGGCAACTCGCAGGCAAAAATCGTCACAACGGGCGAGTTACTTGAGGTCATGAACCGATTTGGCAAGGCGGAATAGAAGGGAAGGCTCGATATGGCCGTCAATTTGAAAACCGTAAAAGACACGGTGAATCTTGCGGCAGGGGTTTTGGCTGCTGCCGCCGGGGTTGTCGATGGGGCAAAGCAGCTCGGTTTCGATGTCGATGGGGCCGTGAAAAGCGCTGCCGACGGGGCAACCAACGGCGCACGTGTTGTTGTCGACGGCATCGGCAAGGGATTTGGTGCTGCGGCGGAAGGCGTCGGCGCGGCAGCCGGCGCGTTGGGGGATGCCACGAAGGCGTTCCAGGACTCAAGGGCCGCTGCGGAGGCTCGCAAGAAGATCGATGCCGCGAGGCAATCAATATTTGAAGGCGCGTCGACGGTGATGCCCCTGCACGAGTTCATCTGCCAGCAGGGCAAAGCCTCCGAGGCTGCGTTCAACGGCTACGATATGCCCGGCTGCTATCTCATCGCGACATACCGCAGGCATGACCACGATAAGAACTTCAGCGACTATCTCGGAATATACGTGGGGTCAAGTGATCGTATGGCGGACGATATCGCGTCCATACCTACGCGATTGGGCGATCCGGATGTCTACGCTGACTACAAGTACCGGCAAAACATTTTGCTATTCGTGTATCCGTGCGAGCTGAAGGACGTCGACGAACGTCGTGGGCTCCTGCTGCGTTCGTTTGACGGCGAGAGGCTCTACAACGGCACTGGATTATCGGTCGAGAGAGCGGCGGATGAAGACCTATAACCTGGACACCATCAAGAAGGTCCCCTTGCGCGAGGTGTGGCCGCATGAGGCCCACGACTTCACCAAGTGGCTGGCCGAGGAGCAGAACCTCGCAACCCTCGGGATGGCGGTCGGAATCGAGCTCGAGCTCATAGAGACTGAGTCCTCGGTCGGATCGTTCAACGTGGACATCTACGCACAGGAGTCCGGTACGGGCCGCAAGGTGATCATCGAGAACCAGCTCGAGGACACCAACCACGACCACCTCGGCAAGGTGATCACGTACGCCGCCGGCAAGGGCGCAGAGGTCGTCATCTGGGTCGTGGCGCGCGCCCGCGACGAGCACCGCCAGGCCATCGAGTGGCTCAACCAGCACACCGACAGCGACTTCGGGTTCTTCCTGGTCGAGGTCGAGCTCTGGAAGATCGGGGACTCCCTGCCCGCCCCGCGCTTCGGCGTGGTCGAGCAGCCGAACGAGTGGACCAAGGCCGTGAAGCTCTCCGAAGGGCTCAGCGAAACCGAAAAGGTCAAGCTGGCGTACTGGACGGCGTACCGCGAGGTGGCGGGCGGCCATCCGGAGTTCCTCAAGGAGTTCAGCCCGCAGAAGCCCAGCAAGGACCATTGGTCGACGCTTCGCCTGGGGGTCTCGGCATACCATCTCGCCCTGCTCATCGATACGCACAAGGGCCGCACGGGTATCGAGCTGTACGTGGACGACGACAAGGAGATCGGGCACCGCGCCATCGCCAACAGCGGAATCTTCGAGGAGCGCCTCGGGCTGACGGCGGCACCCTTCGATGCGAAAAAGGCCTCGGGACTGCGCTTCTACAAGGCGGGCCACCCCATCAAGGGCCACCAGGACGCATGGCCGGGGTACATCGAGGAACAGCTCGGATGGGCCCTCGAGATGAAAAAAATAATCGCGGAGATCGGACTTTAAAAGCGCTTCGGCAATTACTGGGCTTATTGGACACACTTTTTGTCCTATAAGCCGACTGTTTTCTGACTACAAAATGCGGGGATGTCATCGAAAACAACGCTTGCGGTTTCCAGATTCTGGTGGGGATAGATATCTCGAGCAAGGATTCCGATGCTAGACGATGCGCCCGGTAAGGTGCCCGGACGCATCGCGGTCGGTCTGTTGGGGGCCGTGCATCTGACGGTAAGATCTATCACGATGTTACAGGGCATGCCATCTTGCGGTCTTTCCCGTTCCGTCGCTATCGATGGTCTTGTCCACCTTCTTCATTTTCGCTAGAAGGTTCGATACCTTCTTGGCCTTTTGCGCGTCGGTAAGGCCCGAGGGGAGAAGATCGTTGATGAGGGCGGTGATTTTCGCACGTGGTGCGGGCCCCGTTTCTGAGAGCATCTGAATGACAAGCGCCTTGCAGGCCTCTTCATTGAGGCCTTTGCTGCGCGTGTAAGACACCTCCTGTCCCGTCTTCGAGGCAAGGGCGTTCGTGATGGAGATATGGGGGTACCTGCCTTCGATAAGCTTGAGTCGATGCAGCTCTGAGGCCTCCTCGTTCGTGATTTCCTCGCCTTTTTGAACCTTGTCCAAAAGGTAGACGACGTCCATCGGAAGGTCCGGCTTAGCATAGAGTAGCCTGCTGTAGCTCTCATTGATGGTCTTACCGTAGACACTTACGCGCACGCGGGTTGGATTCGAAAGGTCGTAGGTGGGTAGGGGGAAGTATCGCTTTCTCTGCATCTGGAATACTTTGGGGATTCCCATGGCGATGGTGTCGATCATGTCCATCTGCACCATCGCCTCGGAAAGGAAGGGGTTGCGGTAGTAGCTTGGCTTAAAACCCGGCCGCATCGCATTTTCGATTGTCTCCGGAATGAAGGACCCTTCGTTTAGGAAAACGAGGTGATCCTCGAATTCCTCGACGTTGATTCGCCCCTGCATGGAATAGTCTTGATGGGCGATACAGTTGTTCAGGAGCTCTCTGATGATCTCGGGTTCGTACTGGTCAGCCTCAAAGGGAAACAGACTCGCGCCATTTGCGTTGAACCGGTACTTCTCGTTGCGGATTTTCCCGAGTACCTGGTCAATCGCGAGAAGGAAGGGTGGTTTGAAGTGCTCGTAAGAGGTTACCGATCCATTGGAGGCATAGAGAGTCCAGGTGATGCGCGGGCTCATCCCATCGAGCAAGCGGGTGGATTCCGGCCTTCCGAGCAGGATGAGTGTCGTCGGGGTGATCTTGCCGTTTCTGGTTAGGTTTGCCATGTCGAGAATCGTGCGGTCATCCATGTCCGCGAACGCCCCGGAATGCCGTCGGTGCTTGGAGAGAAAGAGCCCCACCGCTTTCTTCACGGCTTCGGGGTCGAGGTCCTCGAAGGTTGCTTCTTCGATTTCGAGGGCACTCCAGTCCGGCCTCCGCATTTGGCGTATCTGCTCGTACTTATCGATGGGGAGTGGCCCGAGTGATTCGCCCTCGCGCGCCCATGCCGCATTGTTGAACGCCGTTGGCATGCCCGGCGTTGCGGCGGGGATTTGAAACGCGAGGACGCGTTTGCCGTCAATCCTGAGTTCATGGATCTCTCTCAGGGTGAGGTGGTTGTTCGCGCGGTCCGCAATCTCCTTTTTAAGGGATCTAAGGTTGGCCGGATTTCCTTCTCGGTAAGCGGTTCCGCATGCGACCTTGTCGTTGTCCATACCGAAGATGAGCCAGGCGTCTTGTTTCCCGCGCAGGACCGCTTCGTTACTCAGGGCGGAGAAGTACTTCCCGAGATTCTTGAAACTGAAGTCGTTTTTCGCTTCCTTGAGCTCGATAACCTCGCTCTCGTAGGGCTTCTCGATACGGGCGATGAGTTCAAGGACGTCGTGATCGCTGTAGTACAAGATCGCTCCTAACGGTCTCGTGGCTGATATTTAGTCGTAAGATACGACTAAATACCGAAATCAAAGTCATTTTAGTCCAATCTAACGACTAGAAATAAAGATGTTGGACTGTTTATAGGACTAAATACTGTGGAAGGCCCGGCTTTAGTCCAATCGCTGTTTGACGGCCCGCCATATCCGTAACCCGGAGGTCGTAGGTTCAAATCCTGCCCCCGCGACCAAGAACTTGCAGCTCGTCGGCCTAGCCGACGAGCTTTTTTGTTATTCCGGGATCGTGTTTTCGGTACGGTCCGCAGCTTCTCAAACAATATCTTGATCTGTAACAGATGGACCCGATTTGGACGTCTGGCCGTTACAAATCGAGACAAACCAGCACGCCAGCCTCCGTTTGTCTAAATCTGTAACACGAGGAGCGATTTTTGTCGTCTAATTGTTACAGATCAAGATTATTCGGAAGCCCGGTTTGGTTTGTCTCGATCTGTAACGCCTAGGGCCGGTTTTGGTCGATAGATGTTACAGATCGAGACGTTTTGTTGGGATGGTTTCTATTGTCTTGATCTGTAACAGGTAGGGGTCAAAAGTGGGTCTAGCTGTTACAGATTTAGATTGTTGAGGATGGGTCGAGAGGAATATCTCGATCTGTAACAGTAAGACCCGGTTTTGCTGGGTAGCTGTTACAGATTGAGACAAATCGACGGGCCACCCCGCCCCATCCGCCTGCCGCTGCCTGCTATCCGCCGATTTTCGTTGTGCCGCTGTACCCCCATGCCATATCCTCTAAACAACTACGCGGCACCATCGCCGCCGCGTCTACAAGAGAGGAATGTCCATGACCGCACCTGCGTCCAAGCTGCTCCAGCCCATTACGGTTGGCCCCCTTGAGCTCAAGAACCGCATTATGTTCCCGCCGCTGACCACCGGCTATGAGGAGCGCGACGGTTCCATCGGCGAGCGCAGCCTGGCTTTTTACGAGCGCCTGGCCCGTGGCGGCGTGGGCTACATCGTCATCGGCGACGTCGCTCCCGTCATGACCGCAAGCCCCACGCCCAAGCTGGCGACCGACGCCCAGATCCCCACGTTTAAGGCACTGGCCGACGCCGTCCACAAGCACGGTGCCAAGGTCGCGCTGCAGCTGTTCCACCCCGAGTACGATGTGCCCGGTGTCGGCCGCATGGTCATGGGCTCCATGGCTGCAGCCAAAGCCGCGCAGGAGGCCAAGGCCGCCGGCGACGAGGAGACCTTTGCCGCCAAGATGGCCGAGTCCAACGAGATCCGCAAGCAGGCATACGCCAAGCTGCACCACGACATGCAGCACTTTGTGAACGAGGCGAGCGTAGAGCAGCTCGCCCAGATCAAGGAGGCCATCGCTGCCTCGGCCGCTCGCGCGCAGCAGGCCGGCATCGACGCCATCGAGGTCCACGGCGACCGCCTGGTGGGTTCGCTGTGCTCCGCGATCCTCAACAAGCGCACCGACGAGTACGGTGGCTCGTTTGAGAACCGCGTTCGCTACGCGCTGGAGGTCGTCGCTGCCATCAAGGAAGCCGCGCCGCAGCTGATGGTGGAGTATAAGCTCCCCGTGATCATGGAGAACCCCGACGGCACGCCGCGTGGCAAGGGCGGCCTGCAGCCCGATGAGGCCTGCGAGTTCGCCAAGCTGCTCGAGGGCGCGGGCATCGATATGATCCAGGTTGCACAAGCCAACCACACCGGCAATATGGGCGACACCATTCCGTCCATGGGCGCCATGCCCTACAACTGGACGCTGCCCGTGGCCGAGCGCGTCAAGGCCCTGGTCTCCGTGCCGGTGGCAACTGTGGGCCGTGTTGTCTCGGTCGAGGCTGGCGAGAAGATCCTGGAAGACGGCGCAGCCGATATCATCGCCTATGGCCGCTCGCTCATGTGCGACCCCGACATTGCGCTGAAGGCCGCCACGGGCGAACCCATCCGCGAGTGCCTCAACTGCAACAAGGGCTGCGTCGATGCGATTCAAAACCGCAGGTACATCTCGTGTGTGCTCAATGCCGAGAACGGCGACGAGGCTACCATCGCCATTAAGCCGGGCGAGGGCGACAAGAAGATCGCCGTTGTGGGCGGCGGTATTGCCGGTCTGGAGGCCGCACGCGTGGCGGCCAAGCGCGGCTACGACGTGACCGTCTACGAGGCGAGCGATCACTTGGGCGGCCAGATTGTGCTGGCGGCCGCGCCCCCGCGCAAGGACGAGATTATGCGCTCCGTCGATTATTACGAGAAGATTCTGCCCGGCCTGGGCGTGAAGGTTGAGCTCAACCACGTCGCTACCACTGAGGACCTCAACGCCGCCGACGCCGCGATTGTGGCTGTGGGCGCGCACGACGTGGTCATCCCCGTTCCGGGTGCCGATTCTAAGAAGGTCGTCTCGAGCTGGGACGTGCTGGCCGGCAAAGTGGAGCTTACGGGCCGCGTCGCCGTCATTGGCGGTGGCCTGGTGGGCACCGAGACTGCCGAGTACCTGCTGCAGCACGGCTGCGAAGTGGCGATCGTGGAGATGCTCGACAAGATTGCCGCAGGCGAGTCCGAGACCATTCTGCCGCTGATTATGAGCGACTTTGCAGAGCACAACGTGGAGCAGCACGTGAAGACCCGTCTGACCGCCATTACCGACGAGGGCGTGGAGGCCGTGCGCACTGCCGATGACGGCGCCGAGGAGCCGGTGAAGATCGCCTGCGATTACGTGGTGATGGCCGTCGGTTCCAAGGCCAACGCGTTTGACTTGGATGGCGTTACGGTGCCCGTGACCTGTGTGGGCGACTGCTCGGGCGAGCGCACCGCCGACATTGCGAACGCCATTCGCACGGCATATCACGCGGCCAACGAGCTGTAGTTGAACATCGCGGCCAGGCGGGGCGGTAGCACGGATCTGTCTCGCCCGGCCGCGTCCCATCGGGTGTCAATCGGGGCGGGGCCTGCAAGCGCAGCAGGTCCCGCCCTTTTTGTTTTGCCCCGGTGGACGGCAATGCGCGCTAATCATGGGGAGTGAGGCGTCTACTGCCTTGCAGGCTGCTCAAAATTATTGGAGGAGGGGTTAATAATCATATCCTCTATTCCAAAGGACATAAAGAGATGCCAATGTTGCTGGCAAGCGAATGACGATTAGCTGCGAGCTAGTTACCAGCGTAAATAATCAATAAAGAAATATCGTAAATTGGTGTCAAATTCCCAGATAGCGCCGCGTCTATTTTAATTAACTGCTTTGAGCAAACGGTAAAATGCTACTATCTAACTTGCACGTAAGAAAGCAATTTAACGTTTAAGGCTAAGAAGTAGAAGTGGCAGGTATGTCAGAAACAACAAGGACTCGCACGCATGCGCCCGAGATTAGGCAGCGCGCTGTCGAGATCCTCCAAGAAGGGGTCGGCCATCGCGCGCTCGCCGCAGAGCTTGGCATCCCCCAGGCCACAGCCCGTCAGTGGGCCCGTGCGTATGCCGTGGGCGGCGCCGACGCCGTTCTCAATGCGGGCTCTCATCACCACACATACTCGTTTGACGTTAAGCTTGCCGTGGTTAAGGACCGCTTGGAACATGGTCTGACGGTGCGTGAGGTCATGGTCAAGCACAAGATCCCCAGCGAGTCTTCGGTTAAAGCTTGGTGCCGACAGTATCGCGACGGTGGCGAGGCCGCCTTGGTCGATAAGCCGCGGGGTCGTAAACCGCGCGTTAAAAAGGCGGAATAGCGAACGGGATGGTGCGTCCGCAGGGGCGCATTTTTCTTGCCGCGCCAACTTTTTGGACCGCCGCGAGTCTATCGGGACATCCTTCAAAGTGGTCAATAAACCGCGCGCAGTGGCCCGTGCGCCCGCCGCTACGAGAGGGGGAGCGTTGCCTCTCTACTCCAAAGCGGACATGTCCTTACCCCATACACCTAAAACTCCCCAGTTGACCGAAAACCTGCCGCCTGAACTCCCAATTTGAGCTATAACGTTAAATAATTGCAGCGTTTTTGCATGGGGGAGTGATGGTATGACGCTACTGTATTTCCTTACCCTGTTTCCGCTGGTACCGGCGATGGGCATGCTGCTCGCGCGCAGTGACCGAGCCCGCGATGCGGTAGGGCTTGTAGGCTCCGGCATTATTATGGCGGTGACCGTTGTAGTTGCCGTCTTATTTTTTGGCACGGGTCCGCAGGGCTTTGAGGTTGCCCCCGGCACCTCGCATGTGCTCTCGATCATCAGCTCCGTCATCGACGTAATTCTGTGCGCCGTCATCCTGTACAACGCGTTCAAATATAGGAACGCGCTTACCGGTGTGCTCGGCGTGGTGCAGCTGGTGGGTTCGGTTGCCTTCGCTGCCATGACGCTGCCCACGGCCGAGGTCGTCACCGCCACGCCGCTCTACCTGGACTATATGAGCGTGATCATGGTGCTCGCCGTTGGCATTGTCGGCAGCCTGATCTGCGTGTATGCCCTGGGCTACATGAAGGACTTCCAGGCGCACGATGAGCACGAGGCCGCGCTGCGTGGGCAGACCGCGCCCGACCGACGCCCGCAGTTCCTGGCGCTTATGTTCCTGTTCCTTTCGGCCATGTTCGTCATCGTGACGAGCGACAACCTGGAGTGGCTGTTCTGCGGCTGGGAAATCACCACCGTGTGCTCGTTTCTTATGATTGGCTATACGCGCACGCCCGAGGCTATCAAAAACGCCTTTACCCAGATCATCCTCAACATGCTGGGCGGCATCGCGTTTTTGGCGGGCCTTATGTTCCTGCACGTCAACGGCGTACCGCTGACCATCTCGGGCATGATCGAGCTTTCCGGCGCCGGAACCGCGCAATCCGCGCTGCTGGTGCTGCCGGTCGTCTTGCTGTCGATCGCCGCGCTTACCAAGGCCGCACAGATGCCGTTCCACACCTGGCTGCTCGGCGCCATGGTCGCCCCCACGCCCACGAGCGCCCTGCTGCACTCGTCCACCATGGTCAAGGCCGGCGTGTTTTTGATGGTCAAGCTGAGCCCGCTGTACGCCACCTATCCCGTGACCGGCATTATGGTCACGAGCGTGGGCGCCATCACGTTTTTGCTCGCCGCCCTCATGGCCGTCTCGCAGAGCAATGCCAAGCGTGTGCTCGCGTACTCCACCATTTCCAACCTGGGCCTCATCAGTGCCTGCCTGGGTGTCGGCGCGCCCGAGGCCGTGTGGGCCGCCATCTTCTTGATCTTGTTCCATACGGTGGCAAAGTCGCTGCTGTTCCTGTGCGTGGGCACGGCCGAGCATCATATCGGCAGCCGCAATATCGAGGACATGGACGGCATGTTCAGTCGCATGCCGCACCTGACGCGCCTGATGATGCTGGGCATCATGGGCATGTTCGTGGCGCCGTTTGGCATGCTCGTGTCTAAGTGGGGCGCCCTGGTGGCGTTTGCGCAGACCGGCAATGTGCTCATGATCATGGTGCTGGCCTTTGGCTCGGCCGCGACGTTCTTCTTCTGGGGCAAGTGGCTCGCCAAGCTCTCGGGCGTGGATTCTACGGCCGAAAACGTGGAGGGCAATGTCCATAAGACCGAATGGATAGCGCTCAACACTATCGCCGCGCTGCTGATTCTATGCTGTGTAGCGTTCCCGATTATCTCGAGCGGTCTGGTGTCGCCTTACTTGGCCATGGTGTTTGGCCGCGTGCCGTATGTTATTGGCAAGGATGCCATGTATCTAATGGTGGTTATCGTGGCTTTTATCGCCGTGGTGCTGCTAACTTCATTCCGCGTGAGCGACAAACCGCACGTAAACGTATATCTTTCGGGTGTGGGAACCGACAATTACCGTCATTTCCGCGGCTCGATGGGACACGAGGTGAAGGCCGAAAAGCGCAATTGGTACCTGGAGGATGCCCTTGGCGAGAATCGCATTGGCCCCGCGGGCAGCATCGTGTGCTGCAGCATCATCCTGTTCGCGCTGCTATGCTGCGTATGGATTGGTCCCGATACGCTCGCCATGGGCGAGCCCTCGGTGCTGCGCGGCAAGTATTTCGAAGGCTCGGGCGTCGTGGGCATCTTTATAGGCACCGTGGCGTTTGCCCTGCTGGCGCCTTTGGTTGGTGGTCTGATCGACGGCATCGACCGCAAGCTGTCCGCCCGCATGCAGGGCCGCGTGGGACCGCGTCTGCTGCAACCGTTCTACGATGTAGCCAAGCTCCTGCGCAAAGCCCCTGCCAGCGTAAACACCGTGGACGATACCTACATGGCGTGCGCGCTCATCTTTACCGTGGTGGGCGGCGGCATCTTTGTGTCGGGTTCCAACACACTGTTATGCGCCTTTATGGTTACCCTCGCTGCGATCTTTGTGGTGCTGGCGTCCGCCTCGACGCAAAGCCCGTTTGCCCAGGTCGGAGCCGACCGCGAGCTGCTGCAGGTCATGAGTTACGAGCCCGCCGTTTTGCTGATGAGTGTGGGCCTGTACCTTGCCACCGACAGCTTCGATTCCATCGCCGTGACGGGGCAGTCGGCCCCCATCATCGTGTACAGCGTGCCCATTTTCCTCGCGCTGCTCGCGGTGCTTACCATCAAACTGCGCAAGTCGCCGTTTGACCTTTCGTACTCGCATCACGCGCATCAGGAGATCGTCCAGGGCGTCGCCACCGAGATGAGCGGCGGCACGCTGGCCAAGATGACCCTTATGCACTGGTGCGAGACCGTGCTGTTTTTGATGTGGGTGGGCATGTTCTTTGTTTGGGACAACCCGGTGAGCTGGGTCGTCGCCCTGGTCGTTATGGTCATGACGTATTTTGTCGAGGTACTGATCGATAACACCTTCGCCCGTAGCACCTGGCGCAGCTGCTTTAAGCTCGGCTGGGGTGTGGCGCTGGTGTTTGGCCTGCTCAACCTTATGCCCATCCTCGTCGACGTGTTTATTTAGGAGGCGGCATCCATGGATCATAAAATGTCGCGCTCGCCGTGGGTTATTCATTACGACGGCTCGAGCTGCAACGGATGCGATATCGAGGTGCTGGCCTCGCTCACGCCGCTGTTCGATGCGGAGCGCTTTGGCGTGGTCAACACCGGCAACCCCAAACATGCGGACATCTTTTTGGTGACGGGGTCGGTCAACGCCCAGAACTTGCCCGTCGTGCGCCAGATTTACAACCAGATGCTCGAGCCCAAGTGTGTGGTGGCGTGCGGCATCTGCGCGTGCTCGGGCGGCGTGTTCCGCGATGCGTACAACGTGATCGGTGGCGTGGACCGCGCGATTCCCGTGGACGTGTACGCGCCCGGATGCGCCATTCGCCCCGAGACGGTGATCGACGCCATTGTGGAGGCGTGCGGCATCCTGGACCAGAAGGAGGCCGTGATGCGCGCCGGCGGCGACCCGCTTACCGTGGGCGGTGCCGCTACCTGGGATGGTGGTGTTGAGCTGGGCGAGGACGGATTTGTGGCCCCGGCTGAGGCCGGCGACGCGCCCGCCGCTGGCGACGCACCTGCTGGGACGCCCGCCGCGTCCGCCGCTGCAAGGGGGGCCGAGTAATGCAAAAGGCAATCTATACCACCGTCGAGCTCGATGCGCTGCTGTCGCATGTCCAGGCGCTCAAGGGTGCCGGTGCCCGCTTTGTACAGATGCACGCTGAGCGCAATGTGGACGACGGCACGTATCGCTTGGTCTATACGTTCATCAACGTTCGTGCTGCCCAGGAGCAGATCGCGCAGGACGGCAGCTATGCGATTGAGAACCTGGTAGTCGATGGTATCGACCGGTACCAGGAGATTCCATCCATCAGCTCGTACTACCCTGCGGTGTTCCCGTTTGAAAATGAGGCACACGACCTGTTTGGGCTTGCCATTACCGACATGCAGATTGACTTTAAGGGCTTTTTCTACCAGGTCTCGACTGCCGAGCCCATGAGCGTCATCACGCCCGAGGTTAAGGCTGCGCGCGAGAAGGCCATGAAGGTCCGTGCCGCCGCCGAGGCCAAGGCGCGCAAGGCCGCGGCCGAGAAGGCCGCCGCGGCTGCTGCAGGGGAGGGCGCTGCGAGCGTCGGCGATGCCGCGGGCGCTGCCGTCGCTCAGCCCGCTGCGGCTGCCGGCTCCGATGCTCAGCATGACGAGGCTGCCGCCAAGGCCGCGCTCAAGGCTGCCGAGATGGAGGCAAAGCTCGCCGCCATGGATCCCGAGAAAGCGGCCAAGGTTCGCGCGGCGCTTGCCGCCAAAGCCGCCCGCGATAAGCAGAAAAAGGAGGCGTAAGGTCCATGGCACATCGCTCCGTTATTCCGTTTGGCCCGCAGCACCCGGTGCTGCCCGAGCCGCTTCACCTGGACCTGGTGCTTGAGGACGACCGCGTTATCGAGGCAATTCCGCAGATCGGCTTTGTGCACCGCGGACTCGAGAAGCTCACCGAAAAGCGTGACATGCACCAGTTTGGCTACATCGCCGAGCGCATCTGCGGCATTTGCGCCGTGGGTCACAGCTGCGGCTATGCCAGCGCCTGCGAGCGCATGCTCGATATCGAGGTGCCTGGCCGCGTGCGGTATATTCGCACCATTTTGCACGAGCTTTCGCGCATTCACTCGCACCTGCTGTGGCTGGGCCTGCTCGCCGATGCCTTTGGCTTCGAGGCGCTGTTCTATCGTTCGTGGACCCTGCGCGAGCAGATTCTCAAGATCTTTGAGAGCACGTGTGGCGGTCGCGTGATTCTGTCGATTAACGAGATCGGCGGCCTTAAGCACGATATCGAGGACTCCGAGCTGGCGGGCATTGTCCAGACGCTCGATGCCATGCGCCCCGACTACGAGGCCCTGGTGCATACGTTTTTGGACGACAACAGCTGCGGCGAGCGCCTGCATGGCGTGGGCGTGATCAGCAAGAAAGACGCGCTGGAGCTTTCGATGGTCGGTCCGTTTGGGCGCGCCTCGGGCGTGGACTACGACGTGCGCATGTTTGGCGACGGTGCCTATGCGGACCTGGCTGCGTTTGAGCCCATCGTTGCCACCGATGGCGACTGCTATGCCCGCTGCCAGGTGCGCTGTGCCGAGGTCACGCAGGCCATGGACATCATTAAGGAGCTTGTGGGCAAGATTCCGCACGACGGCATCGGCGGACGCACCAAGCTTACGCCGGCCGATGGCGCACGCGGCGAGGTTGTGATTGAGCAACCGCGCGGCGAGGCGTACTACTATGTGCGCGGTAACGGCACCAAGAATTTGGACCGTTTCCGTGTGCGCACGCCGACGTCGCAAAACCTGGCGGGCCTGACGCATGCACTGCAGGGCGTGCTCATTGCCAACGTGCCCATGATTATCCTGACCATCGACCCCTGCATTAGTTGCACGGAAAGGTAGGCGCGGCATGAGTTTGATGACATTTGCCAAGACGGCCTTGGGCTCTATGGTCAAGCAACCGGTCACGGTGTGCTATCCGCAGGAGGAGCTGACGGTGCCCGAGCGCCTGCGCGGGCATATCATCAACGATATGGACGTGTGCATCTGCTGCGGTATGTGCGCGCGTCGCTGCCCGGCGGGCGCGCTTGCGGTCGATCGCAAGGGTGGTACCTGGTCGATCGATCCGTACGCTTGCGTGGTGTGCGGCGAGTGCATCGAGAGCTGCCCCAAGCACTGCCTGACTATGGACACCGCCCGTACTCCGGTTGCGGCGAACAAGACTCCCACGGTAGAAACCAAGCCGGAGTAGCACTGGAATAGAGCTGGAATAGGGGCCGGTGGGGCAAAAATGCCCCGCCGGCCCCGCGCGTGAACGCGCGGCTAGGCTGCCGTTAACAAAACTATGCCGGTTTACGGGGCTGGATAGCGAACCTCCGACCATACAGAAAATTGCAAAAACAAAACCGCAGGTAGACAGCCTGCCGTTTTCCAAAAAATGAAGGTATGGATGAGGGTCCCGACTTTAGCTCCGTAATCCGGCATGGTTTTGAAATGGCACCATATCCGTAACAGCCTTTGATCTCCCGTGGACGGAGGAAAACGGACCATTTTGGCCTTGCGAGGGCTGCCTCGTGACCCGTCTGCCACGAAATGGGCCTATCTACTACGTTTAAGCCGTCGCCCTCAACCATGGCAAATAATGCGAAATAAAAACCGCAGGTAAAACTCCTGTGGTTTTTCATGAAACGCGGTTATGGTCGGGGGTGCAGGACTAAACGTAGTAGATGGGCCGATTTCGTGGCGGGCGCCGTCAGCCGATCTCCGCGGGCGGAAGAAAACGGATCACTTTGGTCCTGCGAGGCTTGCGGAGGCATTCGTGCAGGGGCGCCCGAACAAAACTATGTCGGTTTACTACGATAAATTCGACATCCCCGACCATGACTGCATTTTTCCAAATATTGCAAGCGTTCTACCTGCGGTTTTGCAAGCTCGCAATTTGCTGTGGTTGAAGGTGGGCGATTCATCGTAGTAAACCGGCATCGTTTTGAAATGGCATTAAATCGGTAGCAGACATTTTGTTATGTCGGGGCGGTCGGTCTTCGGGCAACTACCCTCGCAGGTAGGCGATGGCGATCTGCGTGCGGTTGCGCAGGCCCATTTTGGCCAGGATTGAGCTGATGTGGTTTCGCACGGTGCCTTCGCCCATATAGGCGGTGGCGGCAATCTCCTTGTTATCGAGGCCGCGGGCGATGAGCTCGGCGACCTCGAACTCGCGGTCGGTCAGGCTGACGAAGGCCGCGGGCCGGCGGGTCGTGCCCACCTCGACGCCCGCCCCATCAAAGTCGACATCCTCGATTGCCTTGCCCTCGAGCACGCGTTTGCCGTCCATGACCTGGGCCAACGCCGGCGGGATGGCGGCGACATCGGTTTTGATCAGGTAGCCGCGGGCACCCAGTTTGAGCGCCGACACAATGTACTCGTCATCCGAGAATGTCGTCAGAAACACCACGCGCGCCGCAGGGTCGCGCTCAAGGATCTCGCGGGCCGCCGAAAGCCCGTCGCGCCCCGGCATCTGAATGTCGAGCAGCGCGATATCGGGTGCGTGTTCGGCATAAAGAGCCACTGCGTCGTTGCCGTCGGCGCCGGTACCCACCACCTCGATCTGCGGCTGGGCGCCCAGGATTATCTTGAGCGAATCGACCACCAAGCGGTCGTCGTCGACAACGATGAGCCTCATCGGCCCTCATCTCCTTGCTGTTTGGGAACGGTGGCAAACACACGCCAGCCGCCGGCGCCGGCGCGCGGGCCGGCGGTGAAGGTGCCGCCAAGCGCCTCGACGCGCTCGCGCATGGAGCCGAGCCCCATGCCCTCTGCGGTGCCGCGGCTGCTTGCTTGGACCCCGCCTGCGCCATCGTCGGTAACGATGAGCTGGTAAAACGACGGATGCTCCATGCATCGTACGGTGACGGTCTGGGCGCAAGCGTGGCGTATGGCGTTGGAAAGCGCCTCGCGCAGGACCGCCGTAAAGCAGTTGGCGACATTTGCGGGCGCATGCTCGGCCAAAACCTCAAGTTCAATCTGCGGCCCGCCATCTGAGCGCGCGCCCTCCACGATGCGCTCGAGCTGTACGGAGAGATTCGCCGCGTTGTCGTTGAGCGCGTGGACGCTCGAGCGCACGAGCTGAAGCGCTTCGTCCACGGTGCGCTTGACGTCAGCGAAGTCGGCGGCGACGCCGGGCTCGTTGGCGTGGACCACGCGTAGGGCCTCGGTTTGCAGCGAGGCGCGCGTGAGCTGGTGCCCCACGTTATCGTGGATCTCGCGTGCGATGCGGGCGCGCTCGGCGAGCGTTGCGAGCTCGACCTCGTAGTCCTGGCGGTCGGCAAGGTCGCGGTTGCGCGCCTCGAGCGCGAGGGCTCGCTCCTGCAGCTCGTCGCGGGTGCGACGCATGCGCTCCTGCTCGCGCTCCAGCTGAGCGGTGCGCAGAGACAGCAAGGTGGCGGCGACTGAAAGGATGGCGGTCAACAGCAGCGCACGGGTGGGAAGCGCGCCGGCGTGGGCATATGCGACGAGTGCGCAGACAAAGATGGCGCCGGCGCCCAGCGCGACCCAAACGTGTTCACGGCGCACGCGTCGCGCGATGTCATAGAGGGCGAGGGGCGCAAACGGCACAAACGACGGCACAAAGACGGCCACCATAATGTAAGCGTAGCTCGCGGCCTCACCGGCGCGGCGGGCACGTTCGCCTTGCGCAATTTCCGTAAGCGAGGCGACTGCGACGCCAAGACAAAACGCCGCGACCAAGCAAGCATCCACAGCAAGGCCCAGAGCGGCCGCGATACAGCACGCCAGCATGATCGATTTGTCGAATAGCCTGTTCATACGGGTATTGTACGCGATGGTGCGCGCGACGATTGCTCAGGTGCCGCAACCGTGACATTCCTCCCGCCCGCCCCCGCCGCACTCGTGACAAAGCTCACTGGTGCGCGCCGGCGGCTCCTGCGATGATGCAATCGTACCGGGCCGAAATCAACAGAAGGGCCACCTCATGACAGACATCGTCCACGTCGAAAACCTCGTCAAGCGCTACGACGATCTTATCGCGCTCGACCACTTTAACCTGAACATCGCCCCCGGCGAGATCTTTGGCCTGCTGGGCCCCAACGGCTCGGGCAAGACCACGTCCATCAACTGCATTCTGCAGCTGCTCGCCTACGACAAAGGCACCATCGAGTTGTTCGGCGAGCCCATGACGCCCGCCCGCTACGACCTCAAGCGCCGCATCGGCGTGGTGCCGCAGCAGGTGGCGGTGTTCGACGAGCTCACGGTGCGCGAGAACATCGACTATTTCTGCAGCCTTTACGTCAACGACCGCAAACGCCGTCGCGCGCTGGTCGACGAGGCCATCGACTTTGTCGGCCTGGGCGACTTTGCCAAGTTTCGCCCCGGCAAGCTCTCGGGCGGCCTGGCGCGTCGCCTCAACATCGCTTGCGGCATCGCGCACAAGCCCGAGCTCATCTTCTTCGACGAACCCACGGTGGCCGTCGACCCGCAGAGCCGCAATGCCATCCTGGAGGGCATCTGCCGCCTGCGCGACGAAGGCGCCACGGTGGTGTATACCAGCCATTACATGGAGGAAGTCGAGCAGATCTGCAGCCGCATCATGATCATGGACGGCGGGCGCGTGCTGGCGCAGGGCACCAACGACGAGCTCAAGCGCATGATTCAGATGGGTGAGCGCGTGACCGTCGAGGTCGGCGCCGTCGAGCTCGCCACAGTCGAGCGGCTGCGCGCCCTCGAGCACGTGCTTTCGGTTGAGCTTTCCGGCGGCGAGCTCGTCTGCACCTGCGAAGCGAGCCCGCACAACCTGGTTGACATCCTCGACACGCTGCGCGCCGCCGATGTGGCGCTCGGCCGCGTGTGGAGCGAGCCGCCGACCCTCAACGACGTATTCCTCGAGATCACCGGCCGCAAGCTGCGCGACTAGGGGGCGGCCATGTTCAACACCATTATCATTACGGTCAAGACGCTGTTGCGCCGGCCGAGCACGTGGGTTTGGGGCGCGATCTTTCCCGTCGCGCTTTCCACGATGTTCATGTTTATGTTTGCGAATCTGAGCTCCGACGGCACGGTCGACCCGGTGCCGGTGGCCATCGTGGCGGATGAGGCCTGGGGCGCCTCGACCTTTAAGGACGTGGCGACGTCGCTTGCCAAGGAAGGCGACGACCAACTGCTCGAGATCCACGAGTGCGACGATGCAGTCGATGCGAACCGTGCTCTTAAGGCCGGCGAGGTCGCGGGCATCTATGCGGTCGATGCTGCGGGCACGCCCAAACTCACGTTGCTTTCGAGCTATGACAGCTCGCGTGCGACGTCGGTGCTCACCGACCGCAGCATCCTGGAGACGGTGGCAAGCTCGTATACGCAAAATGCCGAGCTCATGCGCCAGATTGCCCAGGACAACCCGGCGGCGCTCGCCGACCCGGAGGCGGTTGCGCGCGCCCTGTCGCTCGAGGGCGGCACTCGCCGTGTGAGCCTGACGCGTGCCACGCCCGATGGCACGGTCATCTACTACTACGCGCTCTTTGGCCTGGTTGCGATGATGTCTGCCGAGTTTGCCGCCTTGAGCGTCGTCGACCTGCAGCCCAATCTGTCTGGCCTTGGCGCGCGTCGCTGCGTGGGTGGCCTTTCCAAGACGGCGTCGCTGGCCGGCATCTTTGTGGGCTCGTGGTTGGTCTCCTTTGCCTCGATGACGATCGCGATCGGCTACGTGCGCCTGGTCGTGGGGGTCGACTTTGGCGGGCGCGAGGGGCTGTGTCTGGTGGGTGGTGCCGCGTCCGCGCTTGCCGCGACGGGTCTGGGCCTTTTTGTGGGCACGCTTCCCGTTAAGGGCGGCAAGGCGTCCAAGTCGGGCATCCTCACGGGCTTTGCCACCACGTGTGCCCTGTTCGCCGGGCTTTATGGCGAGCCGGCGATGGCGCTTGCCGACGACGTCGCCCGCGCCTGCCCGGCCGAGAGTTGGCTTAATCCCGTCAAGCTCATCTGCGACATGTTCAACCGCTTGTATTTCTTTGAGGACCTGGGCCCCTTTGCCGTTCGCGCTGGCGCGCTGGCCCTTATGGCGTTGCTGTTCGTTGCCGCCGCCACGCTGATCTTTGGAAGGAGCCGCTATGAGCACCTTTAAGACCGCGCTTCGCATGGCGCTGGCGCACCCGTTCTACCTGCTCATCTATACGGTGTTCATCTCGCTCATGGGCGTATTCATCGCGGCATCGGTGAGCTGGAACTCGTCGCAGCTCACCGAGTACGAGCCCTACGACACCAACGTGATCGTGGTCGACCGCGACGACAGCGATCTTTCGCGTGCGCTTACCAAGCACCTGGGCTCGCGCTTTGATCTGGTCACGGGTATCGGCGAGGACACCTACGACCTTGCGGACGCGCTCTCCAAGAGCAACAGCGCCAAGGGCAGCGCCGACTGCGTGTTCTTTATCCCGGAGGGGTTTGAGGACGACCTCGTTGCAGCCGCCCGAGCGGGGGAGTTCCTGCCCAAGCTCGATGTGACCTACGGTGCCGGCACCATGGCGGCGGCGCTTTCGTCTGCCGAGGCCTCGCGCTGGATCTCGCTCGCGGGCGCTGCGGCCGCACTTGATCCTACTGCCTCCGACGGTGACGTCGCCAAGGCCGCCGAGCATGCCGCCGCCAAGCGCGCGGAGGTCGAGATCGAGCAGGTCAAGGTCGACTCGACAGCCGCCGCCACGCTTGAGTCGTACTTCAACTTTGGCACGTACGCGATTATCTCGTCGGTCATCGTATCGGTGGGGCTGGTGTTCTCGGGCATGAACGAGCCCGAGCGCGTGCGCCGCATGGAGGCCAGTCCGGTCTCCGAGCGTCAGCGCTCGCTTGCCGTGTTTGCGGCCGCCGCCGTGCTCGCCGTCTGCATCTGGTTTGTGTCGAGCATGATGGGCGTCGTGGGCTTTGCCGGCGCGGTCGCCGAGGTCGGCGTAGGTCGTGTATGCCTAGCGCTGGCGGCAACGTTTGCCCTGGCGTGCACGCCGCTGGCCGTTGGCTTTGCGTTGTCGGGCTTGGGCGCGCGCGAGGAGCTGCTCAACGGTGTGGGTAACCTGCTCGGCATGCTCATGACGTTTTTGGGCGGCGCCTGGATGCCGCTGTCGCTGATGGGCCCGTCCGTGCAGACGGTGGCGCACTTTGTACCGACGTTTTGGGTGAACGACGCAATCGGCAAGGCACTCTCGTCGGACCTGACGTCCGCCGTGCTGGGAGACATCGCCTGCGATCTGGGCGTCACGGTGCTCTTTGCCGCGGCCATCGCCGCCGTAGGCCTAGCCCTCACTCACGCCAAATCCCACGCCTAGCCACCTAGTCATTGGGCGCTCATTGGGGACAGACTTAAACGACCAAGAGTGGTCATTGGGGACAGACTTAAACGACTAGTCATCGGGGACAGTCTTTGCCGATTCGCCGGCTCGCCGGCAGGGTTGGCAAGGGCTGTCCCCAGCTGCCGGCAGGAAAGGAACGTCCCTAGCCGCCAGGTGGCGAGGCACTCATTTAAGTCCGTCCCCAATGAGTGGTTTCAGTCATTTAAGTCTGTCCCCAATGAGTAGTCACTCATTTAAGAACGTCCCCAATGACTGGGCGCCGTACTTGACTTTGACCCCGCTTTAACGGGTACCATCCTCTATGTCTGTAACGCCATATAGACCGAGGGGATAGATCTATGACCGCAACTTCACCCGCAGCACCCGCTAAGGTGTACTTCACCAACTTGCGTACGCATGCTCGCGAGAGCCAGCTCGACAAGCTCAAGCGCCTCATCCGCCGCGCCGGTATTGAGCAGATCGACTTTGAGAACAAGTTCGTCGCTATCAAGATTCACTTTGGCGAGCTGGGCAACCTGAGCTTTTTGCGCCCCAACTACGCCCGCGCCGTCGCGGATGTCGTGAAGGAGCTGGGTGGCAAGCCCTTCCTCACCGACTGCAACACGCTCTATGTGGGTAGTCGCAAAAACGCGCTCGAGCACATCGACACCGCTTATCAGAACGGCTTTACTCCGTATGCCACGGGTTGCCAGATCATCATCGCCGACGGCCTTAAGGGCACCGACGAGGCGCTCGTCCCGGTCGAGGGCGGCGAGTACGTGCGCGAGGCCAAGATCGGCCAGGCGCTCATGGATGCCGATATCGTGATCAGCCTCACCCACTTTAAGGGCCATGAGCAGGCCGGTTTTGGCGGCGCCATGAAGAACCTGGGCATGGGAGGCGGCAGCCGTGCCGGCAAGATGGAGCAGCATGCCGCCGGCAAGCCGAACGTCGCGACCGAGCACTGCATTGGCTGCCGTGCCTGCGAAAAGATCTGCGCGCACAACGCTATCTCGTTCGAGGACACCCGCGAGCGCGAGCTTGCCAGCGGCGCTACTCGCACGGTGCACGTGGCTGCTATCGACCACGATCGCTGTGTGGGCTGCGGACGCTGCATCGGCGTGTGCAACCAGGACGCCATCAAGCCCGTCTATGACGCCGCGGCCGACGTGCTCAACTGCAAGATCGCCGAGTACACCAAGGCCGTCGTCGACGGCCGCCCGAGCTTCCACATCTCGCTTGCCATGGATATCAGCCCCAACTGCGATTGCCATCCCGAAAACGATACGCCTATCGTCAACGATATCGGCATGTTCGCGAGCTTCGACCCGGTCGCCATCGACCAGGCCTGTGCCGATGCCGTCATGGCGTCCGAGCCGCTGCCCAACACCGAGCTCACCGATAGCGCGGCCAAGATGGAGCATAACCACGAGCATCTGGAGGGCGAGCAGGCGCGTGACCCCTTCTGCATCACGCATCCCGACACCGACTGGCGCGCGTGCATCGCGCATGCCGAGAAGATCGGCCTGGGCACGAGCAAGTACGAGCTTATCGAGGTCAAATAGCGCCTAGCTATTGGACAATACAAGCGCCTTTGTGGCGTAATTCGAGCAAAAGCCGCTCGCGAGCACAGCGCTCACGGGCGGCTTTTCGGAAGTGCGGGGAAAGTCGAATACCGCCGACCACAAGGCGTTTTTGGCAACAAAACCCCTGATAAATTGTTGGTAAAACTGCGGTCTGCTCGGCAGTTCCAGATTTTGCCGCATACTTCCGAAGGCGGGAGCCAAAACGGTCCTCCAGCGCTGTAACCAACCATGATTGTTCGCCGTTGATGCGTCAACAAGAAAAGAATGGGTAAACAAGGGGTCACGTATGGTGCAAATTTCGCACGTACCCAGACGCTTTGATATAGTGTTGAGAACTCTTTACGTTGGAGGATGTAACCGGCATGTCCGATTCGAGCGACAGTTCTAGGCCGCGACCCAAGGCCGCGGCCGTTCTACACTACACGGTGGGTGAGGAGATCATGAACTCCGTCACCCATGGTGTCGGTTGCCTGCTGGGCATCGCGGGCCTGGTGCTCCTGATCGTATTTGCCGCTCTTCGCGGCGGAGGCCCGGCTCACATGGCCGCGGCGATTGTCTATGGCGTCAGTATTATCCTCGAATACCTAGCCTCTACGCTCTACCACGCGATTCAGCCCGCACGCGCCAAGCGCGTGTTTCGCATCATCGACCACAGTTGCATCTACCTGCTCATAGCCGGCAGCTATACGCCGTTTTGCCTCATCACGCTCGCAAACGACGGCGGCCCTATGCTGTTCTTTGCCGTATGGGCCATCGCCATTATCGGCATCGCCCTCGAGTGCTTTATGCGCGAGCGTCAACCGCACTGGGTAAGCGGCCTGGTTTACCTGCTGATGGGCTGGCTCGTCGTCTTTAAGCTGCCCGAGCTCGTGTCGCTGCTCAACCCCGTGGCACTTGCCCTGCTCGCTGTCGGCGGCGTGTGCTACACCGTGGGCGTGCCGTTCTACATCGCTAAAAACGTGCGCTACCTGCACAGTGTGTTTCACTTGTGGGTGCTCGCCGGCAGTATCTTCCAGTTCATGGCGGTGATCCTCTTCGTAATCTAGCGATCACGTCTGTGCCTGCGGACCCATCCAAGCGGCCGCCGGACGCAACTGCCCTATCCGTTATCTACGCTTACTACCTAACGTCCCGAATCTTGGAGGTTCGAGAAACTCCCGATGGACATAACCATCTCCCTTATCACCACCCTCGTTTTGACCCTCATCAACGGCTACTTCTCTATGTCCGAGATGGCGCTCACCACGGCAAAGCGCGCCGTGCTGGAGCACGAGGCCGAGGAAGGCGACAAACGCGCCGAGCGCGCCGTTAAGCTGGCTGCCGACTCCGACCAGCTGCTCGCCACCATCCAGGTCGCCATCACGCTCGTGGGCTTTGCCTCGTCCGCCGTCGCCTCGACGAGCCTGTCCGACCCGCTCGCCACGTGGCTCATGAGCTTTGGCATCGCGCCGCTCTCTGCCATCGCGCGCGGACTGGCGCCGGTCATCATCACCGTTGCGGTCGCCTTCGTGTCCATCGTGATTGGCGAGCTTGTGCCCAAGCGCATTGGTCTGGCCAATGCCGAAGGCGTGTCCAAGCAGGTCGTGGGGCCGTTGTCGTTTTTCCAAAAGATCGCCCGTCCGCTCGTTTGGCTGACTGGCGCTTGCTCCGATGGCCTGGCCCGCATCCTGCGCATCAAGAGCGCCGACGATCGCCAAAACGTCTCGGAGGAAGAGATTAAGTACATGGTCTCGGAGCAGGACGACCTGCTCGACGAGGAAAAGCGTATGATCCACGAGATCTTCGACCTGGGCGATACCGTTGCCCGCGAGGTCATGGTGCCGCGCGTGGACACCACCATGTGCGAGGACGACGAGACGGTCGCCGACGTGCTGTCCACTATGCGCCAGACCGGCTTTAGCCGCATCCCCGTCTATCACGAAGATCCCGACAACGTGGCGGGCATCGCGCACATCAAGGACCTGATTCAGCCCTCGCTCGACGGCGAGGGCGACCAGACCATCGCTGGTTATTTGCGCGACGCCACCTTTGTGCCCGACACCAAGGACATCCTGCCGCTGCTGTCCGAGATGCAGACTTCGCACGACCAGATCGTGGTGGTCGTGGACGAGTACGGCGGCACGGCTGGCATCATTACCATCGAGGACATCGTCGAGGAGATCGTGGGCGAGATCGAGGACGAGTTCGACCCCGACAACAAGTACCTCACGCGTCTTTCGCGCCGTGAGTGGCTCGTCGATGGGCGTTTTTCGTGCGATGATGCGATTGAGCTTGGTTGGCCGCTCGAGGAAAGCGATGATTATGAGACCATCGCCGGCTGGATTTTGGAACTTTGCGACTCGGTGCCCGACATCGGAGAGGTGTTTGAGGTTGCAGGGTACAAGTTCAAGGTGCAGTCGATGCGTGGCCAGCGCATCTCGCTTATTCGCGTGATCGCTCCGGCCGAAACCGATAAGAAGGATTCCGATTCCTCGGCAGATAAGCCGGCGACGCCGGGCGCGGGCTCTGCGGGCCCGCACGACGGCGACGAGTAGGGCAAGGAAGAGTAGGGGAGAGTTATGGCAGGCCTGTTCAACATCCTTAAGGTCACCGTCAGCGAGGACAAGATCTGCGCGCATGTGCTGGTGAACCCCGGCATGCCGCTCATGACCTCGGAGGACATCGAGGCCACGGCGCGCGTGTACTACCTGGTGCCCGCGATTGCCAAGCACCTGTGCCTAGGCGATTCCGGTCGTGAATTCCAGGACTGCATGGGCCAGACCGAGCTTTGCCATCTGCTGGAGCACGTGACAGTGGAGCTCATGAACGAGACCGGTCTCGCCGGCAGCATTTCGTGCGGCCGTACCCGCGTAAGCGAGCACGATGAGCGTGTCTTTGAGGTTGAGCTTTCATGCCCCGATGACGCGCTGGCCATCGGCGCGCTGTCTTCGGCGACCTTTATGATGGACTGGGCTTATCTGCACGCCGACCAGCCTGCCCCTGACGTGGAGGGCACGGTCGCGGGCCTGCGCAACCTGGTGCTGGGTATGCGCGCCGAGGCCGAGGGCAAGGATCCGCACGAGGCCATCGCCGCCGCAAACGCCGAGGACGTGGCCGAAGGCGAGGCTCCTGCCGATTCCGAACCCGGCGTCGAGGCAGCTGCTGAGGAAGCCGTCGAGTCCGAGCCCGTGGAGCCCCAGGGTGTTCCGAGCTTTGACGATGAGCTGCAGGAGGCAATCGATACCGAGGGCGCGACCGCCGAGAGCCACGAGGCCCCCGCTGCCGTCTACGGTGGCGCGGCGACGGTTCCGGCAGGTCCCGCACAGGAAGGTGCGCTTCCGCTCGTTGATGGCGCCGGCGAGGACCCGGCGGCCACGGTGGCCATGCCTGCCATGCCGCAGGAGTAGGCTCACTCGCTTATCACCATCATGTACCTGCGCTTTTACCGTACGCAGATGTGCGCGACGGCAAGTGTTGCGCTGCGGGTATAATGGACAGCATTCAAACGGTGGGCATCGAGGTGCCCGCAGGAGAGGAATGATCATGGGAAAGACTTTCAGCTTTGTCTCCGGTGCGCTCTTTGGCGCTGCCGCCGGCGCTATCATCGGCGTTGCTCTGGCCCCGCGCTCGGGTGCCGAGACCCGTGCCATGGCCGCCGATATCGCCAACGATGCCTGGGACAACATGCGCGACACCTACGAGCACGGTGCCGAGGAGGCTCGTGCCGCGGTCAACGACTTTGGTCCGATGGTCGACGCCAAGACCGATGACCTTCGCGCCAAGGTCGACCTGGCCCGCGAGCGCATGGACCAGCTTCGCGAGCAGCTCAACGACGCCATCTCGGGCGGCAACGTGACGCCCGCTGCCGACGTCGTGGTCGAGAACGTCACTGAGGCCGACACCGAGGCCACGGAGCCCTCGACCGAGGCATAATGCGCGCAGGGGATTTTGTCGGCGTCAAGGTTTATCGTAAGCCTGCCGAAGACAAGCGCACCAAAAAGGACGGCACGCCGCGCAGCCCCAAAAAGCTCGGCAAGATTCACTTTCCGGTCTTTACCCCGGGCGGTACGCGCGTGGTGGGCTTTATGGTTCGCCAGTCCGATATCGCGGGCATGATCGAGCGCCCCGATCGATTTGTGGCGCTCGATGCCATCGGCGTCTATGAGGGTGCTGTCGCGGTCGACGACGTCAAGGGAACCTACGATGCCGCCGCGGCCAAGCGCCTCGATATCAACCTGGACGATTGCATCATCTGGGTTGGCATGGACGTGCGCACGGAATCGGGCGATGTCGTGGGCTACTGCTCGGACGTTGAGTTCAAGCCGCGTTCGGGTATCGTGCAGACGTTCTACGTGACCGCCGGCACTGCCTCGAGTGTGCTGGTGGGCGACACACAGATGCCGCCGACGATGCTGCGCGGCTACGAGAACGGCGCGATGATTGTCTCGGACGAGGTCAAGTCGCTCGGGTATTCGGGTGGCGCGGCTGCCAAGGCTGCCGAGGCCAGTGTCGTGGTGGGCGATAAGGTCAAGAAGGGCGCCAAGGTGCTCGATGACAAGGGGTCGGTCGCCGTGGACAAGGGCAGTCGCGCACTGGGCAAGCAGCTCGGCAAGACGCGCGGTATGTTCAAGGCCTTTAAGGACGAATATCAAAAGGCGAGCGGGGGCTCGTCAAAAGCTAGCAAATAGCGACGTACCAAATGATGGGAGGCGAGCCGGAGACATGTTGCTCCGGCTCGCTGTGTTTATGGGGGAGGGCACATGCGCCAAAACGGATCTAACTTAAACGGGCGCTCGGGTGCGCGTCCGACGGCGCGACGCGACCTGGGGCAGCTGCCCAGCGGTCAGCGTCGACGTCGCCGTAAACCCGGCGCGATGTACCTCAACCATAGCCGTGGGTTTAGCGATCGCAGCGCGCGCATCGGCAACGGGCGCTCACCGCGCCGACCGTCCCGCCTGCCCTATGCGCTCATCGCTGTCGGCTGTGCGCTCGTGCTGTTTATCGCTGCCGTCGTGGGCTATGTCAATCGCAGCGTGGACATTGTGCTCAATGGGGAGCAGGCTTCGGTGCGCGTGGGCTCCACGTTGCAGAACCTTATCGATGATCAAGGCCTGACCGACACCTACGATGCCGGCGACTTGTTGGCTGTCGACGATAGCGTGCTTACCCGCCGTGGCGGCGAAAAGCTGTCGGTGAAGGTGGACGGCAAACGGGTGAAGCAGGGCAAGTGGAATAGCCGCGAGCTAACGGGCGGCGAGAAAGTGACGGTCAAAGACGGCCGCGACACGTACGAGAAGCACGAGGTCCAGGTCACGACCATTGAGCCCAAGTTGAAGGTCGAGGGCACGGGCGCTATCGAATACGTTAAAACCTGGGGCGTTCAGGGCCGCTCCGAGGTATGGGTCGGCGAGCAGTCGGGCAAGACGCAGGACCGCGGCGAGGTCGTGCCCGCCACCGACTGCGTAGTCGAGTGCGCGAGCGTAGCGCCCAAGGGCAACGAAAAGTACGTGGCCCTGACATTTGACGAGGGTCCGAGCGGCGCGACCAAGCAGGTCTTGCAGGTGCTCAAGGAAAAGGGCGTCACGGCGACGTTCTTCCTTTCGGGCGATGCTGCGGAAGCCTCGCCCGCTACTGCCAAAGCGATTGTCGATGCCGGATGCGAGATCGGCTCCAACAGCTACAGCGATGATTCGCTCAAGGGCGAGGATCGCGAGACGGTGCGCAAGCAGATCACGAAGGGCACCGAGGCGATTAAGTCGGCGACCGGCGTCGAGACGATGTTGCTGCGTGCTCCCTACGCCGCGTTTGACGAGCAAAACTGGATCGATGCGATGGACCTGGTGTCTGCCGTGGTCTCGTGGAATATCGATTCGGGCGACTGGCTGCTCAACGGCGCCGACGAACAGGTTTCGACAGTGCTCGAATCGGTGACTCCGGGCAACATTGTTTTGTTCACCGATAGCGACGAGTGCTCCGAACAGACGCTCGAAGCGCTGCCGCAGATCATCGATGGCCTTGTCGCCAAGGGCTACAAGATCGTGACACTGAGCGATTTGGTTAAGACGGATACGTCGCTGAGCAAAAAACTCACCTCGCTAACGAAGACTTCCATGCCCAAGAACGCCGTGTTTCCCCAGCTCGCCGAAGATAACGACACCACAGACTAGTCACGGGGGACGTTTTTAAACGACTATGTCACGGATGCGTCAGCGTTTGGTATGCCTGCGATGTTTGGAGCATAAATTTGGCGTCACGGCGCGATGCTGATGCTATAGTTACTGCGGATAACAAGGGTCAAGAGAAAGGTTGCAGGTGAAATCCAAACCTCGACCATACAGTCGATGACCCCTTGCAGGTGCTTCTTGCGCATGCACGGGGTGTGAGCGCCGAGCGGTGTGCCGCCCGCGCATGCGTATACATATCTAAAAGTCCACGGATGGCGTGCCGGCATGGCCACGGTCCGAAGGAATAATGATGGGGAGCACCAGTGAATTATCTGAGTGAGATGCTCAAGCTGCCGGTCTTGGACGTCGATGGCGAAAAGCTCGGCGTTGTGAACGATTTTGGCATTGCTACCGGCGAAGTTTTTCCGCACGTGACGTCGCTCGCGTTCCGCGGTCCCGGCAAGACGCCGTTTATGATCAGCTGGCGAAAATGGGTCGACCGTATCGACGAGACGGGCGTATACCTTAAGACGTCGGCCACCGAAATCCGTTTTTCGTACCTGCAGCCGACCGAACTTTTGCTCGCGCGCGACGTGCTCAACAAACAAATCGTCGACACGCAGGGCATGAAGGTCGTGCGCGTAAACGACATCAAGTTTTCCATGTCAGGCGAAAATCAGCTGCGCCTGCTGGGTGCCGAAGTCGGTGCCCGCGGTCTGCTGCGCGCAATCAGCCCCGCTCTTGAACATGTCGTCGAGGGCTTTATGAAGCACCTGGGCAAACCGCTCGGCGAGGACATCATCGCCTGGTCCTACATGGACCTGCTCGATCGCTCGACTAAGAACATCCAGCTGTCGGTGTCGCATAAGACGCTCGGCGAGCTGCATCCTGCCGACATTGCCGACATTATCGAGCAGCTCGATCCTCGCCTGCGCGCGCAGGTGTTCGCGCAGCTCGACACCGCCCAGGCCGCCGAGGCCATCTCGGAGTTCGATGACGACGAGCTCATGACCGAGATGCTCGAGGGCCTGTCCGACACGGATGCGTCGTCGATGCTGGCCATGATGGACCCGGACGACGCCGCCGACCTGATTGACGAGCTCGATTACGAGAAGGCCGAGAAGCTCCTGCGCCTGATGGGCGTTCAGGAGGAGAAGGCGATTCGTAACCTGCTGGGCTATGAGGAAAACACTGCCGGCCGCATTATGACCTCGGAGTTTGTCTCCCTGCCTGCCACGGCGACGGTCGGTGACGCCATCGAGGCGATCCGCAAGCTCGACGAGGATTTCGAAAGCGTCTACTACGTCTATACCGAGGATCCGAGCGGTATGCTGACCGGCGTGCTCTCGCTGCGCACGCTGATCGTGGCCGACCGCGACGCCACGCTGGGCCAGCTGGCCTACCGCGACCTGGTTTATGTGTCGCCCGACGAGGACCAGGAAGACGTAACGGACGAGATGACCAAGTACGACCTGGTCGCCATCCCCGTCTGCGATGAGAACCGCCACATCTTGGGCATTGTGACCTTCGACGACGCCATGGACGTTATCGCCGAGGAGTACCAGGAGGACCTGCAGATCGCAGGCGTCGGCTCGGGCGATAGCGCGTCCGACGACTCGACGAATGTGCTCAGCTGGTTTGTGCATCGCCAGTACTGGGTTGTCGTGTGGGGCATTGCCTCGTGCATCATGGCGGCAGTGCTGGGGACGGCGCTGGGCTCCGCACATCTGGTGGTGTTCCCCATGTGCGCCATGCCGCTCGTGCTGCTGGCTGCCTCGCGTATGGTGTCGTTCGTCAAGAACTACTTCCTGGAGTACGACGGCCATGACGATGAACCCAAGCCGTATCTGGGATTCTTCTTCCAGAGCACGGGCATGGGCCTGATCCTGTCGCTCGTGACCTACCTGTGCGCTCAGCTGGTGCGCACCACGGCGTTCCCCGACGCGCCCATGCTTGAGGAGCAGCTCTTTACCGGCTGCTTTAACATCGCGGCCATCGTCTGCCTGATTGGCAACATGAGCGCTGTGATTTACCTGATGGTGCTGTTCTGGCGCGACGAGCACGACCTCAATACGTCGGGTACCGCCATGAACGTCATTGCCGTCATGATCTCGTGCGTGGCGTACTGTGCCGCTGCGGTGCTGCACACCATGTCGGTCATGGGTTAGGTGGTCGCGTGCAAAATAGCAAGCAAAAGCAGGGCACCAAGCAAAAGCTGACCATCGCGGCCATCTTTGGTGCCATGGGTCCTGGCCTTCTGGCGGCGCTTTCGGGCAATGACGCCGGCGGCATCGCCACGTATTCCAGCGCCGGTGCCAGCTATGGTTACAAGATGCTCTGGATGCTTCCCGTCATGACCGTGCTGCTCATCGTGACGCAGGAGACCGCGGCGCGTTGCGGCTGCGTGACGGGCAAGGGCCTGGCCTCGCTCATTCGCGAGCGCTTTGGCGTGCGCAAGAGCGTGCTGGCCATGGCGGCGCTGCTGATTGCCAACACAGCCGTGACCATTTCGGAGTTTGCGGGTATCGCGAGCGGCCTTGCCCTCTTTGGCGTGCCGGCGAGCATCTCGGTGCCGCTTGTGGCGCTGATGGTTTGGATGCTTACCATGTCGGGTAGCTTCCAGCGCATCGAGAAGATTCTGTTGCTGGTGAGCTGCGTGTTTGTGACCTACATTGTCGCTGCAATTATGGCTGGTCCCAGTTGGGGCGAGGTGGCGGTCGATCTGGTTGTACCCAACATTCAAAATGACCCCAGCTACGTGTCGCTTGTGGTCGCGACGATCGGTACCACCATCGCGCCCTGGATGATTTTCCTGGCACAGAACAACGTGGTCGATAAGAATGCGGGCGAGGACGATATCGTGTTGCAGCGCATCGATACCGTGAGCGGCTCGATTGCCGCCGATGTCATTGCCGGTTTTATTATCATCACGACCGGTACGGTATTGTTCCCCGCGGGCATTCAGATTAGCGATGCTGCAGACGCTGCCCGCGCGCTGGAGCCCATTGCGGGCCAGTGGTCCACGGTGCTGTTTGCCTCGGGCCTGGTCGCGGCGAGCTTCTTGGCCGCCTGTGTGCTGCCGGGCGTTACGTCCAGCGCTATCTGCGAGGCGTTTGGCTGGGAACGCGGTGCCGATCGCAGCTGGGACGAGGCCCCGGTCTATCGCGGCATCATTACGGCAATCATTGGCATTTCTGCCGTGCTGGTGCTCATGCCCGGCGTCGACCTGTTCCAGATTATGATGACCTCGCAGGTCATCAACGGCGTGTTGCTGCCCGTGGTTCTGGTGTTCCAGGTGGTTATTGCCGCCGATCGACACATTATGGGCGCCAACCGCAACGGCCGTGTGTGGAATGTGCTCACTTGGGCGACTATCGGCGTTATTACGGTGCTGACGGTCGTTATGTTTGTTCTGCAAGCGATGGGCTACAGCGCGTAGCACCTCTCTTGGACTCTAAACAGGCCGCCGCCATGGGCTGCGGCCTGTTTTTGTCTGCTATAGGGTGCTAGTTATATACCGATGTGCAGCTATAAAGCCGCCTCTGGGGTGAATTAACAGCCCGGAGGCGGCTTTGTAAGTCGCGGAAGTGGTCCCAAGTGCCGGATTGTAAGCAGATTTGGCTGTGCGTTACTTGTCGGTGCCTAGCTTGTGCGGTTTGTAGGCGAGGGCGTTGACGAGTGTCTCGGCAGCGGATTTGACAGCCGCCGGCTGCGGATCGTTAACGTGGTCCTCGGGGTGCACGGGTAGGTCCTTCTTGACGGCATCGTGGATGAGCTTAAGGTACTCGGTCACGCCGGTAGTCGACAGGTGCGTGCCGTCGCCATCGAACAGGTCGTTGCGATTTGTGCTGTATCCGTACCAGTCGATAACACGCACGTTTTTATAGCGCTTGGCGGCGTTGGCGATGGCCTGGTTCGTGGACCCGACCCACGGCTGCGGGCTACGCGTGTTTACAAACACGACAATACGCTGATCACCGGCGTCGGCCATGATCGCATCAATCTGATCATCGGTTACCAGGCCGTTGGTGCCTAGCGCAAAGACCACAATCTTGCCGGCAAGGTTCTGCTGGATATAGCCCTCAAATGTCGCGCGGCCCGCATCAAACTGGCGGCCCTTTTCGGCATCGATGTGGCTGTGCGGGAACACGCCGTCAAAGGCATCGACGGCGCGCAGGGACACGGAGTCGCCAATCATTAGCAGGTCGTAGGCTCCGTCGGGGAAGCCGTCGTCGTCTTTGTCGGTGTCATCGGCCGCCTGCTGATCTTGAGGCTTTGCATTTTTGGCCTCCTTGTTTAGGATTTCGGCGCCCTCGCCGCTCAGCGCGGATGTGTCGGGCACAAAGACCAGGCCGCCCAGCGCCACAACAAGCACGACGGCGCAAACGGCGCAGGTGGGGACATGTACGCGCATCCAGCCGGCGAGCGTGGTGGTGCCGTCGCGGAGCTCGGAAACGGTGCGCCCAAAAGCGCCCTTCCTAAACGGCGTTTCGATAAAGCGATAGGAGCACTCGGCCACGGCGACCACCAACAACACCTGCAAAATGTAGTGCCACCAGGGCGTGTCGTTAATGTTGGCGACCGGGTTCATGAGGAGCAGCAGCGGATAATGCCACAGGTAGATGCTGTAGGAGCGCTTGCCGATCCATACGAGTGGCTCGGCGGCCAAGGCCCGTGCGACCATGCCCTGGGGCTGCACGCATGCCGCGATAACCATCAGTGTGAGGATGGAGCACAGCAGCGTGCCTCCGCGATACTGAAACGCGGTATAGCCGTTGGTGAGCGCGACCATGGCGGCGAGTCCGACCAGGCCAACGACGCCCATCAAATCGATGGATGCGGGGGAGGACCAAAAGCGTGCGAGCTCACTTGGCTTTGTCGTGGCAGCCTCGGCGGTGTCGCTCTTTGACTTGTCGTGCTTGCCGGCGCCGGCCAGTCGGTCGAGCCCCAGATGGCGGACAAGGCGCGCAGGCGCCAGGTCGCGGTCGGGGATAAAGGCCATCCAGGCGCCCAGCAGCAACGAGAACACGCGGGTGTCGGTGCCGTAGTACACGCGGCTGGGGTCGGTGGCGGGGTTGTAGAGCACCATCATGGCGACGGCGGAGACGGCGGCGAGGCCCAGGACCACGCGGCGCGTGTTGGGCTTGCTCATGTGCACCGACACCATGGCGAGCAGCAGCGGCGGCCAAATAAGATAGAACTGTTCCTCGATGGCAAGCGACCAAAAGTGCGTGAGCGGCGAGGGATCGCCCAGGGCGTTAAAGTACGAAACGTCCTGCATAATCTGCCACCAGTTATTAAAGAACAGCAGCGACGGCAGGATGTCGGGGCGCATCTTGGTGAGCATCACATGGTTAAAGACAGTGCACAGTGCGCAGGTCACCACCACGACGGTTACCACGGCGGGGAACAGGCGACGGATGCGGCGGATCCAGAAGCTCTTGAGATCGATACGACCGGTCTTTGCGATTTCGTTGAGGAGCAGGCGCGTGATCAAGTATCCCGAGAGCACAAAGAAGATCGTGACGCCGAGCAGGCCGCCCTGAGCCCACGTGAGGTTGAGGTGATAGAGCACCACTGCGACAACGGCGAGCGTGCGAAGGCCGTCGAGGGCGGGGATGTAGCGAGATTTGGGACGCGTGGGCGCCTGTTCTTTTGCGGCGCTGTCGGTGCGGGCGCCCTTGTTGGCGGGCGAGCGATGGGAGCCTGCAGCGTGGCGCGGCTCGGTGGTTTGGCGGTTAGTGCGCGAACGTTCGTGCGGCGCTTGTTGATCGCTCGCATGGCGTGAGCTGCGCGAGCTCGATCGCGGGAATTGTTCCATAAAACATCATCCAATGACGAGAATAATCAGCACGCTTTCATTGTAGCCGCCTACTCCTGTGAATGCTTGCTGCTGGCGTAAGCTCAAGCGCGCGTCCACATCAAAGTGAACTAAAGTTATAGAGGTGCGAGAGTGCACGATTGACGGCCGACAGCGGGTGCAGAGCCCGCGGACGAGGAGGTTTCCATGGCAGATTGCGGCATCGTTGCGGTGTTTGGCAGCATGAACATGGACCTTTCGGTGGCTTGCGAGCGCATGCCGCGTGCGGGCGAGACCGTCGGCGGCAGCGGGTTTATCACCAACGCCGGCGGCAAAGGCGCCAATCAGGCCGTAGCAGCTGCGCGCATGGGCGCGCGCACGCGCATGATCGGCGCGGTCGGCCGCGACGCGTTTGGCTCGTCGCTCGTGGCGGGGCTCCAAGATGCTGGCGTGGACTGTGACTTTGTGGCGCGCCGCGACGACGTGGAGACGGGAACGGCGACCATCATTCGCTGTGAGGGCGATAACCGCATCGTGCTGTCGCCGGGCGCCAACCATGCACTTGCGGGCGAGGACGTTGCCCGAGCGCTGAGGCGTCTGGTGGCCGATGAGCTCGATGGCAACGCCAGCGAGATTGCCCCGGCTGCCGGAGGCGTCTTTATCGCCCAGGGCGAATGCGACCTTGCAGCGACGGCCGAGGCGTTTGTTTGCGCTCGCGAGCTGGGGTTCTATACGGTCTTTAATCCAGCGCCTGCCTGCGATTTGCCTGCGGAGGTCTGGCCTGCAGTCGACCTGGTCTGTCCCAACGAGACTGAGTGCCAGGTACTGACGGGCATCTTGCCTGCAGACGATGCGAGCTGCATCGCGGCGCTCAATGCCTTGCTCGCCAAGGGTGCCGGCGCCGCGGTCATCACGCTGGGCGGCGCCGGCTCGGTTACGCTCGGCGACGACGGTGAGCTGCTGCGTATGCCGGCGCTTTCGAGCACGGTGGTCGATACGACGGCTGCGGGCGATACGTTTATCGGTGCGCTTGCCGCGGCTCGTCTGGAGGGCCTGCCGCTCTTTGAGTGCATGGCCGCGGGTGCACGCGCCTCGGCGGTGACGGTGTCGCGCTTGGGCGCGCAGCAGTCGATTCCCACGCGCGCCGAAGTTGAGCGCGTGTTTGGTTTAGACGATTTAGTACAAGACGGAGAAGCGGAGTAGAACAATGGCAACCAAGAAGCTGATCCTTGATCTGGATATGGGTGTGGACGATGCGATGGCGCTTGCCTATGCCATCGCGAGCCCCGAGGTTGAGCTCGTGGGCATTACCACGTGTTTTGGCAACGTGCGCGTCGACCAGTCGGCGCGCAACTGCCTGGCGGTGCTCGACTTGTTGGGTCGTCCCGAGGTGCCGGTGTACCTGGGTGCTGACCGTCCTCTGCAGGCGACTGAGCCCTATACGCCGCCGGCGTCCACCGTACTCATTCACGGCAAGAACGGCATCGGCGGCGCGAGCGTGCCCGCGTCGCCCTACGAGCCGGTGGGGGCGACGTCGGCCGATGGCAACGCTGCAGTCGATTATCTAATCGATGCCGCGCGCACTTATGGTCCCGATCTGGTCTACGTAGCGACCGGCCCGCTCTCCAACCTGGCGCTTGCCCTGGAGCGCGATGCGACGGCGGTGATGTCTATTGGCCGCGTGGTGGTGATGGGCGGCGCCCTGACCGTGCCCGGCAACGTGAGCGCGGGTGCCGAGGCCAACATGGCAAGCGATCCCGAAGCGGCCGATGCCGTGCTGCGCTCGGGCCGCAAGCTCACCATGGTGGGTCTGGACGTGACGCATCGCGTGGTGCTCACGCGTCGCGACATTGCCGGATGGACGGGCTCGGGCACCATGGCGGGCTGTGCGTTTGCGAGCATGGTCGAGCACTACATTGGCTCGTACGAGATGAACGCACCCTACCTGGGTGGTTGTGCGCTGCACGATCCGCTGGCTGTTGCCGTGGCGATTGACCCCACGCTCGTGGGTGCGCTCGGCTGCAATCTGCGTGTTGATCTGCTGGGCGAGTATCGCGGCCGCACCATTTGCGACGAGCATCGCCTGTCCGATCCGGACAAGAGCGCGCTTGTGGCGCTGACCGTGGATGCCCCGCGCTTCCTGTCCGAGTTCAAGACGCGCATGGCCCGTGTTCTTGGCTAGATGATTTCCGTGCCCCGCCCCATGTAGTCAATTTGGGACGGGGCTTTTTTAGCTACCGAGTAAATGTGCCCGTTGGGGGAATAGTCGTGCCACTTCGCTTGACAACAGGCTAAACTAGCTCATAAACATTTACTATTCTGTTTAGATTGAATTTGCGGTCGTTTAGTTGTCGAGTCATCAAGTTGTGATGCTCCGCCACGGCCGTTGCTAGGGGGAACAATGGCCAAAGCAAGTGTTCGCGAGATCAGCCGCATCACCGGTTTTTCGCCTGCGACCGTGTCCAACGCGCTCAACCGCAAGCGCAGCGTGAGTGAAGAGACCGCCAAGGTCATCCTGGAGTGCGCGCAATCGCTTGGCTATCAGCAGTCGACGCAGCTCGAGAGCATTCAGTTTGTGCTCGCGCGCAAGACGGGCGCCATTCTGGACGAGAGCACCTTCCATCCCGCGGTCATCGAGGGCGTGGAGCGCCAGGCGCGTCGTCACGGCATGAGCACGAGCTTTGTCTCGCTCGACTTTAGCGACTTGGGCGCCGTGCGTCCGCAGGTCGAGGGCCTGATCGCCGATCCGTCCGCCGCTATCGTGCTGATGGGTACCGAGCTGGGTGAGGAAGACTACGCCCTGTTTGCCAACGCTGCCGCCCACCTGATCGTGCTCGATGGCTGGAGCGATCGTCAGTACTTCGATGCCGTGGTCATTGCCAACACCGACTCGGTGCTGCGCGCCGTGGATCACCTCATCGAGAAAGGTCACAGGCAGATCGGATATCTGGCAGGCGACCTTCGTATCCGCAACTTTAAGGATCGCGAGCGCGGCTATCGCCAAGCGCTTGAGGACGCAGACCTTGAGGCCAACCCGACATGGCGCGTTACGCTGGGCACCACGCTCGAGGGCGCCTATCGCGACATGGGCGCATGGCTCGACAGCGTCTCGCGCGACGACCTGCCGACGGCTTTCTTTGCCGAAAACGACGTGCTCGCCGTGGGTGCCATGCGCGCGCTCAACGAGCACGGCATACGCGTGCCCGAGGATGTCTCGATCATCGGCTTTGACGACCTGTCTCTGGGTGCCTTCTCCAACCCGCCGCTCACCACGGTGCACGTTCCCAAGCACGAGGTGGGCGAGATCGCGGTGCGCCGCCTGGTGGGCAACATCCGCAATCCCAAGAGCTATACCTGCAAGACAGCCGTATCGACCTATTTTGTCGAGCGTCAGAGCGTGCGTGAGATCTAGGCAAAGGCAACGCCGGGCCGCAGGGCGGCAAAGCCGTCGACGCGACCATTTTGTACACAGCCTAGAATGATTTTTTAGGACGGGATTAAAAACTCATTGATCCCCGTCCCGGGCAGCTCATTGGGGACGGGGCTTTTTTGACTGGTATGATTGGTGCGACCATTCGAACCAGCTAAAAGAGCCCCGTCCCAAATTGACTATCGAGAGGATCTGCCATGGAGCGCATCGCGAGCTTTTCCGTTGACCATTTGCTGCTTGAGCCCGGCGTGTATGTGAGCCGCATCGACCGCGATCCGGCGACCGCCGCTGTCGTTACCACCTTTGACCTGCGCCTGACCACGCCCAACAAGGAGCCGGTCATGAACACGGCCGAGTGTCACACCATCGAGCACCTAGGCGCGACATTCCTTCGCAACCATGCCGAGTGGTCGAGCCGCATTGTCTACTTTGGCCCCATGGGCTGCCGCACGGGCTTTTACCTGGTCGTTTTTGGTGAGGTGACGAGCGAGGAGATCCTGCCGCTCGTGCGTGAGTTGTTTGAGTTTGTCGCCGACTTTGAGGGCGATGTCCCCGGAGCCGCTCCCGAGGAGTGCGGCAACTACCTGGACCAGAACCTTCCCATGGCAAACTGGCTCGCGCGCCGCTACCTCGACCGCGACCTGGCCGATATCGACGAGAAGCACCTGCACTATCAGCAGGCGTAAGGGCTTATCGCCCAAAACGCGCACATTGGGCGCCTTCGCTTATGCGGGGGCGCCTTTTTGTTGAGTGGTCTGGACGAGCGTTCAAAATCGCTCATGTTTGTTTTAGAATGTTCGTATAGTCACATTTACGAACAGGAGCGAACATGCATATCTACTCTGTCAACGATCCCGAGTTCAAGTCCTATGGCCGCGTGTGGGACGACGTCCCGTCCGGCCTGACCGCTCCACTCGTCGAGGCACTCTCCGCTACGCCCATCCCCGAGGGCAGCAAGTACGTAGCAAGCGCGCCGGAGCTCGAGGGCGTTAAGGGTGCCGATAAACTGGGCTTTCTCATGTTTGGTGGACGTCCCTTCCAGCTCGGCTGGTGCAACGGGCACAACACGCGTCTCAACTGCCTGGAGTACCACCGCGCGAGCGAGTTCAACCTGGGGGCGCGTGACTTTATCCTACTCGTGGCGCATCGCTGGGAGATCGAGGGCGGCAAGCTCGATACTGCGTGCGTCAAGGCGTTCCGCGTGCCGGCAGGCAAGGTCGTCGAGGTTTTCAACACCACGCTCCACTACACGCCGTGCATGGTCGACGACGGTGGCTTCCAGGTGATGGTGGCGCTGCCCGCCGGCACCAACGGTCCGCGTCCCGAGGCTGCGGCCGATATGCCTGCTGCCGGCGACAGCTACTGCTACTGGAAGGCCGACAAGTGGGTTCTCTGCCATGCTGACAGCCCCAAGGCAGCCGAAGGCGGCTACGTAGGCCTCATCGGCAAAAACCTCGACATCGCCTGCGACTAGAATCTTCTGTCTCGATCTGTAACATCTAGCGGGCTAAATCGTCTCTACCTGTTACAGATCGAGACATACCGCCCCCCAGCCACCACAAAGGTGCCTGTCCCCATTGTGGTGGCTGTCTAGAGCTGGCTGCGCAGATAGTCAGCCATATATGGAACAGCGAAACGCACGTAACCGCGGCGTGCCTGTTCGATAACGCCGGCGTCGATGAGGCGTCGGCGATACTTTTGCGCATAGTCGGGTGTGACTGACATGCGCTCGGCCACATTGGAGATGCGCGACACGCCGTCTTTGTCATCAGTCATTGCGTCGAGAAACGCGACGTCTTGGTCCGATAGCGCGGCGAGCGTCGTTTCACAAACATCGTTTTCGAAATCGGCCTTTGACGCTTCGATAGCTCCGTCGACTTGCTCTGGCGTTACGTATTCTCCTGCCTGGCAGCGATTGGCGATGTTGTAGCCGATGAGCTGTAGCATATAGGGCGATCCTTGGGTTGCACGAGCGGCACGGAGGCGAAGATCGCCTGGAATATCAAGGTCGAGCTCTTCGAAAGCCCGCTGATAATAGGCATCGACATCTCCGACTGAAAGCGGTTCGAGTGTGACTTTGCGTGCGCGGTTGAGAAATGTCAGTACGCGGTCGTTGAGTGTCGCGGAGACTGCTCCCGGGAGGCCCGCCATGACGAGCGCGACGTTGAGTCCCTCGCCGACCAGCTCTTGATAGGCGGTGACGAGCTGTCTGATCTCGGGTGAATTTGCCTGGAGCTCGTCGATGAGGATGAGGATGCCGTGTCCCTGCTCGGTTAACTTGCGTGCCAACTGCGTGAGTTTGAACTGGAAGCTCTTAGTTTCCTGTACGTCGCGCGTAAACTCGAGGCCGGCTGAGAAACCGAAGACGCTCAAACTGCCACCTGTAAGTTTGGGGAGACGATGCTTGTTGGCGTAAGGCTCGCCCGCTTCCTGGATTTTCTCAACAATGCGCTCGAGCATATCCTCGGAGGCTACGGTGGGCGTGGCGACAACAAAGCCGAGCTTGCGGGCGCGATCGGCAAGTTCCCACAACAGAACCGTTTTGCCGCTGCCTCGCTGGCCGAGCATGAGCATGGCTCGGTTTCGATTGCCCGGCTCCTGCTCAAGGCCGGAGATGAATGTCGAAATCACGCTCCTGCGTCCCACCAGATAGGACGGGCGATTTCCAAATGAGGGGGAGAAGATGGTTTCAGTCATAAGTCTCCTTTCCTTTTTTTCCTATTTTTTCCTTTTTTTCCTATTCAGTCAAATGAGTTGCTGAGCGAAGGCGGCTACGTAGGCCTCATCGGCAAAAACCTCGACATCGCCTGTGACTAGAATCTTCTGTCTCGATCTGTAACATCTAGCGGGCTAAATCGTCTCTACCTGTTACAGATTTAGACAAACTGCAAGGGACTGGCCGAACAATCTCAATCTGTAACACCAGGCCCGGTTTTGGCGGCCTACCTGTTACAGATCGAGACAAAACGGGCCCAAACCACCACAAAGGTGCCTGTCCCCTTTGTGGCGGCTTGGGCAGGTGGGTATCAAAAAGTGTCAGGTGGGGTGACTGCCGGGCGCCTGCACGCGAAAAGAAGTATCGGCCTGTGCCGTTGCCGTTGAGCGGTACCCCGTTTGCAGGGATACTGAGCCTATGACAACAGCGTGCGAAAGGATTGATACATGGCTTTCCGTAATGACTTCCTGTGGGGCGGCGCAACGGCTGCCAACCAGTGCGAGGGTGCCTACGACGTGGACGGTCGCGGCCTGGCCAAGCTGCATGCTCGCCGCGGGTAGCTACTACCCCTACAGCTGCCGTCCGGGCGACGTGCGCCAGGCGCAGCTCGATAACCAGGACAACTACTTCTTCGTCGACGTCCAGAGCCGCGGCTACTACCCGGCATATGCCGTCAAGAAGCTCGAGCGTCTAGGCATCGATGTGGGCATGACGGACGAGGACCGCGAGATCCTGGCCGCTAACACCGTCGACTTCATCAGCTTTAGCTATTACAGCACCCGCTGCTCTGCCGGTGCCGATAACCCCGATGTTGAGCGCACCCAGGGTAACGCCTTCGCCGGCGCCAAGAACCCCTACCTGCAGGAGAGCCAGTGGGGCTGGGCCATCGATCCGCTGGGCTTCCGCATCACCCTCAACGACCTGTACGACCGTTATCAGAAGCCGCTGTTTGTGGTCGAGAACGGTCTGGGCGCCAAGGATGTTGTCGAGGAGGATGGCTCCATCAACGACGACTATCGTATCGACTACCTGCGCCAGCATATTGCTGCGATGCGCGACGCGGTGACCGAGGACGGCGTTGACCTGCTGGGCTACACCACCTGGGGCCCGATCGACCTGGTGTCTGCCGGCACGGGCGAGATGTCCAAGCGCTACGGCTTTATCTATGTGGACCGCGACGATGCAGGCAACGGTACCCTCAAGCGTTCCAAAAAGAAGAGCTTCGACTGGTGCAAGAAGGTTATTGCTTCTAATGGTGAGGACCTGTCCTAAGGAAGCTGAGACACTCAACTTCATAGCCTTCTAACCAAGGCGCCCGGCGAGTAGTTATTGCTCGCCGGGCGTCTTGCCGTCTGCGGATTTTGGGACATGCGGCCCGCTTTTTGGGCCCGCCTGTCGGTACACTAAAGGGACTATGAGTACCCGCGAGCGACATATCGGCCACGCGGCCGCCCGGACCGCTCCGGTTGCGGATCCCAGGGGCGGCAGGCTCTTCGCCATGCCGCGATTCCTTGTTGGCATAACGCATCAGGTGTACCGTCACCGCGTCTTTGCTATCGCCGGCGCCATCACCGCGCTGTTCCTCATGCTTTTGGCGATCTTGCCGGTGCTGTTCGCCTTCGACCCCAAACTTTCTAACGCCGTGCCCGCCTATAGCGAGGTGTCCGAAGAGGTCGTGGATGGGCTCACCCATTCGAGCCCTCTCCCGCTGCTTGTCGCCGCAATTGTATTTTCAATTTGGGGCGTGTTGGTCTATCTGCGTTGTTTGGACTATGTGTTGCGCCGCCGCCTTGTTGCCATCGCCACCATCTGCGCCCTGTGGATGATTGAGGTCATTCTCAAGTACAAGTCGTACACGCCGTTCTATGCCACCTTGCTGTGGTACCTGTACTACGTGCCCATGACGCTCATTCCGCTGCTCTACCAGCTCTGCGGCCTGCGCCTTGCGGGCCTGGAGCAACGCCGCCTGGGTCGCCGCTACCGTGCTGCGCTGTGGATTGTGGCCATCCTGCTTATCGGATTTGTGCTCACCAACGATTTTCACCAGCAGGTCTTCCGCTTTGACCGTACAAGCGACACCTGGAGCAACGATTACACGTACGGCCGGGGTTATTTCGCCTTCCTCGTGTGGACGGCCTTTAACTTCGTGGCCTTTTTTATCCTGGTTGGTCGGTCCTCGTCCTTTCGCATCCAACGTTTCTCGGGCATGGCGGCGCTCGTGCTGCTGGGCGGCGCATTCTTTGGCATCTCATATGCTCTGCGCGTGCCCTGGGCATGGAGGCTCAACTTTTCGCTCGTCTATTGCATCCTGTGCGTGGTGGCGATGGAAATCTGTCTCGATTGCGGTGTCATTCCGTCGTACCACGATATCGCCGGCATCTTCGACACCTTGCCGCTTGACCTCAAAGTTCTAACGCGCGACCTGCAGGAGGTCTATGCCACGCCGGTGTCAAAGCCAATGCCGGTAGGCGTGCGCGAGGAGTTGCGGAACCAGGAGCACGCCCGCGCCCATGCTTTTACCGTGGCGTCCGATCCCGATGTGATGTATCGTGCTTTTCCGCTGCTGGGGGGATCGGCCCTGCTTGCCCAAGACGTATCGGAGCTCAACGAGCTCAATCGCGAACTGGCACATCGTCGCATGGAGCTGCAACGCCAAAACGAGCTGCTTGCCGCCGACTACGACCTTAAGACACATTTGGCAGATCAAGAGGCCGAGACCTTGCTAGTCCAAGACGTGGACCAGGCGCTTGCCCGCGCGCTCGAAGAGATGTACGACTTGTTGAGCTCGCTGCCGCCGTTGACTGACGAGGAATCTTCGCGCGAGCGTTACCGCATGCTGCAGCGCGCCAAGATGCTCGTTGCCTATTGCAAACGGAAGGGGTCGCTCACGTTGGCGCGGCACGGGGAGAGCGGTTTTGACCGCGACCGCATTCAGCTCATTGCCAACGAGCTCGCAAGCGACCTGCGCACGATCGATGTCGATTGCGCCTCGATTATTGCCATACGGCGCCCGATGCACGCCAGTACGGTAAGCGCGCTGTACGACTGCGTGTATGACTTTGCGTTTTTTGCCTACGCCACCGATCATCCGGCACTTATGTATCACTTGGGCGACCATGACCGATGCAGCGTCGAGCTGCGCGCCACACTTTTTTCCAACGATGATGAAGATCTTTCGCAGACGCCCGCTGCGCAAGAGCTCGAAAGCGCTTTGCAAGGGCGCAACGTGGCATACCGCCTTGAGGGCGAGTCCGGTCAGCTGCGCATGATCGTCTTGATGCCGAGGGCGGGTGAGTGACGATGCAGATTTCGCTCATACTTCCCCAAATCGTTGCGCTCGATGTTGTCTTTGCCCTGGCTGCGTGTCTGCAGACGATCCACGTCCCGCTCATCGCATCGCGCCGCTCGTCCTATAACCGTAAGGTGATTTGCGCCTACGAGGCGAGTCTTGTGCTTCACCTGATGATTTCGGCGCTCATCTTGTTCACGTCGTCTGGCTCGTATCTGGTGGCGCCGCTTGACGTTTGCGCCAGGGCAATGGGCGGAGCGTTGTGGCTCAATGCCGCAATCTTTGCCTATGGCGTGGTACTTATGGTGCACTATCGTCGTTCCGTCATGCTGGTCGAGCTGTTGCTTGTTGTCGCCGTTACACCACCGGTGGTTTTTGCCATGGGCTCGGCGTGGACCGTTGTCCTTATCGCAGAGGGAGCGTTCTTCCTGTTCCGTTCCATCGCGGCGCTCTTGATGGACGTCCGTAACCGCCAAGAGGATATCACCATGTTCTCGACGATCGAGACCATCAACGTGATTCCTGTGGGCATCCTGTATCTAGACCCGAGGGGCCGTCCGCTGCTCATGAACCGCTGCATGCGCAAAAACCTCGTAGAGCTCCATATGCCCACCGACCTGGGCGACATGAGCAGCACATGGAACAACCTGCGCAAACTGAGCATGCAAATGCCCGAAAGCAGCGCTAATCGCGCCCATATCGACCTTGATCGCTTTGGTAGGGATCGCGCCGTGGTCGAGATCTCTCCTTCCGAGATTCGTCTGTTCGTGCGTGACTCCGTTACGGTCTCGAGCCGTCCGTTCGAGCGCGTCGTCGGCCTGGACGTGACGGAATACGCACACGCCTACGACCGTCTGGCGCAAGCCAACCACCTGCTTGAGCGTGCTGGCCAAGAGCTCCAGGCCCAGATCGAAGAAGCCAAAAAGGTTGCCGACAATGCGGCCTACCTACGTATGCGTGCCCGCGTTCACGATGTGATCGGCCAGCGCCTGTCCATTCTTCATCGCTATTTGGAGGAGGGACGTCTGGATGATGAGTCGCTCGAGCAGATTGACCCGTTGCTGCGCTCAATCGCCGCCGATTTGCGCAGTGGCGGTGCCAGCGAGCCTGCGGAGCAGCTGAGCGATATCGTCCACGCCTTTGGCTTGGTGAGTGTGCAGATCGATGTTGAGGGTGCGCTGCCTGAGGACGCGCGTGTCGCCGCCGCATTTTTGCAGATTATCCGCGAGGCCTCGACCAATGCCACCAGGCATGCGCAGGCGCATCGGGTCCACGTGCGCCTGTGGCAGGAGGGGACGAATGCTAGCGCCGTCGCGCGCATGACGATTTCTAACGACGGGTCCCCGGCCCCCGTATCGTATCGCGAGGGAACGGGTATCCCAGGTATGAGGCATGTCGCGCAAGATTTGGGCGGCGGCCTGGAAGTCCACGCCGCCCAGCCCTTTACGCTTGCGGTGTCCATCCCGCTGAGCCCCAACGCCACGGTCCAAAGGAGAAGTTCATGGTCCGCGTGTTAATTGTCGAAGATCAGGCCATTCTGCGCGAAAGCCTGGCGCGCTCCGTTGGCGACCAGCCCGATATGACCGTCGTCGCCGCGATCGCCGATGCCTCCGAGGCCTTGGGTGTCGCGCTCAAGGAGCGCCCGGACATGATACTGATGGACGTGTGCACCGAACACGATTCAAACGGCATCGTGGCGGCGGCGCGCATCAAGGAGCAGCTGCCCGAGTGCCGCGTCATCATCATGACCGGCATGCCCGAGATCACCTTTGTCGATCAGGCTCGCGAGGCGGGCGTCGATAGCTTTGTGTACAAGAACGTTGGTATCGACGAGCTGTTCGCCGTGATGCGCTCCACGCTGGCGGGCTATTGCACGTTTCCCAAGCCGCCCGAAAGCATTTTTTCGGGCACGGCGGCACTCGACGATGTCGAGCTGTCGATTTTGCGCCTTGCCTGCGAGGGCAAAAGCCGCCGCGAGATCGCGGCCGAGCTGTTTATGAGTGAGGGTACCATCAAGCGTCGCATCTCGGAGATCCTAAGCAAGACCGGCTACGACAATATCATGCGTCTTGCCGTGCGTGCGGTAACGGAGGGCAGCATCGTCCCCAACATGGAGCGCCCGTAATCGACGCGCTCGCCGTGTTCCGGCGCCGTAAAGATAGGCCGCCCGCCGTTTTGCATCAGAAAACGACGGGAGGCCTGCTTGTGCGGCTGTGCTGTCGGCATAAAAACGACGGGGCCGCAGGATCAACTCCTGCGGCCCCGCCTGGCAAGTGCGCGGATGCGTCCGCCAATCCGCGGCTGATGTTACGTGCCGCTACGCGATGGTTGCGGTGTAGGAGGCGACGTCCTCGTAGGAATCGGTCAGGTAGGCGTCGATGCCGATGGTCGTGTTGACCAGGTCGTCAAGGCTGTCAAGCTCGCCGCTCGAGAACGTGAATTCCTCGGTGGCGTTGGTGCCGGGCATCAGGTTAGCCGAGAACCAGGGTTCCTTCATGGTGCCGTTGACGTTGGTCTTGCCGGAGGGAGCGTAGAAGGTCAGGTCCTTGTCGCTCTTGTTGGTGATGTTGACGACAAAGCCGATGTCGCCCCATTCGTCCTTGAACTTCTCGGTGATGGTGATGGTGCACAGATCGTCATCGGCGACGGTGACGGCGGGGGAGATTTCGACGCTCTGGACGTCGTCGTCTTCGACGGCCTCATCGATCTCCTCTTCCTTCTCGGCCGCCTCGCGATCCTTTTTTATCGTACCGGACAGATCCTTGTCGGACTTCGTAAAGATAAGCTTGTCGCCTTCCACCTCGAGGACGAGCTTGCCGTCCTTGAGTTTCATGTCCTGCGAATCGCCGTCGGCGGTGATGGTTGCAGTGGTGGCGTCCTTGGCCTCCCATTTCAGGTCGGCGACCTCAAGGAACATGTCGAGGACGCCCGTGCCGTCTTCGTCGAGGATCAGGATACAGTTGAGACCCCACTCCTTGAGCATATCCATGTACTCATCGGTGAGCTCTTCGCCCTCCAGGGTTCCACCCGAGAGTTCCCAGCTGCCGACGAAGTTGGCCTTGGGGTCCTTGCCGCCGCCGCTGCAGCCCGTCAGGGCAAAGGCGAGCGCCAGGACGCATGTCAGAAATGCGAGTACGGACTTTTTGAACGTTGTCTTCATGGTGTCCTCCTTTATCGAACGAAACCCATAGAAGCAAATGCGGGGGTGGCGGACCTCCCCGCCAATTACCAGATAGAGGGGTTAGGGCCTAGGCGTTCCGCAGTTGCTGCAGAACTTGCCGCCGTTTTCGCTGCCGCAGTTGGGGCAGAACCACTTGGCCGGTGCCGGGGCGGGTGCGGGACTGCCGCATTCGGGGCAGAACTTGCCGGTGTTGGTGGCACCGCAGCTGCAGGTCCATGCGCCGGCCGCGGGGGCAGCGGCAGGAGCCGGTGCGGGGGCGGGTGCCGGAGCCGGCTGTGGGGCGGCCTGCTGCTGTGCCTGGCCGGCGGCGAACAGCTGGCTGGCGTTCATGCCGCCCATGCCGCCCGCCATGCCCATGCCCATAAAGCCGGCCATCGCGCCGTTGGGGTTGGCGGCTGCCGCGCGCATCGCATCGCTCTGGGCGCTGGCGATGTTGGCGGCTGCCATGGTGGGATCGCGCATGACTGCGGCCTTCTGCAGGTCCTTGATCATTTGCTCGTCTTCTTGCGAGGCGGCGATGGAGTTGACGCCAAAGCTCACGATCTCGACGCCGCGCAGGTCGCGCCAGTCGGCGGAGAGAACCTCGTTGAGCGCGCGGGCGAGCTCGGTGGTGTGGCCGGGGATAGCGCTGTAGCGGATGCCCATCTCCGAGATCTTGGCAAAGGCGGGTTGCAGAGCGGTGAGCAGCTCGGACTTAAGCTGGCTGTCGATCTTATCGCGCGTGTAGCTATCGGTCACGTTGCCGCACACGTTGGTGTAGAACAGCAGCGGGTTGGTGATGCGGTACGAATACTCGCCGTTGCAGCGAACGGAGATGTCGACATCCAGGCCAATGTTGTTATCGACCACGCGGAAGGGCACAGGCGAGGCGGTGCCGTACTTGTTGCCGATGATCTCCTTGGTGTTGATGAAGTAGACGCGCTGGTCTTTGCCCGCGTCGCCGCCAAAGGTAAAACGGCTGCCGATATTGGCGAACGTCTCCTTGATGGAGTCGCCCAGGTTGCCGCTAAAGACGCTCGGCTCGCTGCCGGTGTCAAAGACAAACTCGCCGGGCTCCAGCGCGACCTCGATGATCTTGCCGTTTTGCACCACGAGCATGCCCTGGCCGTCGTTGACGGCGATGACGGAGCCGTTGGATATGACGTTGTCCTCGCCGCGCGTGTTGGAGCTGCGGCCGCCGGTGCGCTTGCTGCCCTTGCAGGCCAAGACGTCAGCGGGCATCGATTCGCAATAGATATATTCCTTCCACTGGTCGGCCATGACGCCGCCGGCAGCACCCAATCCAGCTTTCAAGAGTCCCATGGTGATCTTCCTTTCTCGTCAAAGGCCGGGTGGTATTGGTCAGAATGGCTAATCGTCCTTGTTGTTCTTCATGACAACGGTGGTCTCGGTGTGGCTGAAGGTGTCGTGCTTCTCGGTCAAGTCGAGCTCACCGCAGTAGCAATCGGCGTGGGTGGCCTCGTTGGCCGTCTTGAGCTGGCCTACCAGCAGCACGTCTCCGATGATTACGATGATCAGCGGCGCGACGATGTTGATGAGGATGCCCTCGACATCAAAGGTGAGGTAGTCCGGATCGAAGGCGTTCTCGCCCATAAAGAGAATCTGGGAGAGGACAAACCCGATCACAAAGAACAGCACCGAGGCGATGGCGAGCTTGGGCTTGGAGCAGGGAAGCTCGCCGACCATGCGGCCGGTTTGGCCGTTCATGGCAAACAGGTAGCTCTTGCCGTTCCACGAGGTGGAAAGCATCCACACGGGGAACAGAGCGTAGTTGCTGTCTTCCCAGGTGTAGTCGAGCTGCTTGCTTTCGACCGTGGCATCGTCATATTCGTCGACGACGGTCTCGCGCAGGGCCGAAATCGTACTTTCTTCCATACGACGCTCGGCGCGCGCCTTGCAGGTCTCGCAATCCTCATCGTAGCGGTTGGCGATGTAGCCGGGCATATACGCGACCGAGAACGGGCGCAGCGCGTCGTAGTCAAACGGCTCGATAGCATCCATATGGCCGTCGGGCATCTTGGACGATCCGTCGACGGGCACGCGCTCAAACGAGATATTGCCCTTACGGTAGGCGTCGTAGTGGTCGGTGGTCGTGACGGTGCGGTCGGATTCCTCGGTCACGGTCTCGTTGGTCGCATCAAAGTACACTTCGCCGTCCACGCGGGCGCCGTAGAGCCAAAACGGCACGTAAACGCCTTGGACCTCGTCGATGTGGTTGCCGGTGACAAAGCTCTTGGGCAGCAGGATTTTGCCTTTGTAATGCTCTTTGAGTGCTGCCATGACATCATCGCGCCCGAGCTTAAACGGAATCACCAGGTCGGGTGAGAAGTCGCCCGAGAGCTGGCCGGGCGCCACGGCGGAGTTGCCGCAGTATGGGCAGGTGGTAACGGCGACGGTGCCGTCCGAGACCAGCTCGGCGCCGCACGACGAGCAGATGTAGCCGGCGTTTTGGGCCAGATCCTGCACGGCATCGTCGACAGCAGGTTTGGGGGCCGCGGCTGCGGCATCGGCTTTGGCATCTGCCTTGTCCTGGCGCTCGCGATAGAGGGCCTCGACTTCTTCGACTTCAAAACGCGAATCGCAGTAGTCGCAGACAAGCTTTTGTTCGGCACTGGCAAAGTGAAGGGGGCCGCCACACGCGGGGCACTGATAGTTGACACTCTCGAAGGCCATGATCGGTCCTTTCCGTGCCGGAGGCTATGCGCCGATGGCGCCGCCGCAGTATTCGCAGCGTCCACTGGCATCGGGAATGGTGGTTGCACCGCAGAAGGGGCAGGTGACCGCGGTCTTGGGGGCCTTGGCGGCCACGACGCTGTCGCGCGTTTCCTGACGAAGCTGCACCAGTGCATCGCGGACCTCGGTTGCCTGGCGCTTGGCCTCGCGATATTCGATGGAGCCACGCTGATCGATGGTGGAGTCGTTCACGCGCAGGTTGATCTCGGTAAAGTACGGCGTGTTGACGTGAATGGTCAGGTTAAAGTCGTAATCCAGGTTGTAGCGCGGCGGGTTGTAGCTCTCGCGCTCGCCGTCCTTGGTCTCGCGATAGATCTCGGTGCGATGCTCGTCGATATCCATATCGCAGCCGAGTACCTGTGAGAACTCGATGATGTCGGGATTGGCGTCGCGCCAGCGGCTCTGCGAAGTGATGATCAGCAGGCCCGCGTCCTCATCGAGCATGATGTTGGTGCGCCCGGCAGAGAGCGTGCGCGTGGGGTTGAACGAGGCCAGGCGCTCGGCGTTGGCCTCGCGGTAGGCGAGTTGCTCGCGGATATCGTCCGCGGTGCTGGAACGCCAACCACTAAAGAAGGGGGAGAGCTTGCCTGCGCACTCTTTGCACAGGTAGCCTTCGTTGATTTTGGTCTTTCCCAAAAGCCCCAGTTCGGTACCGCAAATCGCGCACTCTTTCTTCTCGAACATCTTGTCAAAGAAGCCCATGGCTGCCTCCCATCAACAGGTAGCGTGTGTCACTTTTGATGATGGGTGAGCGCGCGATCTTTCACGATACCCAGACGGCTCAACGAGTCTCCACAACTGGGACACATGGCCCATTTTCGGCCACTCATTGGGGGCGTACTTAAATGAGTACAGTTGAGCGTTCAGGACATTGCCGCAACGCTTTTCCTTTCGCGCTCTACGCTCTACCGCCACATTTCCTCGATCAACAGAAAGACCGGTACCGCCTCGCGTGTGGCCCTTATCAACTTCTTCTGGTCCTGGGCACCCAAGGACTAGCGCATGAGCCGCCGCCCAGTTCCTTACTCTAACGGGGGGATGTGGCTCCAAAGCGCACCCGCATCGACGCTTCGCCTGCGCTAAACTGGAGGGCACGTACGCGATTACGAGAGGAGCCCGCATGGAGGCTTACAAGCAAGAGTTCATCAAGTTTATGGTTGAGTCCGACGTTCTTAAGTTCGGCAGCTTTACGCTCAAGAGCGGCCGTCAGTCCCCGTTTTTTATGAACGCCGGCGCTTACGTGACGGGCTATCAGCTCAAGAAGCTGGGCGAGTATTACGCCCAGGCCATCCACGATAACTTTGGCGACGACTTTGATGTGCTGTTTGGACCGGCCTACAAGGGTATTCCGCTGGCCGTCGTGACCGCAATTGCCTACCACGAGCTGTACGGCAAGGAGGTCAAGTACTGCTGCGACCGCAAGGAGGCCAAGGATCACGGTGCCGATAAGGGCAACCTGCTGGGTTATGAGCCCCAGGACGGCGACCGTGTGGTCATGGTCGAGGACGTTACCACCAGCGGCAAGTCCATCGACGAGACCTATCCCAAGGTTAAGGCTGCCGCCGACGTCGAAATCAAGGGCCTGATCGTGTCTCTCAACCGCATGGAGGTCGGCAAGGGTGGCGTGACCACCGCTCAGAAGGAGATCGAGGCAAAGTACGGTTTCCCCGTCGCGAGCATCGTCTCCATGGCCGAGGTCGTCGAGACCCTCTACAACCACGAGATCGATGGCAAGGTCGTCATCGATGACGAACTTAAGACCGCCATCGACGCCTACTACGAGCAGTACGGAGCTCGGGAGTAGTTACGGCGTTGTACCAAACGCCGTAACCGGCCGACGCTGCGCGCCGCCCAGGGCGACAATTTGTCATTCAAAAGGCGAGGCATGACCAGAAGGTCAATGCCTCGCCTTTTTCATGCCAACTTGTTCGCCCTGGACGTCGCTCGCTGTCCGTCCTCTACTTGCGGCGTTGTCTTGCTCCGGATGCGGCCCGCTCGCTGCCGTTGCCAGAGTAGCCATTGGGGACGTTCTTAAACGACTAGTCGTTGGGGACATTCTTGTTTGACTAGTCGTTTAAGAACGTCCCCAACGACTGGGGCTGGCAGATCGATCCGCTGGGCCTGCGCATCGCCCTCAACGAGATTTACGCCCGCTACGAGATTCCGCTGATGGTGGTCGAGAACGGCATGGGCGCCTACGACGAGGTCGAGGAGGACGGCTCCATCCATGACCCGTATCGCATCGCCTACCTGCAGAGCCACATCAAGGCCATGGGCGAGGCCATTGCCGATGGCGTTGACCTGATTGCCTACACCTGGTGGGGTCCCATCGATCTGGTTGCCGCCGGCACTGGCGAGATGCGCAAGCGCTACGGCTTCATCCACGTCGATAAGTACGACGACGGCACCGGTACCTACGAGCGCCGCCGCAAGGACAGCTTCTTCGCATACCAGAAGATCATCAAGTCCAACGGCACCGAGGGCTTGGAATAATTGAGCCCCGGCGTTCCGCCGAACGCCGGACCGGCCGCCGACTACGTGACCACCGACGTCGATGACGACGGCATCTGGAACGCTTTTGTTCACCTGGGGCTTATCGAGGCTTAATCGACAATATGAGTGCCCATGGGAAAAGGTTTTGGAAGGGCTTGGAAGGGCTTGGAAGGGCTTGTGATTCGGGCCCTCGCCTTAGCATTTTGGCCATTTGGCACTATAATCACCATAGGTATGCGCATAACGTTGCGCTTAATCAAGAGGAGAAAACGTATGGGTCTGTTTGATATGTTCAAGAAGAAGGCTGAGCCCGTGGCCGCCGCTGCTCCGGCCTCCATTTCTGCTTCTGCCGGCGCCGACGTGCTGTGTTCGCCCGTCAAGGGCAAGGTCATCAAGATGGCCGACGTGCCCGATCCCGTCTTTGCTGGCGAGGTTTTGGGCAAGGGCTGCGCCGTGTGGCCCGAGGACGACCTGGTCTACGCTCCCTGCGACGGCAAGGTGACCGTCACCATGGGTCACGCCGTGGGCCTGCAGTCCGATAGCGGCATCGAGGTTCTGGTGCACGTTGGCGTCGATACCGTCAACATGAATGGCGACGGCTTCGAGGGCTTCGTCAAGGCCGACGACGTCGTGAAGGCCGGCCAGCCCTTGCTCAAGATCGACCGCGCCAAGATCGCTGCCGCCGGTTACAAGGACTGCGTCGTCGTGGCCGTGTCCAACACCGCCGAGTTTGCCGATGTCGAGCTCGCCGTCGAGGCCGAGTCTGCCGTCGCCGCCGGTGACGCCATCGTTAAGGTCGTCCGCAAGTAGTCTGCGGCATCCAGAAGATGCACAAGGGTGGTCGGGTTATCCGGCCACCCTTTTTTAGTAGGCCGAGTAGGCGCATTTTATTGCAGGGGGCTTGCTTTATGGGCCATTCACTCGTCAAATTGAGCCGCCCACGCTTTTGCGACGTAGGGGGTTGAACGGAGCCGCTAATATGGACCTACTGTTACGACGTGCGCTGCGCGGGAAACGCAGCGCCGCTTGTTTGGAGGAATGTCATGAAAAAGAAGCTGCTGCTTGCGCCCCTGATGGCTGCCCTGGTCGCGTGCGTGGTTTTGCTTTCCGGCTGCGGAGGGCCTTCGGTGGAGGAGCTCATCACCAACGACCTTACGAGTCAGTTTGACGAGATCAAGAACGGCGGCGATGATTTCCTCTCCGGCCTGGAAGAGGCTTCGGGCGACGAGTTTGAGCAGCTGGGCATCGATCCCAAGGAGTATGCCAAGAGCTATCTCGAGGGTTTTGATTACAAGATCGGTGATGTGACGGTCGATGAGGACAAGGGCACCGCGACCGCCGAGGTCACCATCACCTGCAAGTCCATGAACAATATCGTCGAAGATTTCGCCACCCAGTATCAGGAGAAGATCGCCGCACTCGATACGATGCCTTCCGAGGACGAACTGTACAAGATGGCCGGCCAGGTGATGGTCGACGTGACCAAGGCCGCTAAGACCAAGGACACCAAGGTCACCTTTAAGTATTCCGCCAACGAGGATAACGAGTGGTCTGCCGACGATTCTGCAACCACCGAGATGATGAATGCGATGATGAACTAGTTCGTTGCGGCGTTTTACCAAACGCCGCAACTGCTCGACGCTGCGTGGGCACCAGAGCGACAACTTGTCATTCAAAGAGGACGGCATGACCAGAAGGTCTATGTCGTCCTCTTTTCATGCCAATTTGTTCGCTCTGGTGCCCGCTCGCTACTCGCCCAGCACCAGCGCCGCGAGCTCTGCCTGGCTGTCCACCACGTAGTCGGCGCCGGCGGCTTCCAGCTCTGCGCGGCCGCGGAAGCCCCAGCTGACGCCTGCGCTCTTAAGACCGGCGTTGTGGCCGGTCAGGATATCGACATTGGAATCGCCTACGTAGAGCGTGGTCGCCGGGTCGGCGCCCAGCTCTTCCATCACATGCAGCGTGACGGGTGCCTCGGGCTTGGGCGGAAACGCATCGACACGGCCCTGTACCAGCGCAAAGCGCTCGGAACCAAAATACTTCTCGATAAGCGGGGCCGCCGAGACGTGGTCCTTGTTAGTGAGCACGGCAAGCTGCACACCCGCGGCACGCAAGCGGTCGAGCATCTCGATCGTGCCGGCATAGGGGGCGGTGTGGTCCTCCTTGTGCTCGCCGTAATAAGCCCTAAACTCGGCAAGCGTCTGCTCAAACATACGGCTGTCGCCCGCGTACTCGGCGGGCATAAAGCGCTCAACCAGCTTGAGCATGCCGTTTCCCACCTTGTAGCGGTACTCGTCAACGGCAAATGTAGGCCAGCCGTGCGCCTCGCAGGTATGGTTGCCGGCGGCTGCCAGGTCCTCGAGCGTGTTGAGGATGGTGCCGTCCAGATCAAAGATCACATGGGAAAAAGCTGCTGCCATGAAAGCTCCCGTCATTGGGTTTCAAAACGCACCCCATAATACTGGGCTTACGCGTTGGGTGTGCTTGGAATCTGAACATCTCCAGGGATATCAGGTGACATCGCGCCACTCATGCGATTCCGCCCTAGCAAATCCTTGGCAGCTGCTCTCCCACGAGCATGTCGAGGATGCGGGTCGAGCCCCAGCCGGTGCGAACGCGCACGGCGGGACGGGCGTCCGATCCAAGCGGCAGCACGCGACCGATGATGGCGGCATTCTCGCCGTAGCGGGCGGCGCGCATGGCGCTCAGCGCGGCATCGGCTTGCTCGGCCGGCACCACGGCAACCATCTTGCCCTCGTTTGCCACCTGCAGCACATCGTAGCCGAGCATCTCACATGCGGCCTGCACGTCGGGGCGCACGGGCACGGCATCCTCGTCGATCTCCATGGCAACACCGCTGGCCTGGGCAAACTCGTTGAGTGTGGATGCCAGGCCGCCGCGCGTGGGGTCGCGGAAACAGCGCGTGCCGGGCGCTGCGGCCAAAACGTCGGCAATCAGGTGGTTGAGCGGCGCGGCATCGCTTTCGATCGTGCTCGAAAACGCCAGGCCCTCGCGTTGGCTCATGATGGCGATCCCGTGGTCGCCGAGTGTGCCTGACACCAGGATAACGTCGCCGGGGCGGCAGTTGGCGCCGCTGAGCGCCACGCCCGTGGGAACCTCGCCCACGCCGGCGGTATTGATGTAGACGCCGTCGGCCCCGCCGCGCTCGACCACCTTGGTGTCGCCCGTGATTATGGACACGCCCGCCTCGCGCGCCGTCTCGGCCATCGTCTGCACAATCTGGCGGAGCTTATCCATGGGATAGCCCTCTTCGAGGATAAAGCCGCACGATAGGTAGCGCACGTTGGCGCCCGAGGTCGCGACATCGTTGACGGTTCCGCACACGGCGAGACGGCCGATGTTGCCACCGGGGAAGAACTGCGGCGAGACTACAAAGCTGTCGGTCGACATGGCGATGCGCCCGCTCGCGGGCAGCGCGGCGACGCCGGCGTCGTTGCCTTCGAGCAACTCGGGCGTCCCAAAGGCATCCAAAAAGACCTCATCGATGATGCGTTTCATCATCTGACCGCCGGAGCCATGGCCCAAAAGGACGGTGCTATCGGTGATGCTATGGGACATATCCAAAACTCCAATCGTGGGTGGAATTATATGGGTGAGGCGCAGCGTCGACCAGTCCGCCGCTCGTTAGAACGGCGGAACCTAATAGTCGCGGTAGCGGTAGTACGCCGCGCAGCTGCCTTCGGAGCTCACCATGCACGGGCCGACGGGGTGCTCGGGCGTGCAAGTGCGGCCAAAGAGCGGGCAGCTGCTCGGCGTAATGGCCCCGCGCAGCACGTCGCCGCAGCGGCACCCACGCGGCTCGACCGTCGCCTCAACGGGCACGTCAAAGCGAGCATGGGCATCGAAGCGCGAGAACTCGGGGCGGATGGAAAGGCCCGAGTTGGCAATCGGCCCCAGCCCGCGCCATGTGGTGTCGCATGGCTCAAACACCCGCTCGACCAGCTGTCGCGCCACGGAGTTGCCGCCTGCGTTGACGCCACGGCGGTAGGCGTTGTCGATCGCGGGCCTGCCCTCGACAGCCATCTGGACCAGCATGCAGATGCCTTGCAGGATATCGACCGGTTCAAATCCCGTGACCACGCCCGGGGTATCGAACTCGTCGACCAAAAAGCTAAAGGGCGCCAAGCCCGTGATGGTGGCGACGTGGCCCGGCAGGATAAAACCGTCGATGGCGGTCTCGGGATCGTTGGCGATGGCGCGCAACGCCGGCGGCGTGGTCTTGTGGGCGCAATAGACCGAAAAGTTCAAAAGCCCGCGCGCCTCGGCCTCCAAGATGGCAGCGGCGATGGTGGGCGTCGTAGTCTCAAAGCCCACGCCCATAAAAATGACCGGACGATCGGGATTTTGCTCGGCAATGTCGAGTGCGTCGAGCGGAGAGTAGACGACGCGGATATCGCGCCCTGCCGCCTTTTGCGCTGCGAGCGAGGTGGACGATCCGGGCACGCGCATCATGTCGCCAAAAGTGGTGATGATGGCGCCGTCTATGTTGGCGAGCGCGATCGCGTGGTCGATGTCACGGTTGGCGGTAACGCAGACGGGGCAGCCCGGGCCGCTCAGCAGCTTGAGCCCGGCCGGCATAATGGAGCGAAAGCCATAGCGGCCGATGCTCACGGTGTGTGTGCCGCAGACTTCCATAAGGTTGATGGTACGGTCGCCGACAAGACCGCGAATGCGTTCGATGAGCTCGCGAGCCAGCTTGGGGTCGCGAAATGCCGAAAAGTCGATACCGGAGCGCACCGGCTGTTCGGCCGCCACTAGTATGCCTCGGCCGGGTTGCTGGCCAGTTGGTCTTCTTCGGCCAGTTCGGTCATGGCGTTAACGAGCTCGAGCGTTTCTTGTGCTTCCTGCTCGTCGACGATCTGGATGCCAAAGCCGGCGTGCACGAGAATATAGTCGCCAACCTGCGCCGTTGGCACGAGTCGCAGCGACACGGGGCGCTCGATGCCCATCATGTCGACGGTAGCCTTGAGGCCGTCGTCGCGTTTGACTACTTTACCGGGGACGGCAAGGCACATATTGTTCCCCTTTTAGACGCTTTGCGCTGGATGGGCGCTCAATAATCCATCAGTTGATGGTAACGCTCGCGGGGTTCGCGGGCAAACGCGTTACGCCTGTGAGACGGCTGGGCACAGCGGTGTGCGAGAGCGAGCTACTGCGATGCGATCTGCGCAAGACGAGCGCTTGCGACCGCCGCCTGACCGTAGGCGATGCAGCCGTCATTGACGGGCACGGTATGGGGGATAAGGACAGTAAGACCTGCGCTTTTGAGCTCGCGGGTGAGGAGCTGGAGCAGAAGTCGGTTCATGAACACGCCGCCCGAGAGCGCGACGGTGTCGATGCCCTCGCGCGCGCAGATCTCGCTGGCGATGCGTGCCGAGGAGCGCGCGACGGCGACATGGAAGTCGAGTGCGAGCCTGTCGGCGGGCACACTGGCTCTGGTTCCCTCCAAAAGCGCCGCAAAAAGTGAGCTGGGGCTCAGGACGAGAGACCTGCTCGAGGTTGCTTGGACAGTTAGTTCAGATTTGTACTTTTTAGAGTGGTAATGGGTGGTATAGATCGTCTGCGAGGGCCCCGAATGGGTTGATTTGGGGTATCCGGCGGGCGAATTAACCGCAAATGAGGTGCCTGGAGAGCCCTCTTCGGGGTAATCTGAGCCAAAACCGTTGGTTAGAGGGTCTGTTTTTAATACAAATCTGAACAAACTGTCCAGTCGCAATGGGTCAGATGCGGAACAGCCGTCTTTATCGCCGGGAACATGGGTAATTTTGCTACCGAGCGCGCGCCAGGCGGCGGCTTCGAGTTCGATGGCGGGCTCGCCTTCGTAGGTTGCCTGCCCGCAAATGCCCAAAACTGCAGCGGCGGCGTCAAAGAGACGCCCCATACTGCTCGTGCGTGGGCTGTTGATGTTCCGCTCGATCATCGTTGCCGTCACGCTGCGTGTTTGCTCGTCTAGGCCGTCCAAGAGCCGCTCGGCCCCCGGATGTTCAAGCAGGCCGAGCTCGCTGAGCAGGGCAAAGGCGTTGCGGCGGGCGTCGCGCACGGAGGCCGCCCCGCCGGGGAGCGTCCAGGTGCGCAAATGCGCGGCGCGCTCAAAGCCGCCAAGGCTGGCAACAAGAAACTCGCCGCCCCAAATGGTCCCATCGGTGCCGGCGCCGGTGCCGTCAAAGGCGATGCCAAGGACGCGCGCGTCGGTTGTAAGCTGGCCCGCGGCAATCGCCTCTGCCATTACGCTCGCGATGTGCGCATGATGGTGCTGCACCTCGACGAGCGGCAGATTGCATTTTCGCGCCTGCTCGCGCGCCCACTGGCTCGATAGATAGCTGGGGTGTAGATCGCAGGCCAAGGCGGCGGGCGCCAAGTCAAAGAGATCTTCCAAGCGCGTTCGCGCGGCGTTCCAGGCATCGAAGGTCCCGCCGTTTTCAACATCGCCGATATGCTGCGACACAAAACAGGTTGCCTCGCCGTTCGTCCCTTCACGCGTGAGCGCAATCGTGGCCTTTTGTTGTGGCCCGCAGGAGAGCACGCAGGACGGAGCGCCGTCGAGCGCCGGCAACGGCAGCGGCTGGGGTGCATATCCGCGAGCGCGGCGAACGGGCATGGCGACCCCACCGACCACGCGCACCACGGAATCATCGTAGCGCGAGAGAATCGCACGGTCGTTGCCAAGTAGCGCGTCAGCGATGCCGGCGGCAACAAGGTGCTCCCATGCAAGGGTATCATCGGTCTCGATAGGTTCCTCGCTCAGGTTTCCGCTGGTCATGACGAGCGCGTGCATGCCGCGGGCTTCTGCCGCGGCAAGCAACAGATGCTGAAGCGGGGTGTAGGGGAGCATAACGCCGAGCTCGGGTAGATCGTGCGCGACGGATGGCGCGAGCGCGAGCGCGTTGGGGGAGCCGCCGCTCTCGCAAACGGCACGTCGGCGCAGCAGCACGATGGGGCGAATGCTGCCGGCCAGCAGGCCGCGCTCAACGTCGTTGACATGGCACAGGCGTTCAACATCTGCAAGGTTGCGTACCATAACGGCAAGCGGTTTGTTGCTGCGGCGTTTGCGGCGGCGAAGCTCGGCTACCGTCTTCTCGTTGGAGGCGTCGCATACCAAGTGAAATCCGCCCAGACCCTTGATGGCGACGATACCGCCGTTGGCCAACAGCTCAACACAGCGGTCGATAATGGCGTCGCTGGTCTTGCGCGTGGTGCCGACGGTCAGCGACGCGGCGGCTTCGCCGGCCTCGCGCCACGTAATGTGCGGCCCGCAATCAAAGCAGGCATCGGGCTGCGCGTGAAACCGCCGGTCAAGCGGGTCGTCATACTCTGCGGCACAGGTGGGGCACATGGGAAAGCAATCCATCGAGGTGGCCGCTCGGTCATAGGGCAGCGACCGGATGATGGTAAAGCGCGGTCCGCAGTTGGTGCAGTTGATAAAGGGATAGTGAAAGCGTCGGTCGGCGGGGTCGAACAGCTCGTGCAGGCAGTCGTCGCACGTGGCGATGTCGGGCGAGACGAGCGTCGTGTGGGCGGTTTGATCCTGCGATGCCACAATGCGAAAGCCCCGCTCGTTGGCGGCGTCCCAGTCGCCGGGCGCTAGGTCCATAACCTCGACATGCTCCACACGAGCCGCCGCAGGCGTATGCTCGGAAAGCGCGGCGACAAATTCGTCGAGCGCCTCGCTTAGAGCGTGCGCCTCGATATGCACGCCATCGCCCGCGTTAAGCACCCAGCCGCAAATGCCATGCGCCATGGCCTCGCGATACACAAATGGCCGCATGCCAACGCCCTGCACAATGCCCGTTACATGGATATGCGCATGTCGCATGCGACCCTCCTTCATCGAGACCTGCCAAAAAGGGACAGGTTTATTTTGGTAGGTAAAACGTTAAACCTGCCAAAACAAACCTGTCCCTTTTTGGCAGGTGCGCCGCGCAAAGACCCGCTACAGCCCCAGGCTCTGCTCGGTGGCGGCGCAGGTGAGCTCGCCGTGCTTAACGCCGCGCAGGCCCAGCAGACGGTCAGCCAGCTCGTAGACACGCTCGCCGCGACCCTTAAGAGCCAGAATCTCCAAGCAGTTGTGGTGGTCCAGATGCACGTGCATGGTCGAGACAATCTCGTCGGTGTAGTCGTGCTGCACCTCGTCCAGACGGCGCGTCAGGTCGCCGGTATGGTGGTCATAGATCATGGTGAGCGACCCGATGACCTGCTCGTCGGGCGTTCGCATCTGCTCCTTGGCAATGGAGGCGCGAATCAGGTCGCGCACGGCCTCGGAGCGGTTGGCAACGTCGCCGCGGCGCGCGATTTGCTCGTCAAAGCGGCGCAACAGGTCGTCGGGAGCGGTGACCGAAAAACGGACCAGCTCGGAGGCGGAGCCGCTGCAACGGTAGCCCACGTCGCCGGTCGGCCCGTGCGGATGCTCGTGCTCGCAGGCGTGCTCGTGCTCGGCCACGCTACACCAGCTTTACGGAGCCAACGGAGTTATGGTCGGCCTCGATGGCCTCCTCGTAGCCCTCGAGTGCGTCGTGCGCCTCGTGGAGCGCCGCCATGGCGGCCTCGAGCTTGGCGCCAATGCGCTCCATGTCAAAGTTCTCGGTCGCATGCAGCAGCTGATGGCTCCACTCGTGAGCGAGCTCAATGGTGTCGTCGACCTGCTTGACGCTCATGGCAAGCTGGCTCATGTTCATTCCGACGTCATGCATGGGAATCTCCTTTTGTACGGGTCTAATCAGTGGTTCAGATTCTACTACGCCCGCTTTACGCATCGCCGCATAAGAAAACGGGTGCGAGTCCGTCTGACCCGCACCCGTTCACTGGGGGCTGTTTGTGATTACCATACTATCCGTGGTCGCGGGCGCAACACCCGGCTCTCCGGCGAGCGGCACAAAACCACTCATGGACGGCAACACATGACCGGCGTATTACAGGTGCTTCTCAAGCAGCGCCTGCAGCCTAGCCTTGGGCAGCGCGCCGACGGAGCGGTCGATTTCCTCGCCGTTCTTAAAGACAACCAGCGTGGGGATGCTCATAACGCCAAACTTCATGGCCAGGTCCTGATTGTCGTCGACGTTGCATTTGGCGACGGTAATCTTGCCGGCCAGCTCGTCGGCCACTTCGTCAACGATAGGCGAGAGCGAACGGCAGGGACCGCACCACGGTGCCCAAAAATCAACCAGCACGGGAAGGCTGCCGTTAACGACGGAATCGAAATTCTCGGGGGTAATTTGCTTAATGTCAGCCATGGTGACCTCCATAGTGCGACGCGGCTCGGCCGCGTAAAACTCAGTACGACCGTGCTTATACCCAACGGCCCGCAATGCAACCACTCGCGGGCGGCTCTTTTATATAATGGTGGGCATGCAAACGATTGGAGAGCGCATGCCCACGTCACAAAGCCAGAAAAAAGAAGCCATCGCCCAGGCGACCGAGCAGGAGCTCGCATCGCTCGCGGGTCGCGGCGTGCGTATCGCGGGTAACGCGTGCTCGCCAATTGTGCTGGTAAAAGGTGATTTAGACGATGCCGAGCGTGCGGGTGGCGAGCTGGCTGCCGGTCCAGACGGCGCCGCGTTGCGTAAGGCGCTCGGCGCCATCGGTTACGCGCCCGAGGATTTCTGCGTGCTGGCAAGTGTTGCCGGCGCGGGCGACGGGGCGGTTGCGGCAGGCGAGGACCTGCCGTGCGAGCTGTTCCGCGAGGCGCTCGAGGCCTTGGATCCCGAGGCGGTCCTGCTGCTGGACGATCGAGCGGCCGATACCATGCGCGAGACCTACGCAGACATGCTCGTGGCGATCGACGACTTTGATACCGCCATGCTCAAGCCCGGCTTGGTCGCCCACGTGCAGGGTCGTCGCGTACTCGCGCTCGACGGCTTTGAGGCCGCGCTGACCGACAAGGCCGCCAAGCAGCGCATGTGGGCCTACATCAAGCAGCTGACCCCGGCCGCCGCGCCGCTGTAGCGGACTGGCGCCGGCAAGGCGGTCCTGATGGGTCGAGCGCGGCGCCGACTTGTCGCGCCCTTACATCACTGCGCGAAACTCAAACCGATCGCCGTGAATGCGAAACTGGCAGTTGCCGTTCATGCGCTCGACGGCAAGCTTAATGCTCCTGGTTCCAAAGCCGTGTCCGGTGTGATCGGCCACGGGCATGCCGTCGACCATGCGCGGCGGGCGCCCAAACGTGTTGGAGACCAAAAGTAGCAGTTGTCCGTCCTCGCAACGCAGGTCCAGATCGACAAATCGCTTGCCCTGGGGAGCGGCGCTTGCGGCGACGATGGCGTTGTCCAGGGCGTTTGAGAGTACGCTAAACAGATCGACGTCGGCTACATGGACGCTCTCGGGCACGGCGGCGCGCAAATCGGCGCTGATGCCGTTTCGGTTGATATCGGAGCTAAATGACGAAAGCACGATATTGACCGTGTCGTTGGCGCAGTAGCGGCGCACAGCGGTGCGGTCGTTTGTCTCGCAGAGCTCGTCGATGCGCTCGAGCGCCTCGTCGGTGCGGCCCTCCTCGATCAAAGCCGCAAGGCCGCGCAGGAAGTGCCGCATGTCGTGGCGGAGAACCGAAAGCTCACGTCCAGATTGGCGCCAGGCCTCGAGCTCCTTGATGGCTGCGCTGTCGCGGGTCGCGAGCATCCAGCGCTCGCGCTCGGCGATTTCCTTTGCCTCGTATTCGCGCAGATACACAGTAAGAAACATGAGGTAGAACGCGCAAAGCGCAAACGCCAAAAACTCAACCGTCACCACGGAGCCCGAGTGGAAGAGCGTGGTGTAGACGTTGGTGGCGTAGTCAAAGATGTAATAGACGAGCGGCAGGATGAGCAGAATCTCGAGCTCGGTGGGGGTTTTAACCGCCAGGCGCGGACCGATGTCGCTGGCCCAATGCAGCAGGATTGCAAAGACGACGGCCGTGGTGATAATGCGTGCCGCGTAGTACGCGATTTGCGAGTCGGTGGCGGCGAGCGCGGCGATGCCCATCCAGTTGCTGAACTGGCAGCTCAGATAAGCACTGGTGACGCCCAGCATAACGAGCAGCGGGCTCAGGCGATAGCGCGCGCACAGGTAGATGACGAGCGGCAGATGCACGACGAGCGGATATACCTGACGGGCGAAAAGCTCGCCGCCGACGGCATTGGCGAGGCCGAATGCGCATCCGGTTACGGCGCCGACCATCACCAGCTCAAGCGCATGACGCCGGTTGATCTCGATACCGCAGAGCGCCGCCGAGGCAAAAACGCCAAAAAGCAGGGTCGTTGCGTGGTGGATTGCCCAAAGTACCATCTCGGCCGCGGGGAGCATTAGCGCCTCCCGCTCTCGAACCGTGCCGCAAAGTAGGCATCCTGGAAACCCTGCTTGCAACTGCGCGCCAGCGGGATGCAAGCGCCCGAGCGCATGACGATATCCGTGCGGTTGAAGTGGTCGATATTGCGCAGGTTGACCTGGTAGCTACGGTGACATTTAAAGAAGTTTGCGTTTTTGGCCAGCTGGTCCTCGATGCTGCGGAACGGCTCGAGCGCCTCGATATCGCGCCCGTCGCGCAGGTGGAATACCACGTGCTTGTTGCGGGCCTCGGCGTATTCGATATCGGACAGGCGCAGGGCATGGTATCCAAAGGACGTTTTGGTCACGAGCTCATCGGTCGCGTCAGGTCGCATGCTCGAAAGCTCGTCGAGCAGTTGCGCCAGGCGTTCGTACGTTACGGGCTTGAGCAGGTAGTCGAAGGCGCGGACCTCATAGGACTCCAGCGCGAACTCGGGCGATGAGGTGAGGAACACCAGTCGCACGGCTGTATCGGATTGGCGCAACTCCCGCGCGGTGTCCATGCCGTTGACGAGCGGCATGATCATGTCGAGCAGAATGATGTCGGCGCGCGATGCGGCATGGCGGGCCAGCAGGTCCTCGCCGCGCGTGACGAGTGCAACGTCGACCGCCGTGCCCGTCTCGGTCGACCAGCGGTCGATCATCCGGTGCAGTCTATCTAGAAAAGCGACGTCGTCGTCGCAGGCGATGATCTTGAGCATTCGGGCCCCCTTAGTAGTTCGATTTTGCCACATTGGGTGCGCGCCGCCCGCGGAGGAACACCCCGTTTGCGCCCCACGGTGCGCAACTCGCGCTGAGCGGCAGGGCGTCAGTTTTGATGGCCGCACAATACTCCATGGATACACATGTCAATCGATGCCGGCGGTCGGACGGGGAGTCAGGCCGACCGCCGGCGCCAAGCGATAACGAACATTGCGAAAGCATAGGGGTAAGGGGAGCCGTGATGAGGGAGAAGAAGATGAGGATGCGCAGACTTGCTGCTTGCGTGCTGGCTGCAGCGCTGGCGCTTGGGGGTGCGGCGACGACCCTCGCCACGCCTACGGTAGCCGAGGCGTATCCGTCCGCCGCGATCAAACCGAAACACCTGAAAAGCGAGCTTTCGTATGGCGAAAGTGATGTAATCCAACTTTCCGGCGGCAAAGACTATCGGTTTGCCGGCACGGTTGATATCGACCACTATGAGGTCGAGGGCGGCACCAGGGAGAATCCGACCCGCCTATATTTCACCGACAGCTCGTCTCTGGGCGGTCCGCTGACCGTCGAGCGTGACCTTACATATTCGCAACACCCGCTCTTTGTGCTCAAGGGCGGTTATGTCGAGTTCATCGGTGATTCGGGTGTCCCGACCGAGGTACGCTGCGATGGAAAAACGTTTTTGAGCGATAGCAATGATTACGAAGCGCGTGGAGGTGTCGATAAACCGAATACGGGCAAGAGCCTCAACCTTTCCGTGAAAAACCTCAAGCTTGTTTCAAGGACCGAGAACAAAGATACCGATCGGGCAATCACGCTCTATGGAACCATGGGTGCGGGGGAGACGGCCAGCTTCACGAACGTGAGTGTCAGCGGTTGGAAATGCTGCAAGAACAGCGCATTCAAGGTTGACCAGGGTAATGAAATTTACGAAGCCTCGCCGGCGCCTGTAACTATCAGAGGCAGCCAGGTCGCGGTGGATGCAACGTTTGTCAACTGCACGTTTAAGAATAATAGTGATGACTGCGTCGGCGCCTTGAGCGTGGTCGGGCGGTCGAAGACTCCAAAAGTTACGTTGAACGGCTGCACGTTCGAAAACAACAGTCAGGGAATGATTGCATGCGACGAGATGAAGGTTGAGAGCGGTCATGTGCATGCGGGCAATATTGGCGTCAAAAATGCCATAGTCGCCCTGAATAACTGCAGTATCCGTTCAACAAATAACACGTCATGGAATGGCCCCTGCTCTTATATGTTCAATGTGTGGGGTATTCAATATCAGATGCACATGACGAGTGCCATTGCGGTGGCAAAGGATGCGTCGTGCACCATAAACGGTACGGTTATCGACGATTCGTTCGTGTTTCCCTCTGATTATTTCAACGGTCGCGACATAAGCGGTCAGGACGAGAAACGCTGCGCGGTTTACGCCCTTGGTTCTGTGACGCTCGCCGGCAACACGAAGGTCACTACGGCCAAGGCGAAGGGCGTCGATGCGTCCGATGTCGGTAGCTACGGCAAGGTTCACGTCGATAAGTCTTTTACGGGCGAAGCCGTCCTGTCTATCGACGATACCAAGTTCGATCCCGAGTCCAATAAGCAGTATTACTATTATGAGTATGTGGACCTTGGCACGAGCGATCTTTCGCAGGAGGATCTTGCGAGCAGGCTCAAGTTTGCTAATGCCGACCTTGCATACGACGTTACCGATGGCAAGGTCAAGGTTATCCATCGCAAGCACGAGCACGAGTGGGCCTATTCCATCAACAAGAATGGGTACAGCATCGCGGCTAGGTGCAACGGACAGTATGAGGCCTCGCACTGTGTCTACTCCAGGGACGGCGAGACGATCTCGCTGATGTCGTCCAAGAGCGGCGACCTGAGCTTTACCTACAACGGCAAGCAGCGCGACGCCGTGCTTGCTACGACCAAGCCGTCTCAAAAGGACAACGCTGTAGCCCAGGGCAAGGTAAAGATTGTGAGCGCACGCTTTTACCGTTTCGTGGATGAGAATGACACCGTGGGCATCGAGATGGAAGGGTCGCAGCCGTGCGATGCGGGTACCTATCGCGTGGTGGCGACGGTTGCCATCGAGGGACAGAGCGATGTTACGCTCGAGCGCGTGTTCAAGATCGATGGAATTAAGCTAAGTACTTGCAAGGTCGAGGTGCTCAATAACGACACAGTCAAGAATAACTTGCCAGCGTTCAAGTGGACGGGTGAGAAGATCGCTCCGCAATTTAAGGTGACTACAACGGTAGATGGTGAGACGGTTGACCTCAGGTTGGGTGTGGACTATGAGTTCGATCAAGACCGTGGAGATCGGGACGGTACCGATCCCGGTACGTATAGAACCTGGCTGTGGGGCTTGGGCAACTTTGCTTATGGTCAGAGTTTCTACTGGAGCATCTACGGCACGCAGTTCGAGAATGTTCAGGCCAAGGGCTTTGACGGCACCTACGATGGCATGGCTCACTCGCCGTCGGTGACGGTCGACAACGCCCCCGAGGGCATGAAGATCGAATATAGCGTCGGTGGTGGCTCGCTGTACGAAGACCGAATCCCCTCCTATACCAACGCGTGCGCCGAGACAATTAAGTACCGTATTACCGCACCCGACTACGTGCCGGTGGAGGGCGAGCTTGAGATTAAGATCGCTCCCGCCGATCAGGCCGCTCCCAAGGACGTCAAGACGACGGCCGCGACCGGGCATGACTTGGCGGACGGCAGCATCGACGGGATTGATAACACCTACGAGTGGAAAGCCGAGGCCGCCAGCGACTATCAGCGGATTGCCGAAGGCGAGACGTCGGTTAAGGGCCTCGCCGCTGGCAAATACTGCGTTCGCCTTAAGGCTGACCGTAACCATAACGCCTCCAAGGCCCTGACGGTTGAGGTCAAGGACGGCCCTAAGAAGGCCGACGGTAGCGGTTGGAAGCACGACGATACCGAGCACTGGAACACCTGCACCTGTGGCAAGGAGGACGTTGATCGCGCAAAGCATGACTTTGAGTGGGTCGTCGACCAGACCGCTGCGGCTGATAAGCCCGGTTCCAAGCATGAGCGCTGCAAGACGTGCGGCTACGAGCGCGAGTCTGTCGAGATTCCCGCCTTCGGCATCAAGGGCTACTCCGACGAGTACGACGGTGCGTATCACACGGTTGATGCGACGAGTCTGCCCAAGGGTGCAACGGCAAAGTACAGCACTGACGGCAAGAACTGGTCCCCCGAGGCTCCCAAGATTAAGGACGTCGGCACGCTGACTGTGTCCTATGAGGTAACGATCGACGGCGTGAAGGCCGAGGGTAAGGTGATTCTCGAGGTCAAGCCGCGCGCGATTACGGTCACCGCCCAGGACGTTTCTAAGACCTACGGCGAGGCCGACCCCGTGTTTACGTGGGATGTCACTTCTGGCAAACTCGTCGCGGGCGAAACGCTTCAGGGCCTCGAGATCGAGCGCGAAGATAGCGACAACGTGCGTGATGGCGGCTATGCTCTGCAGCTGACGCAACCTGAGGGTGCAAACCCCAACTACAGCATCACGTTTGTCGACGGCACGTTCACCATCAACCAGCGTCTGCTCACTGTGGCATGGGGCACCACCGAGTTCACCTATGACGGCAAGGAGCACTGCCCCGAGGCGACGCTCGGTAACGTCATCGGCAAGGATGACCTTGGCGCGACCGTCGAAGGCTCCCAGACCGAGGCCGGCGATTCGTACCAGGCGAGCCTCACCGCACTGACGGGCAAGGCCGCAGGCAACTACGCGCTTCCGACTGAGGGTCTGACGTGCGACTTCTCCATCAAGAACGCCGCGCAGGGCGCGCCGGTGGTCCAGGTTGCGGCCGAGACCGTGAGCGGCAAGCGTGACGGCAAGATCACGGGCGTCGACGCGACGATGGAGTGGCGTGCCAAGGGTGCTGACAAGTATCAGGCGGTGGACGAGGGCACGGCCGAGCTTACGGGTCTTGCCGCCGGCACGTATGAGGTGCGCTACCAGGCCAAGGCCAACTATGACGCTTCTTCCGCCACCGAGGTTACCGTGGCGGCCGGTCCCAAGCTGGTCGTGACGCTGCCGAGCAATCAGGTGGGCTACGCGCTCACCTCGACGGCAACCGAGCTCGATTGGCACGGGACTGCAACACTCACCATGGGCATCGACAGCGCGTACTTTGCGGGCAAGGACTACGCCGTCAAGGTCAACGGCAAGGCCGTTAAGCTTTCCGCCAAGGGCACCTATGAGCTTAAGGACGTCGAGGGCGATGTGAACGTGACGGTCGAGGGCGTGCTTAAGCACGAGCCCGACGGCTCCGGCTGGGCACGCGATGCCAAGAACCACTGGCATAACTGCCGCTGCGGCAACATCATCGACAAGGCCGAGCATACCTTTAAGTGGGTTGTCGACAAACCGGCGACTACCGAGGCCAAGGGCAAGAAACACCAGGAGTGCACCGTCTGCGGCGAGAAGGGCGCAACCGAGGAAATCGCGATTCTGGTACCCGAGATCATCGACGGTAAGGGCCAGACGATGGTGGTTGACGCCGCCAAGGACCTGAGCTTCCGTTCGAGCGCACCGCTCGCGTTCTTCCAGAAGGTACTGGTCGACGATAAGGAGGTCGCGGCCGAGAACTACGTGCTCACCGAGGGCTCTACGATCGTGACGCTCAAGGCGAGCTTCCTGAATACGCTCGGCGTGGGCAAACACAGGCTGAGCGTGGTTTCGACCACGGGCACGGCCGAGACGACCTTTACCGTTGCCGAGGCTGCCAAGCCCGCTCCTGGCCAGACCACTACGACTACTACGACCACGACTACGACTTCCAAGCCTAAGAAGAGGGCTAGCAAGGAGGCGTTGCCTGAGTCCGGCGACAGCACTTATGTCATTGCGGGTGCCGTACTCGCTGCCGGTGTGGTAGTCCTGCTGCTGGCGTGGGCCATCATGAAGCGCCGCGCTTAACCGCGCACCAGCTCCCAGCGGGTCCGGATCGAGCGATCCGGACCCGCTTTTATGCCCACCGCCTCTCGGACCAAGATAAAACGGGCCGCTCGAACCGTGTGGCGGATCCATTTTCGACTGTCCTCAGCTTGCCAGTTCGAAAATGGATCCGCCCCAAGATTGAATCCTTATTCCAACTTTACACCTGGCTTTACAGCTGTCTTGTCAGCTGTAAAGCCAGGTGTCATACTAAAGCCCCAAGATTCGCCAAAAGAGAGGGGCCTTGATGGCACAGAGCGCGAACATGGATGCATCGGAGCTTGCACGCGATATCGCGGCCGGCCTGGCATCGGCAACGACGGCAACGGAGCGCGCGGCACTGGTGCCCGCAGAGCTCGTCGAGGCCATTCAGCAACTAAAAACCCAACGTGACGCAGTGATCCTGGCGCACTATTATGTGGCGCCCGAGGTCCAGGCCGTTGCCGATTACGTCGGCGACAGCTTCTACCTGGCAAAGCTCGCCAAGAGCCTGCCGCAGCAGACTATCGTGCTGTGCGGCGTGGAGTTTATGGGCGAGAGCGCCAAGCTACTCAATCCCACCAAGACCGTGCTGCTGCCCGAGCCGGGCGCGGACTGTCCCATGGCCCACATGGTCAAGCGCGAGACGGTCGACGCGGCGCGCGCCGAATATGGCGACGACCTGGCCGTGGTGTGTTACGTCAACTCGACGGTCGAGATCAAGAGCTGGAGTGACGTGTGCGTTACCAGCTCTAACGCCGTCAAGATCGTCTCCGAGCTGCCGCAGCAGCACATCTTGTTCATTCCCGACCAGAACTTGGGCCGCTTTGTGGCCGAGCAGGTGCCCCAAAAGCACGTCATCCTCAACAACGGCTACTGCCCGCGCCATCACATCATCACCGTCGAGCAGATCGTCGACGCACAGGAGGCGCACCCCGATGCGCTCGTGCTGGCGCACCCCGAGTGCAAGGCCGACGTCCTGGCCGAGGCCGACTACATCGGCTCCACTGCCGGCATCATCAAGTATGCCGAGGAGTCGGACGCGAGCGAGTTTATCATCGTAACGGTCCGCGGCGTGCTCTACGAGCTCGAGCGCCGCTGTCAGGGCACCGGCAAAAAGTTCTACTTCCCCGCGGTACAGCCCACCTGCGTCAACATGGATCTCATCACGCTCGAAAAGCTCGTGCGCTGCCTGGAGACGGGCGAGGGCGAGGTGCAGATTGGCGTGTCGGATGAGGCCGCCGACCAGGCCAAGCTCACGCTCGACCGCATGCTCGAATACGCGGCGCGCTAGAACGATGTGACATGAGGGACCATCCCTTATGCCACATTGCAAGGGAGAGGATTCCTGTGGAAACCAAACAATGCCCCGACATGGAGTGCGACGTCGTCATTGCCGGTTGCGGCGTGGCGGGCCTGTACGCGGCCCTCAATCTGCCGACGAGCACGCGCGTGATCATGCTCTCCAAGGGCGCTGTCGACGAGTGCGATTCGATGCTCGCGCAGGGCGGTATCTGCGTGCTTCCCGAAGGCTCTGACTACGACGCCTTCTTTGAGGACACCATGCACGCCGGCCACTACGATAACCGCCGCGAGAGCGTCGACATCATGATCCGCTCGAGCCGCTCGGTCATCAACGACCTGCTGGCCATGGGGGTGGACTTTGAGCGCAAGGCCGACGGCAGCCTCGACTTTACCCGCGAGGGTGCGCACAGTCGCCCGCGCATCGCCTTCCATGCCGACATTACGGGCAAGGAAATCACGACCAAGCTCCTCCAGGCCGTTCGCAAGCTGGATAACGTGCAGATTTTGGAGCACGTGGCCATGACCGACATTCTGACGGGCGAGCGTGATGGCGCCACGGCGTGCCTCGGCGTCGTCGCCGTTCCCGTGGACGAGGACAACTCGGTTCGCCCCGCCGACGAGCTGGCAAATGCCGCCGAGGGCGTGCATGCCGGCGAGCCGTTTAAGATCCATGCCCGCCACACGCTGTGGGCGACAGGCGGTATCGGCGGCGTGTACGACCACTCGACCAACTACCCGCAGCTCACCGGCGATGCCTGCTACATTGCCCAGGAGCATGGCATTAAGATGGAGCACCTGGACTACGTGCAGATTCACCCCACGGGACTGTTCTCGCCGCAGCCGGGCCGCACCTTCCTGATCAGCGAGAGCTGCCGCGGCGAGGGCGCGATTTTGCTTAACGCCGCCGGCGAGCGTTTTACCGATGAGCTTCAGCCGCGCGATGTGGTCGCCGCCGCTATTCGCGAGCAGATGAAGCAGGATGGTACCGAGCACGAGTGGCTGAGCTTTGCCCCCGTTGAGCGCGACGTGGTGACCAGACACTTTGCCAACATTCGCGCACGCTGCCTGGAGGACGGCCGCGACATCTTGGACGAGCCCATTCCCGTCACACCCACGCAGCACTACTTTATGGGCGGCGTGTGGGTCGACAAGGACGGCCGCACCTCGATGCCCGAGCTCTACGCCGCCGGCGAGACGGCCTGCAACGGCGTTCACGGCAAGAACCGCCTTGCATCAAACAGCCTGCTCGAGGCGCTGGTCTGGGGTCGTCGCGCCGCGTGGCACATGCGTACCGGCGAGTCGCTCGCCGTGGAGCAGGCGGGCGAGCCCGCGCTCGATGGCCGTCATCGCGCCCTGAGCGCCGACACCCTGGCAATCGATGATTTGGCCCGTGCCGCCGGCACGCAGGCCGTGGAGGAGTAGACCATGAACCCCATTACCATGAAGCTCGTCGTCGATGATCTGATTCTGCAGGCTCTGCGCGAGGACATTACGTTTGAGGACGTGAGCACGGCGAGCGTGTGCCCCACGGCGCGTCCCGCCACGGTGGAGCTCATCGCCAAGGCCGATGGCATCATCGCGGGCCTGGATGTGTTCGCTCGTACCTTTGAGCTGCTGGATTCGCAGAGCTCGGTGCTGTTTGATGTTGCCGATGGCGACGAGGTGCACGCCGGCGACCACGTGGGCCAGGTACGCGGCGATGCGCGCGTGCTGCTTTCGGGCGAGCGCGTGGCGCTCAACTACCTGCAGCGCATGAGCGGTATCGCTACCTATACGCACCAGATGGCTGCGGCGCTCGAGGGCACCAAGACCGTGCTCGTCGACACGCGCAAGACCACGCCGGGTATGCGCGTCTTCGAGAAGGCCGCGGTCGAGATCGGCGGCGGCAGCAACCACCGCTACAATCTGTCGACGGCCGTCATGCTCAAGGACAACCACATCGACGCCGCCGGCGGCGTGGCGCGTGCGATCGAGATGGCGCGCGCCCATGCATCGTTTACCGCGACGGTCGAGATCGAGTGCGAGAACCTGGACATGGTACGCGAGGCCGTGGAGGTCGGTGCCGACATCATCATGCTCGACAACATGACCCACGATGACATGGCTGCCGCGATTGAGCTTATTGCCGGTCGCGCCAAGACCGAGTGTTCGGGCAACGTGGATGCCAGCAATATCCGTGCGCTTGCCGACCTGGGCGTTGACTTTATTAGCTCGGGAGCGTTGACGCACTCTGCGCCGATTCTCGACCTCTCGCTTAAGCACCTGCGTCTGCTGGACGGTAAATAATGGACGCCCGCGAGCGTCGCCGTGCCATCATGGGCGTGCTCGAGCGAGCCAAAGACCCCGTCTCCGGCAGTACGCTTGCTCGCGAGGTGGGTGTGAGCCGCCAGGTTGTCGTGCAAGACATCGCCCTGCTGCGCGCCGATGGGCACGATATCGTGGCGACCAATCGCGGCTACGTGCTGCAGGAGGCCCCCAGCAGCCCCGCCGTGCCCACGCGCCTGGTCAAGGTTCGCCATAGCATGGAGCAGGCAGGCGATGAGCTCACGAGTATCGTCGACGCCGGAGGCGCCGTGCTCAACGTGATCGTCAATCACCGCGTGTACGGTAAGATCACGGCCGACCTGGACATCCGCAATCGTCGCGATGTTGAGCGCTACCTGCACGATATCGAGAGCGGCAAAAGCTTTCCGCTACTAACGGTGACGAGCGGCTATCACTTCCATCGCATCGCGGCAGAGGATGAGCAAACCCTCGACGAGATCGAGGCTATGCTCAAGGAGAAGGGTTATCTGGCAGACCTGATGCCCTACGAAGACGATCTATCGTAGCCGACGCTGCAAACGCCCCTAAGCGGCAATCTGACGTTCGATCGTCGGTCGCGTACAAAAGTACGCTTCCCTCCTCTTTCACGTCACCTTGCTCGCTTAGGGGCGTTTTCGCTGACTTATGCTCAACCTGCGACGGTGCCAAATTAGCTATCCGCACAAAAAAGAGGCCTCTGCGGCGATGCGGAGGCCTCCTTTTTTGTGCACGGTGTACTTGTGAGTGTGCAAGTGGGGGAGTTGTTACTCCTCGACGATCTCGGTGATCGCGCCGGCGGGGCAAGCGTCCTGGCAAGCGCCACAGGCGACGCAGGAGTCCTCGTCAGCAACGGTAGCGACGTCCTGGAGCTCCAGAACGCCAGCGGGGCAGGAGTCGACGCAAACGCCACAAGCGATGCACTCGTCGGCATCAATTACGGGATGAGCCATGGTAGTTTCCTCTCTGTTGACCGACGCTACAGGCGATGCGCGCCGGTTTGATTCGGGCAAAAACATACCACGTGAGCGACCGTTTGCAATACCCTCTGGCCGGCATCTTCATACCATTCGCCGAGTATGCCACGGCTTACTAAGAAACGCACAGGTGAGGCTGGTGAGCTGTGCAAATGTTAGCTAAAGGTGACTCGAATTATTGAGCAATTGAGTGGGCTTTCGGAAAGCGCATCCCGTTATCTGGTCGAAAAACGGGTCGCAGTTTCCGGTTGGGCCCGCTAGCGGAAACTACGACCCGGTATCAGCTCTCAAAACGGGATACGGTTTCCGGTTGAGCCTTCAGACGGAACTACGACCCGGAATCCACGCTCCAACCGGGACGAGCTTTCCGTAAAGCAGCCCCAGGCACCCCCGGCCCAAACCTCAGCCATCTCTACATAGATCTCGATAGATTTGCCGAGAACTCAATCAGCGCATCTACCTGCGCATTCGAGAACCTAAACTCTAAGTGATAAGAAATCTTATATGAATTGACTTAGATTTTGTATATTCCGGTCCATAAGGGGATACACTACATCCTGAAAGACAAACCGAAAGACCGCTTGGCAGACCGCCGAGTCGGTGCAAACGCACAAGAGAGAGGGAATTTCTAATGGGCAAGATTCTTGGTATCGACCTTGGTACTACTAACTCCGCAATGGCCGTTCTCGAGGGCGGTTCTCCGACCATCATCGTGAACGCCGAGGGCGACCGCACCACCCCGTCTGTCGTGGGCTTCCGTGCCGACGGCGACCGCGTCGTGGGCAAGGCCGCTAAGAACCAGGCGGTCACCAACCCCAAGAACACCGTGTTCTCCATCAAGCGCTTCATGGGCCGCAAGTACTCCGAGTGCACCTCCGAGCTCAAGACCGTGCCGTATGAGGTCAAGGAGGGCCAGGGTGGCCGTGCCGTCGTCGACATCGAGGGCAAGGAATACACCGCCGAGCAGGTGAGCGCCATGACGCTCGCAAAGATGAAGGCCGACGCCGAGAAGTATCTGGGCGAGACCGTCACCGACGCCGTCATCACCGTCCCGGCCTACTTCAACGACGCCCAGCGTCAGGCCACCAAGGACGCCGGTAAGATCGCCGGCCTCAACGTTAAGCGTATCGTCAACGAGCCGACCGCTGCCGCTTTGGCCTATGGCCTGGACAAGCAGGGCTCCGACCAGCGCATCCTGGTCTTCGACCTGGGCGGCGGTACCTTCGACGTCTCCATCCTCGACCTCGCCGACGGCGTGTTTGAGGTTCTGTCCACCTCGGGCGACAACCACCTGGGCGGCGACGACTGGGATCAGCGCGTCATCGACTGGATGGCCGATAAGTTCCAGCAGGAGAACGGTGTCGACTTGCGTCAGGACCCCATGGCCCTGCAGCGTCTGAAGGAGGCCGCCGAGAACGCCAAGAAGGAGCTCTCCGCCGCCCAGCAGTCCACTATCAACCTGCCGTTCATCACCATGAACCAGTCCGGCCCGCTGCACCTCAACTACACGCTGACCCGCGCCGAGTTCGAGAAGATCACCCGCGACCTGCTCGAGCGCTGCAAGCAGCCTGTCACCAACGCCCTGCGCGACGCTAACCTTAAGCTCTCCGATCTGACCGAGGTCATCCTCGTCGGCGGCTCCACCCGTATGCCCGCCGTCCAGGAGCTCGTCAAGACCATGACCGGCAAGCAGCCCAACATGTCCGTGAACCCCGACGAGGTCGTTGCCGACGGCGCTGCCGTCCAGGGCGGCGTGCTCACCGGCGACGTCGAGGGCATCCTGCTGCTCGACGTTACCCCGCTGTCGCTGGGCGTCGAGACCATGGGCGGCATCATGACCAAGATGATCGACCGCAACACCACGATTCCGACCTCCAAGACCGAGGTCTACTCCACCGCTGCCGACAACCAGACCAGCGTCGAGATCAACGTGCTCCAGGGCGAGCGCGAACTTGCCCGCGACAACAAGTCGCTCGGTAAGTTCCAGCTGACCGGTATCCCGGCTGCCCGCCGCGGCGTGCCGCAGATCGAGGTCACCTTCGACATCGACGCCAACGGCATCGTCAAGGTCTCCGCTAAGGACAAGGGCACCGGCAAGGAGCAGCAGATCACCATCTCCGGCTCCACCGCTCTGTCCGACGAAGAAGTCGATCGTATGGTCAAGGACGCCGAGGCTCATGCCGAGGAGGACAAGAAGCAGAAGGAAGAGGTCGAGGTCCGCAACCAGACCGACAGCCTGTGCTACTCCACCGAGCAGACCCTCAACGAGCTGGGCGACAAGGTTTCCGCCGACGTGAAGTCCAAGGCCGAGGCCGCTATCGCCGATGCCAAGAAGGCGCTCGAGGGCTCTGACGTCGAGGCCATCAAGGCCGCTGGCGAGTCCCTGCAGTCCGTGGCCTACGAGCTGGCTCAGGTTGTCTACGCCGACGCTCAGCAGCAGACCGACGGTGCCGCCGGCGCCCAGCCTGCCGACGATGACGTCGTCGACGCCGACTACGAGGTTGTGGACGACGAGGACAAGTAATCATGTCCGCCCGTAAAGCTCGCACGGAGGCGGCTGCCGTTGGAGCCGCCCCCGTTGACTCTGAGGAGAAGGACGTGAAGATTCCCGTAGAGGCCGTCGACGATACCGAGGCCAACGAGGCCGAGGCCGCCGAGGCTGTCGAGAACCAGGTAGAGGATTCCAACAAGGAGGCGACGATGACCGAGGACGAGATGGTGGAAGCCGCTATCCGCGCCGGTGAGGAAGCCGCCGACAACGACTTTAAGCTCAAGTTCGAGCAGGCCCAGAAGGAGCTTGCCGACGTGCGCAATGAGCTCGATGCTGCGGCAGAGGCTCAGAAGGCTGCCGAGGATAAGGCGAAGGACGCCACCGACCGCACCGCCCGTCTGCAGGCCGACTGGGAGAACTTCCGTCGCCGCACCGCCAGCGAGCGTATCGCCGAGCGTGAGCGCGCGACAGAGAAGCTCGTCACTGCGCTGCTGCCGGTGGTCGACGATATCGAGCGCGCGATCGACCATGCCCGCAGCCAAGAGCTTGCCGACGACTTTAAGCAGTTCGTCGACGGCGTCGACGCGGTGCATGCCAAGCTACTCGATGTGTTTGCGCACGAGGGCGTTGAGCCCATCGACCCCAAGGGCGAGGCGTTCGATCCGCTCGAGCACCAGGCTGTGGGTCGTGTCGAGGACTCGTCGCAGTACGACGAGACCGTCAACGACGTGTACCAGAAGGGCTACCGCATGGCGGACCGCATCCTGCGTTCCGCGATGGTGACGGTGACCTACGGTGGCGAAAAGCGCCCCGCACCGGAGCCCGAAGCGGCGCCCGAGGATGCTACGGCCGATACGGCCGAGAGCACCGAGGAGTAATTGAGAAGGGCCCCGGGGCAACACCCGGGGCCCTTTCTGGCCTAGTGCCATATGAAAGCATGAGCCGTCGTCTGCATGGACGGCGGACGTAACAGGAGAGGAGCTACGATGGCTGCAGGCAAAACCTTCTATGACATCCTGGGCGTATCCAAGAGCGCCTCCGACAAAGAGATCAAGAGCGCGTTTCGCAAGCTCGCGCAAAAATATCACCCCGACGCCGGCGGCGACGAGGCCAAGTTCAAGGAGATCAGCGAGGCCTACGAGACGCTTTCGGACGAGAAGAAGCGCAAAGAGTACGACCAGATGCTCATGTTTGGCGGCATGCCGGGCGCAGGCGGCGCGTATGGTGGCGGCTACGGTGCCGGCGCGGGTGCCAGCGGCTGGGGCGACATCTTCGACAGCATCTTTAGCGGCAACGGCGCCTGGGGCAGCGATTGGGGCTCGGGCTTTGCCGGGGCTGCGGGCGCTGCCGGTGCCGGAGCGGGTCGCAGCCGCGCTCGCAAGGGCGGCGACCTGTCGCTGACCGTCGATGTGACGGCCGAGGACGCGTTTCGCGGCGTGACGCACAAGGTCACCTATCGCATTCCCTCGACAGGCGAGCAGCAGACCATTACGGTCTCGGTGCCCGCGGGCGCGGTCGACGGCGGCAAGCTACGCTACAAGCGTCGCGGCGAGTATGGCGTCGCCGGTGGCGAGCGCGGCGACCTGGTCGTGACCACGCATGTGGAGGAGCACCCGCTGTTTAAGCGCAAAGGCGCCGACGTGACCATGGAGGTACCGGTCTCGGTCTACGAGGCGGCGCTCGGCTGCACGGTGGACGTGCCCACGCCCGGCGGTGCGACGGTCCGTTTGAAAGTGCCTGCGGGTACCCAGACGGGCAAGAAGTTCCGCTTTAAGGAGATGGGGGCGCCCGACGTTAAGCACCGTGGCCGTACGGGCGCGCTGCTCGTCGAGATCAAGGTACAGGTTCCCACGAACCTATCCGATGACGAGCGCGATGCCATGACCAAGCTGCGCGAGGCCGACACGCGCGACTACCGCGAGAAGGTCAACCGTTACAAGGCGACGTTCTAGGGCGGTCGTGGTACACGCCCACGCCCGCGGGCTTATGATGGACGATAACGAGACGGAAAGGGGTCAGGTAGCATGGCCGAGGACAATAGGAACAAACCGCTGTACATGATCAGCGTGGCGGCCGAGCTGACCGGCATGCATCCGCAGACTCTGCGCGTCTACGAGTCCAAGGGTCTGGTGAACCCCCAGCGCTCGGGCGGCAACACGCGCCTGTATTCGCGTGCCGATATCGAGCGCCTGGAGCTCATCAACCAGCTGACCGACGAGGGCATCAATCTTGCCGGCGTGGTGCGCATCCTCGATATGAAGGAGCGTGCCGAGGAGCGCGAGCGCGAGAACGAAAAGCTCCGCGCCCGCATGCGCCAGCTCGAGGACGAGCTGCACGAGTACAAGATGCAGAAGAAGATCACCTCCCTGGCCCCGCGCGATGGCTCGGTTAATCCCGAACAGGTCATGCGCAAGCTACTGGGAGCCGGCGGGGATCTCTAGGTTCCGCCGTTCTAACGAACGGCGGACCGGTCGACGCTGCGCGCCGCCCAGAGCGACAATTTGTCATTCAAAAGGCAAGGCATGACCAGAAGGTCTATGCCTTGCCTTTTTCATGCCAACTTGTTCGCCCTGGACGTCGCTCGCTGTCCGTCCTCTACCTGCGGCGTTGCCATGGTCCGGATGCGGCACTTGGGGACGTTCCTCACTTTGGAAATGCGGCCCGCTCGCTGTCCATCCTCTACCTGCGGCGTTGCCTTGCTCCGAATGCGGTAGTCGTTGGTAGTCATTGGGGACGTTCTTAAATGACTAGTCGAAAGGGACGCTCTTGCACCAAATCTGCTGACCCACATCGGGCTCGTCCTGTACTTTACCGAGATAAAGTGAACGTGCAGATTCGTAACCCACTCGCAACCGTTCTATGGCACGATATTGAACGAATGCATGCTATGCGCCCAAATCTTTTGGGCAGAGTGGGAGACAGTATGGTCAAGCTGTACGAAGACGGCATCTACCTGCGCGGCGGCAGCGAGGTTGTGCCTGCGGCCGAGGCTGCCGAGCGCGGTATTACGCAGACGCCCGAGGATGCCATGCGCGGCACCATCGCGTATTCGATCCTCCAGGCACACAATACGTCCGGCGACCCCGAGGCGCTCAAGATTCGCTTCGATGCCATGGCGAGCCACGACATCACCTTTGTCGGCATCATCCAGACGGCGCGCGCCTCGGGCATGGAGCAGTTCCCGCTGCCCTACGTGCTCACCAACTGCCATAACTCGCTGTGCGCCGTGGGCGGCACCATCAACGAGGACGACCACGTCTTTGGCCTTTCCGCGGCTAAGAAGTACGGCGGCATCTTCGTCCCGCCGCACATCGCCGTCATCCACTCCTTTATGCGCGAGAACTTCGCCGGTTGCGGCAAGATGATCCTGGGCTCCGACTCGCACACCCGCTATGGCGCCCTGGGCACCATGGCCGTGGGCGAGGGCGGCGGCGAGCTGGCAAAGCAGCTGCTGCGCGACACCTACGACGTTGCCTATCCCGGCGTCGTCGCTATCTACCTCACGGGCGCCCCGCGTCCCGGCGTCGGCCCGCACGACGTGGCGCTCGCCATCATCCGTGCCGTCTTTGCCAAGGGCTATGTCAAGAACAAGGTCATGGAGTTTGTGGGCCCGGGTATCGCGAGCATGACGACCGATTACCGCAACGGCGTTGACGTCATGACCACCGAGACCACCTGCCTGTCGAGCATCTGGGCCACCGACGAGGACACGCACGCGTTTTTGGCCATGCACGGTCGCGGCGACGACTACCGCGAGCTCAAGCCCGCCGATGTCGCCTACTACGACGGTTGCGTCGAGGTCAATCTGTCGAGCATCAAGCCCATGATCGCGCTGCCATTCCATCCTTCCAACGGCTTTGAGATCGAGGAGCTCAACGAGAACCTCGAGGACATCCTGCATGAGGTGGAGCTCGAGGCCGCCAAGATCGGCGAGGGCAAGACGCACTTTAGCCTGCTCGACAAGATCGTCGACGGCAAGCTTCACGTGCAACAGGGCGTTATCGCCGGCTGCTCGGGCGGCAACTACGACTCCGTGGTCCAGGCTGCCCGCGTGCTCAAGGGCGCCAACACCGGCTGCGGCGAGTTCTCGCTGTCGGTCTATCCCACGAGCCAGCCCGTGGCACTCGAACTTACGCGCTGTGGCTATATCTACGACCTTATGGAGGCCGGCGCGATCGTGCGCACGGCGTTCTGCGGTCCGTGCTTTGGCGCCGGCGACACGCCTGCCAACAACGGCCTGTCCATCCGCCACACCACGCGCAACTTCCCCAACCGCGAGGGTTCCAAGCCGGGCAATGGTCAGCTGAGCGCCGTGGCCCTAATGGACGCTCGCTCCATTGCGGCGACGGCTGCCAACGGCGGCGTCCTGACGCCGGCGACCGACCTGCCCGAGGAGACTTGGGACGAGGCCTGCGAGTACACCTTTGATGACGCGCCGTACAAAAAGCGCGTGTACTGGGGCTTTGGCAAGGCAGAGCCTGCCGACGAGCTGGTCGAAGGCCCCAACATCAAGCCGTGGCCCGCGATGGAGCCTCTCGGCGACGATATCCTGCTCAAGGTGTGCTCCAAGATCATGGACCCGGTCACCACGACCGACGAGCTCATTCCCTCGGGCGAGACGAGCTCCTTCCGCTCCAATCCGCTGGGCCTGGCAGAGTTTACGCTCAGCCGCCGCGATCCGGCCTACGTGGGTCGTTCCAAGGAGGTCGACGCCGTGGAGAAGCGCCGCGTTGCCGGCGAGGCGGCGGGCGATCTGGCGGCACTCGATGCCGAGCTTGCCGGCGTGTTTGAGGCGCTGGCCGGCGCCGGCGTCGTGGCCGATGCCAAGGCGACCGAGTACGGCTCCATGCTCTATGCCAAGAAGCCCGGTGACGGTTCTGCCCGCGAGCAGGCCGCGAGCTGCCAGCGCGTGATTGGCGGTCTGGCCAACATCGTCCACGAGTACGCCACCAAGCGCTATCGCTCCAATGTGATGAACTGGGGCATGGTGCCCTTCCAGATGGAGGCCGAGCCCAACTTTGAGGTGGGCGACTACGTCTTCGTGCCGGGTATCCGTGCCGCGCTCGATGGCGACCTAAAGGACATCGCTGCCTACGTGGTGCGCGCCGATGGTGCGGTCGAGCAGATTGAGCTCTACATTGCCGATATGACGGCGGAGGAGCGTGCCATCGTCAAGGCCGGCTGCCTGATCAACTACAACAAGTTCAAGGCCGCTGCCGAGTAACTCTGCTGTACGCCCCTGCCACACCTTTCCCTCGTGCTCACGCGCTTCGCGAGGGTCGCCCGAGGGAAAGGTGTGGCAGGGGCTACCGCGACGTTCTCGTTGGGTCTTGAGGGACGCTAATAAATAGACTTGCTTGATGCCGCCTCTGTTAATGGGGCGGCTTCTTTTTTGTCGAGAACCGCCACAAAGGGGGCAGGCACCTTTGTGGCGGTTCTCGGTTTGTCTCGACCTGTAACATCTTGGCCGCTAAAAGTGGGCCTGGTGTTACAGATTTAGATTTTCGATTCGGGTGTCTTCTGTTCGTCTCGATTTGTAACAGATAGAGCTCTATTTGCCGAGTAGATGTTACAGATTGAGACAAACGGGTGCCGCTGGCCATTTCATCTTGATTTGTAACATCTGGAGCCATAAACAGCCGCTAGATGTTACAGATTGAGATAGTAAGGGAACGAGACCGCAGCGGGTGAGCGTGCCTGCTCCCTATCCATCAATCACTCAGAAAATCTTATATATAGAGACTTAGATTTGTGTATAAGATCGTACAAAGCTGGCAACAATACTTCTCGGACAACGTGAAGCCGCCCCGTAGGGCGGCCGCCCCAAGAGAGGTGATTCCATGAGAATCGATAAGCTAGCAATGACGTCGCGCGAGGCGTTGCAGACCGCCATGAGCACGGCTGCCGACGCACAGGCCGGCGCGGTGGAGCCGATTCACCTGCTGTCCGCCCTGCTCGGTGCCGGCGAGCGCAATATCTCCGTGATTATCGAGCGCATCGGCGCCGACCCAGCCCAGCTTGCACACTCCACGCAAGATGCCATCGACCGCGCACCCAAGGTTTCGGGCGAGGGCCAGCAGATGGGCCTGTCTAACGAGCTCGTCCGTGTCATCGAGAAGGCCGAGAAAAAGGCCACCAAGATGGGCGACAGCTTTGTGGTGACCGAGCATCTGCTGATGGCGCTTGCCGAGGACAAAGGTGAGGCGGGCCGCGTGCTGCGCGACGCCGGCGTTACCAAGGAGCGTATCGAGCAAGTCTACGAGGAGCTGCGCGGCGATGACCGCGTGACGTCCGCCGAGGACAAGACCCAGTTTGAGGCACTGGAGCAGTACGGCCGCAACATCTGCGACCTGGCCCGTGCCGGCAAGCTCGATCCGGTTATCGGCCGTACCGACGAGATCCGTCGTACTATCCAGGTCCTGTCCCGTCGCACCAAGAACAACCCTGTGCTCATCGGTGAGCCGGGTGTCGGTAAAACGGCCATCGTCGAGGGCATCGCCCAGCGTATCGTGGCCGGCGACGTGCCGAGCACGCTGCGCGACCGCGACCTCATCGAGCTCGACATGAGCGCGCTGGTCGCCGGTGCCAAGTACCGCGGCGAGTTCGAGGACCGCTTGAAGGCCGTGCTCAAGGAAGTGCAGAAGTCCGAGGGCAAGGTCATCCTGTTCATCGATGAGCTCCACACCATTGTGGGCGCGGGTGCCACCGAGGGCTCCATGGACGCCGGCAACATCCTCAAACCGGCGCTCGCCCGCGGCGACCTGCACGCGATTGGTGCGACCACGCTCGACGAATACCGCAAGTACATCGAGAAGGACGCAGCGCTCGCCCGTCGTTTTCAGACCGTTATGGTGAGCGAGCCTACCGTTGAGGACACCATCTCGATTCTGCGTGGCCTCAAGGAGAAGTACGAGATCTTCCACGGCGTGCACATTACCGATAGCGCGCTCGTGGCCGCCGCCGACCTCTCCGATCGTTATATCGCCGACCGCTTCCTGCCCGACAAGGCCATCGACCTGGTCGATGAGGCGGCAAGCCGCCTGCGCATGGAGCTCGACAGCATGCCGGTCGAGATCGACGCCACCACGCGTCAGCTCACCCAGCTGCAGATCGAGGAACAGGCGCTCATGAAGGAGACCGACGACGCCTCCAAGGAGCGTCTGGAGACCCTGCGCCAGGAGATTGCCGAGGTTCAAGAAAAGCTCAACGTGCAAAAGGCCGGTTGGCTCAACCAAAAGAACGCCATCGACCATGTGCAGGAGCTCAAGGGCCAGCTCGATGAGGCCAAGAGCGAAGAGGAACGTGCGACGCGCAACGGAGACTTGGGCCGTGCGTCCGAGCTGCGTTACTCCGTGATTCCGGGTCTGCAGCAGCAGATTCAGGATTCCGAGGCCGCGCTCGAGGCACAAAAGCAGCAGGACGGTGAAGGCCTCAACGAGCAGGTGACCTCCGACGAGATCGCCGAGGTCGTGAGCGCCTGGACCGGTGTGCCCGTCTCCAAGATGATGCAGGGTGAGCTCGACAAGCTGAAGGGCTTGGAAGGCGAGCTGCATAAGCGCGTCATCGGCCAGGATGAGGCCGTCTCTGCCGTCGCCGCGGCCGTGCGCCGTAGCCGTGCGGGCCTCTCCGATCCGGACAAGCCCATCGGCAGCTTCTTCTTCCTGGGCCCCACCGGTGTGGGCAAGACCGAACTCGCCAAGGCGCTGGCCGAGTGCCTGTTCGATGACGAGCGCGCGTTCGTGCGTATCGACATGTCCGAGTACATGGAGAAATTCAGCGTTCAGCGTCTGATCGGTGCGCCCCCGGGATACGTGGGCTACGACGAGGGTGGACAGCTCACCGAGGCCGTGCGCCGTCGTCCGTACTCCGTGATCTTGCTCGACGAGATGGAGAAGGCTCATCCGGATATCTTCAACGTGCTGCTGCAGGTGCTCGACGACGGTCGTCTGACCGATGGTCAGGGTCGTCAGGTGTCCTTCAAGAACACGATCATCATCATGACGTCTAACGTGGGCTCCAAGGCCATCGCCGATCTTTCGGGCAAGGACGAGGAGGAGATGCGCCATCAGGTTGACGCGGCCATGGCTCAGACTTTCCGTCCCGAGTTCCTCAACCGTATCGACGATATCGTGGTGTTCCATCCGCTCGGCATGGCGCAGATCGAAAAGATCGTCGATATTCAGCTCGCCGACGTCCGCGCACGTCTGGCCAAGGAGCGCATGACGCTTGCCATCACCCCGGCGGCCAAGCAGATGCTCGCCGTGGGCGGTCTGGACCCGGTCTTTGGTGCCCGTCCGCTCAAGCGTCTGGTGCAGCGCGAGGTCGTGGACGCCATCGCCGCCGCTATCATCGACGGTACGGTGCGCGAGGGCGATCAGGTGACGGTTGACGTCGACAAGGACGGTGCCTTTACCGTCGTGTGCGATAACACGCCGTCTGCCACCTACGAGGTGCCCGACGCCGAGTAGATTGTTGGGCCATGCCTTAAAATCTGCCAGTCGTCTCTAAACGTCTCTAAACGCCAAGGGCGGCGGATCCAATTGGGTCCGCCGCCCTTTTTCGTGCGACAATCGATGATGTTGAACATGAGTACATGGCAAGGAGCTATGCAGATGAAAGACGAGAACGAGACGAACGCACCGGCGCCTGAGTCAGCGCCCGCCGCACCCAAGCCTGCGCCCAAGCCGGCACCCAAGCCGCGTGACCCCTACATCCGTGCCGAGAACGAGGACGACGACGGCTACGATCCCTACAGCGATCGCCGCCCCGAGCGCGAGCCGATGTTCGAAGCCGATCCGTGGCGCTAACTCCTGCAGGGTAGCTAATTTGGGACGGGGCTTTTTTAGCTGCCCCGGCTGGTAATGTGCCGGCTTAGTCGATTAACGGTCGGGGCAGCTAAAAAAGCCCCGTCCCAAATTAGCTACCCTCGCTGCGGACGGCTAGTCTTGGGCCTTGATGCTTGGCATCAGAATCTGGGCGAGGTAGTCGGTCTCGAGTTTGGTCGCGGCGTCTGCCTTGCCGTCTTTGTCGACCAGTACGTTCTTGATCTGGCTATAGGTATAGCGGTTGCCGGTTGTAAGCTCGACAAGCTCAATGGCCGTGTCCATGGGGTAGGTCGACACGGGGTCTTGCGTGCGCCCGTTGATGGTCTGGGGCACCACATACGGATAGACGGGGCCGCTGGCGTAGACCGTGTAGCCGTTGCCAAGGCTTGCCGCACCTAAAACCGTATCGCCCTTATCGGGCGTAAAGCTCTCGCCGTCGCGCACTGCGACAAGCGTCGCGATCGGCGTATTGCTGTCGCTGGCAAGATAGATGCACAGCGTATTGCCGTTTTGCCAAGTCGCGACTTTGCCGTACCACTCAACGGGAATATCGAGCTGATACAGGTTCGTTGCCTTATGCCGAGCATCGGCGTCTCGGGCCGCCTGCGCCTCGCGGGAACTCATGGCATTGACGGCGGCGTCACGGCGCGCGGTTGCCGCCTGCTGGAGCACCTTTGCGACCGCGGCAGAGCTCGCGCCGCCCTCCTCGGCGTACTTGGCCGCGGCATCGATCTGGTCGTCGGTCACCGTGTCTGCCGAAGGTACCTTAAGCTTAAAGGATGCCTGAGTGCTCAGGTCCTGCCCGTCGCTCTTTACGCTAACCTGCGCCTTGGTGGTCGGCACGGTGTAAATGGTACCGTCAGCTGCGATGGGGGACCCAGCGATGGAGAGCGTATAGTCGCCAGGCAGCAGCTTAATACCGCGACCGTGCTCATCAACGTAGAGCGTCTCGCTCACGGAGGAGCCGTCAGAGTCTTGCCCGCTCACCTGCACGGGAATCTTGGAGCCGGTGGAGCAGTCGAGCCCTGCGGCATGTACGCCAATCTGCACCGACATCATGGTGTGGGCGTTGACGGCAGCGACGGCGGCCTGTTCTTGTTGGTATCCGTTCCAAGCGGCATAGCCCGCGCCGCCGGCAACGAGCGCGGCGGCAACGACGCCGGCAACCATCAAATTGCGTCGCTTGGGCGACATCTTGTGATGGCGAGCCTTGGCTTCGCGTGCCGAGGGAACGGACGGCAGGGGAATATCGCCCATGGCGATGGTCTCGTCGACGGCCGGCGCAGAACCCAGGCCAGGAAGCTCGCGGGTGAGCGAGTCATCGGCAGGCAAGCTGCCAAGCAGGGCGGTCTCTTCTCCCGAGGCGGATTCCGACTGGACGTCGTCCTTGCTATCGTCCTCTTCGGCTTCGGCCTCGTCAGAAGCGTCTTTGGCGTCGCTGCCTTCGTCCTCAGTGCCTTCGCGCACCTCGTCCTGCGCGTCGACGGCCAAATCGCTCAATGAGGGCTCGTCTAACGCAATCCGGTCAAGGCTCTCCAGGGCCTCGGCACATGCTTCCGCATCCTGGGCCGCATCCTCGCGGCCACGTGTCTCATCGCTCATATATCCCCCAATGCAATATCGGCTCAACACTGTACCCAAAAATGGAGCCATATAAAGCGCATGCGAAATATAAGATCCGATTTAACCCGAGCGTATCGTTCAGCCGCATCCTCGCGGCAGCAAAAGGCCCCCGGAACGCGAACGAATCACGTTTCGGGGGCTCTGCAGTGCGTTGAGTTGCGCGGAGCCGGCTATGCCGCTTCGTGCTCAAGCGATGTTTGCGTCAGGCGCGTTACTCGGCGTGCGCGTAATCAACCTTGGCGCGACGGGCAGTGGCCTTCTCCCAATCGCTGGTGCCCTCAAAGACATCCTGCTTGTAGGGGTTGCGGCCGAGCTTCTTGGCACGGTAGGCGACGTAGATGATCGCGGCGATGTTGGCGACCAGTGCGACGATCGAGACCGCGGTGGCGGCGCCGGGGTCGAGCGTGGAGTGCGTCACAAAGATGGACTCCTCCTGGAAGTAGGGGAACACCTGGGCAAACATGCACCAAATGGCCAGCGTAAAGGCGCGGTTCTGGATCCAGCCGCCCTTGTTCCAGATAAAGGCGGCGACGGTGGGCGCCAGCAGCAGCGCAAAGCCGCAGAACCAGGAGTGGGTGGGCAGGCAGTTGTAGGTGTAGCAGAAGTTCCAGATGTCGTAGGCGATGATGTAGACCCAGGTCATGTCGGGCCACAGCATGTCGGTCTTGTCCTCGGAGGCGTAGACGCTCCACCAACCGGTCATGCAGAAGATGTTGATGATGCCCGCGATGCCGTTGAACACGTTGTTCCAGCCGGCCAGCTGCGTAGCACCTTCGGAGGTGACCCAGGTGGACTCGCCCAGGACAAAGAAGTGATAGGCGCTCTCAAAGTCGGACACGACAGCGATCAAGATGTTGATGGCGACGATCACAAACGGCCATGCGCGGAACCAATGCGCCTTGCCGATCTTGCCCCACTGGTACTTAATGGCAATGAAGCCCCAGCAGCCGGCCAGCGCCGCGTATACCTTGGCGTAATGGAACCAGCTGTTCTGGTATACATGGGTGGGGTTGGTGAGCGCCCACTCGGCACCCTGCGAAACGCCGACGGCGATGGCGATGCAGTAGATGGTCATGGCCAGCGGAGCCACGCCAAAGATGATGGCCGCGCCGAGCTTGGTACGGCGGCCGACCTCGTTGAGTACGATCAAGCCGATAAAGACCATCGCCCAGCCGGCCCAGTGGATAAGGGTATCGCTACCCCAAACATCGAACAGCATGCTGCTCTCCTTTCATACGCCCGCGGCCCCTCTTCCGTCGCGGGCAGTTTGGCCAAATGTCATCAGTTCCTGGGCTTGCGCTCGGAATACTTGGCGGTGTAGCCCTCGATGTGGAGTGTCGAGGCGATAATCTCCTTAACCGTCTCGTCGGGCACATCGGGGTGCGTGCGGATGTACATCAACAGCCCCATGATGAGGGTGTAAAACGTCTCGTAGACATGGTCGATGCGCAGGTCATGATGGGCGACAAAGTCCGCCACGGTGGTGTCGCAGATGTATTGCGCCACGCGCTGGACCACGTTGTGCAGAAAGCCGCCGTAGAGCGCGCCGCTGCTCGAGATGAGCGTGCTCGGCAGCTCGTGGCCGCTCACAACCAGGCGCTTAAAGAGCGGGGCGACGGTGTCGAGTGCGCCCTCGATATCACCGACGATGCGGCTGGCATTCCACTGCTCGAGCTCGGAGATAAAACCGTCGATTGCCTCGTCCATGACGGCGGTGACGGCGGCGTCCATGTCGACGAAGTAGTGGTAGAACAGCGAGCGCGTGCAGCCGGCTCGCTTGGTCACGGCCGAGACGGATAGATGGGACACGCCCAGCTCGGAGCTCACGGCGCGCACGGCGGCGAGAATCTCGCGACGGCGCTCGTCACCTGTCAGGCGCTTTGCCGCGCTGTCGGGCGTGGGGACGGCGTCGGCCACAGGGGTGTTCGCTGCGTTATCGCTCATGCGCTTGCCGCCTTTCATCCGTTTGGGCCCGACCGTTCGCCTAATAGTCTTGAATAGTGTTGACGGTTCGTCAATACTATTTTTGACATAATGTCAACAATGGCGGGTGAACGGCATGGGGGCATGCCCGGCCTGCAAAAAAGAGGGGCGCTGCGGCCTCGTCGGGCTGCGGCAAGAGAAGGGACAACCATGATTCTCAACGGACCGGGAATTAGCTACACCGAGCCCGACATCGGTTCGGAGTTTGTGCCGCCGCTGCCGGAGCATCCGCGCGAGGCCATTGTCAAGCTGTGCGAGCATTGCACCAACCGTCTGCTGCATCGCGACGAGCTGCTGGGCTACGAGTACTGGTCGTTTGCCGAGGCCGCAACCGACGAGCAGGCCGAAGTGCTCTGCAAGATGAAGATGCGCCGTCCCTATACGCTGCCCGAGATGGTCAAGCTCACCGGCATGCCCGAGGCCCAGATCGAGAAGATGCTCGACGACATGAGCTACACGGGTCTGCTTGAGTACAACTGGGAAAATCCCGAGCGCGCCAAGCAGTGGGTACTGCCCATGCTGGTGCCGGGTTCCGCCGAGTTCCTCAACATGCGCGTGGGCCAGCTCGAGGAGCATCCGGTCTATGCCAAGTTCTTTGAGCAGGCGTCCAAGGGGCCGCTGTCCAAAGCCACGCCGATGGTGCCGCCCGGAGGCGCCGGCATCGGCATGCACGTCATTCCGGTCGAGAAGGCTATCGATGCTTCGAGCACCTCGGTGCCGATCGAGCATATCGAGCATTGGCTCGACAAATACGATGGCAAATATGCCGCCAGCACCTGCAGCTGCCGCGCGAGCCGTCGTGTGATGGGCGAGGGCTGTGCCGACGACCCCGCCGACTGGTGCATTGCCGTGGGCGATATGGCCGACTATGTGGTTGAGACCGACCGCGGCCATTATGTGACGCGTGAGGAGGTCTATGACATCTTGCGCCAGGCCGAGGACAACGGCTTTGTGCACCAGATCACCAATATCGACGGCGAGAACAAGATCTTCGCCATCTGCAACTGCAACGTCAACGTGTGCTACGCCCTGCGCACCTCGCAGCTGTTCAACACGCCCAACCTGTCGCGCTCGGCCTATGTCGCCAAGGTCGAGAAGGACAAGTGCGTAGCCTGCGGTCGCTGCGTTGAGGTGTGCCCGGCTGGTGCCGTCAAGCTCGGCCAGAAGCTCTGCAGCAAAAAGGCCGGCGGACAGGTGCCCGAGTATCCGCGCCAGGAGCTGCCCGATGCCACCAAGTGGGACCACACCAAGTGGTCGCCCAACTACCGCAACGACAACCGCATCGAGACACACGATTCCGGCACCGCGCCCTGCAAGACGGCCTGCCCCGCGCACATTGCCGTTCAGGGCTATCTGAAGCTCGCGGCGCAGGGCCGCTATGACGAGGCGCTAGCGCTCATCAAGCGCGAGAACCCGCTGCCCGCTATCTGCGGCCGTGTGTGCAATCGCCGCTGCGAGGATGCCTGCACCCGCGGTCGCGTGGACGAGGCCGTGGCCATCGACGAGGTCAAGAAGTTTATCGCCCAGCGCGATCTGGATGCCGCGACCCGCTATGTCCCACCTGTGGTGACCCCGACGCGCGCCGGCGGCTTCGACCAGAAGATCGCCATCATCGGTGCCGGTCCGGCCGGCCTGTCCTGCGCTTTCTACCTGGCCGAGAAGGGCTACAAGCCCGTCGTGTTCGAGAAGAATGAGCGCCCGGGCGGCATGCTCACCTATGGCATTCCCAGCTTTAAGCTGCAGAAGGATGTTATCGAGGCCGAGGTCGAGGTCATTCGCCTGATGGGCGCCGAGTTCCGCTATGGCGTGGAGGTCGGTCGCGATGTGACGCTCGACGAGCTGCGCGAGCAGGGCTTTAAGGCCTTTTATGTTGCCATTGGCTGCCAGGGCGGCCGCCTCGCCGGTATTCCGGGCGAGGATGCCGAGGACGTGACCGTGGCCGTCGACTTTTTGCGCAAGGTCAACAGTGGCAAGATCGACGCGCTGTCCGGCCGCACCATCGTGGTGGGCGGCGGCAACGTGGCTATCGACGTCGCGCGCAACGCCTGCCGTCTGGGTTCCGAGCACGTTGAGATATTCTGCCTGGAGAGCGAGGCCCAGATGCCCGCCAGCGAGGAGGAGCGTCGCGAGGCCGTTGAGGACGGCGCCCACATCAGCTGCGGCTGGGGCCCCAAGGAGGTCCATCTGGACGAGGCCGGTCGTGTGTGCGGTATCACCTTCAAGCGCTGCACGCGTGTCTTTGACGACGAGGGCCGTTTTGCGCCCGAGTACGACGAGAACGACCTGCGTCGTGTCGACGCCGACCGCGTGGTCATGTCGATCGGTCAGTCCATCGTGTGGGGCGACCTGCTGGCTGGCTCCAAGGTGGAGCTTGGCCGTGGCCAGGGTGCCCTTGCCGATCCTCAGACCTACCAGACCGCCGAGCCCGACATCTTTGTGGGCGGCGACGTCTACACCGGTCCGAGCTTTGCCATCAACGCCATCGCTGCCGGTCACGAGGCCGCCGTGTCCATCCACCGCTTTGTGCAACCGGGCTCCACGCTCACCATCGGCCGCAACCAGCGCCGCTACATCGCGCTCGATCGCGACGATGTCGTGATCGAGAGCTATGACAACGCGAGCCGCGAGGTTGCCCACGTGGACCGCGAGCGCGAGAAGGCCGCGCCGTTTAGCGAGTACGTCGAGACCTTTACCGAAGAGCAGGTGCGCGCCGAGACCGCCCGTTGTCTGGGCTGCGGCGCCTCGATCGTCGACCCCAACAAGTGCATCGGCTGCGGTCTGTGCACTACCAAGTGCGCGTTCGACGCCATCCATCTGGATCGCGACCGCCCCGAGTGCTCCACGATGGTTAAATACGAGCAAAAGCTCCCCAGCTTGGGCAAGTACGCGCTCAAGCGTGCCATCAAGATCAAATTCGGGAAGAAGTAATGAGGCTCCGCCGTTCTAACGAACGGCGGCACTGCCGACGCTGCGCGGCGCCCAGATACCCCATCTTGCCCCTCAACTGCGGCGCCGCGGGCAAAAAGCCCAGCGGACGCCTTGTTTCGGGGCAACCTGGGGCACCTGGATCGCCGCTCGCTGATATATGGATTGACATCGTATCAACCGCTGCAGAAGGGTTTTCGCCTTGCATGAATTGGGAATCGTCTATCACATTATTCGCGATGTCGAGAACGTGGCGCGCGCCAATGGCGTGAGTCGCGTTTCGAGCGTCACGCTGCTGCTGGGCGAGGTCTCGGGCGTCGTTCCCGACTTGCTGCTCGACGCTTGGCGCTGGGCGGCAGATAAAAAGCCTATCACCGAGGGCACGGAGCTTATCGTGGAGCCTGTCGAGGCCGTGACGCATTGCGAGGCGTGCGGCCGCGACTATGCGACGGTCGAGCACGGCAAGATCTGTCCCCATTGCGGTAGCGGCGAGACATACCTGCTGCAGGGCCAGGAGGTCATGATCAAGCAGATTGAGACCCCCGACGAGGACCCGGCAGACACTGTTCCCGATGACCCCTCCGACGCCGTCGACGCCGCCAACCCTCTCCACATCGCCTAACATCCAATGGCTACATGGGCTAGAGTTCTAAAGATATTTGCTTCGGTTAGTCAAGTCATGTCTGTTTAAACAAAATAGCGGCAGTACAAGCGCGTTTACGCTTGCCTATAATCGATGTTAATGAACAGTCTGCTTGTATCTGTAAAATGAATGGCTTGATGAGCGACGCCTTGGCGTGTAATCCGTCAAAAAGCAGTAACGTAATCAACTTGTAACAAACCTAGACGTTTAAACAAATTATCCAACCATTCGCATTTTTCTCTATAATTTTACAGGACGAACAGGTATACTCCTTTCATGTCGTGTAGGAAATACGTAGACAAAGAGGAGGTTATGTGATGGTAAGTATTGTTCTTGCTAGCCACGGGGACTTGGCAGCCGGAATCAAGCAGACGGGCTCGATGGTCTTTGGCGATCAGCCGTCTGTGGCCGTGGTCTCGCTCGAGCCGAGCATGGGCCCCGACGACTTCCGTGCCAAGGTCGAGGAAGCAATCGCTTCCTTCGAGGACCAGGAGCAGGTGCTCTTCCTCGTTGATCTGTGGGGCGGCACGCCGTTCAACCAGATCAGCGGTCTCATCGAGGGCCACGATTCCTGGGCTATCGTCACCGGTGTCAACCTGCCTATGCTCATCGAGGCATATTCGCAGCGCTTTGACGCAAAGAACACTGCACATGCGATCGCAAAACATCTCGTGACTGAGGCTAAGGCTGGCGTGCGCGTCAAGCCCGAGTCTCTGGAGCCCGAGGAGAAGAAGCCGGCCACGGCCGCCGCTGCTCCTGCAGGCGCCATCCCTCCGGGAACGGTCATCGGCGATGGGCACATCAAGATCGCCCACGTCCGTATCGACACCCGTCTGCTGCATGGTCAGGTGGCCACCACGTGGACCAAGCAGATCAACCCCAACCGCATCATCGTGGTTTCCGACGGCGTTGCTCACGACGAGCTCCGCAAGACCATGATCGAGCAGGCTGCCCCTCCGGGAGTCCATGCCAACGTCGTGCCCATCAAGAAGATGGCCGAGGTTGTCAAGGACACGCGCTTTGGTGACACCAAGGCCATGCTGCTCTTTGAGAACCCGCAGGATCTGCTCAAGGCTATCGAGGCCGGCGTCGACATCAAGGAAGTCAACATCGGTTCCATGGCTCACTCCAAGGGCAAGGTCGTCGTCACCAACGCCGTCGCTATGGGCGATGACGACGTTAAGACTCTCGAGGCCCTCAAGGCCAAGGGCGTCAAGTTCGAGGTCCGCAAGGTTCCTTCGGATTCCTCCGAGGATCTCGACGCCATGTTGAAGAAAGCTAAGGCCGAACTGGCCGCTCAAGCATAGTAAAGGAGGGTCCGATACATGTCTGCAATCACTATTCTGCTTGTTGCGATTGTCGCGTTGCTTGCCGGTATGGAAGGCATTCTGGATGAGTTCCAGTTCCATCAGCCGCTCGTGGCATGCACGCTTATCGGTCTCGTAACCGGTCACCTTCAGGAGGGCATCCTCCTGGGCGGTTCGCTCCAGATGATGGCCCTTGGCTGGGCTAACGTCGGCGCCGCCGTCGCACCTGACGCCGCTCTGGCCTCGGTCGCTTCTTCGATCATCATGGTGCTCGCCCTCAACGGTGGCGCTACCGATTCGGCCAAGGCCGTTACCGCCGCCATCGCCGTCGCCGTCCCGCTGTCGGTCGCTGGTCTGTTCCTGACCATGATCTGCCGTACCCTGGCTACCGCTATCGCTCACGCCATGGACGGTTGCGCCGAGAAGGGTGACTTCTCCGGCATCGAGCGCTGGCAGTACGCCGCCATCCTCATGCAGGGCCTTCGTATCGCCATCCCGGCAGTACTTCTGTGCGTCATCCCGGCCGAGGCGGTCACCAACGCGCTTAACGCTATGCCCGACTGGCTGTCCGGCGGCATGGCTGTCGGCGGCGGCATGGTCGCTTCCGTCGGTTACGCCATGGTCATCAACATGATGGCCACCAAGGAGACCTGGCCGTTCTTCATCCTCGGCTTTGTCCTTGCTGCCATCCCTCAGCTCACGCTGATCGCTCTTGGCCTCATCGGCATCTCCCTTGCCCTCATCTACCTTGGCCTCAAGGATCTGGCCAAGCAGGGTGGCGGCATGGGCGGCGGCTCCGGTGACCCGCTCGGCGACATTCTGAACGATTACGAGTAGGAGGGGAGTGATACATATGGCAGAGAACAAGATTCAGCTCACCAAGGCTGACCGCAAGAAGGTTTGCTTCCGTCATCAGTTCCTTCAGGGCTCGTGGAACTACGAGCGTATGCAGAATGGCGGCTGGTGCTTCGCAATGATCCCTGCGATCAAGAAGCTCTACACCAGCAAGGACGACCAGATTTCCGCGCTTAAGCGCCACCTGGAGTTCTATAACACCCATCCCTATGTTTCCGCCCCCGTCATTGGCGTTACCCTCGCTCTCGAGGAGGAGCGCGCCAACGGTGCACCGATCGATGACGTCGCCATTCAGGGCGTCAAGGTCGGTATGATGGGCCCGCTCGCCGGCGTCGGCGACCCCGCCTTCTGGTTCACCCTTCGCCCGATCCTGGGCGCTCTGGGCGCTTCCCTGGCCCTGTCCGGCAGCATCGCCGGTCCGCTGCTGTTCTTCTTCGCGTGGAACATCATCCGTTACGCCTTCCTGTGGTACACACAGGAGTTTGGCTATAAGGTCGGCTCCTCCATCGCCAAGGACCTCTCCGGCGGTCTGATGGGCAAGGTTACCGAGGGCGCTTCCATCCTGGGTATGTTCATCATCGGCGCCCTGGTCGAGCGCTGGGTGTCCATCTCCTTCACCCCGGTCGTCTCCAAGGTCACGCAGTCTGCCGGCGCCTTCATTGACTGGGCTAACCTGCCTTCCGGTGCCGAGGGCATCAAGGAAGCGCTGACGATGTACAACTCCGTCGGTGCTACCGCTCTTGATCAGGTGAAGGTCACCACGCTTCAGGCTAACCTCGATCAGCTCATCCCCGGCCTTGCTGCCGTGTGCCTGACGCTGTTCGTCTGCAAGCTGCTCAAGAAGAAGGTCAGCCCGATTGTCATCATTCTGGCTCTCTTCGCCGTCGGTATCATCGGTCGCGTTTGCGGCTTCATGTAAGCGCGCTTCGGCTTACGACCGAGAGTTGCTAGGCAAGGGCTTTTGAGCCATTGAAACGGACCGCACCCGGTGGGTACACTGGATGCGGTCCGATTGTTTTATTTGGAGGGCGAGGCGCGCATGGCGCAATCTCAGAACAGCACGGTCGATCTGGCAACACCGGCAACCTGCCTGATGGGGCTTACCAGCCACGGTAACGTGATGGTGGGCAATAAGGCGTTCGAGTATTACAACGAGCGCAATCCCGAGGATTTTATTCAAATTCCGTGGGACGAGGTTGACTATATTGCCGCCGAGGTTTTGCGCGGCACTAAGAAGATCACGCGTTTTGCTATCTTTACCAAGGATAACGGCCATTTTACGTTTTCGACGCGCGACGACAAAGAGACGCTTCGTGCAGTTCGCAAGTACGTCGACGAGGATAAACTCGTGCGTTCGCCCGACTTTATCGATGTGACGGCCAAGGGCGCCAAGAGCATCCCCTCCGTTATCAAAAACCTCTTCCACAAAGGCAACTAGCTCCTCATAAGTTGCGGTGAAATAGTTCCTAAATACGGCTTTAGATGCTTCAGACAGGAACTATTCCACCGCAACTTCGAAGTCTAGTCATGCGACGTATGGCGATGCAGTAAATCTGCTACACTAGTACAACATGCCTCCGTAGCTCAGGGGATAGAGCACCGCTCTCCTAAAGCGGGTGTCGACGGTTCGAATCCGCCCGGGGGCACCAGAGGAACATCGAGCCCGGTACTGCTACGGTGCCGGGCTCTTCTGGTCTAAAGGCCGGATTCGGGCCGTCGACACCCGCGTCACCAATTTCCCCGCGGGGGAGTTTTCGAATCCGCCCGGGGGCACCAGAAAAACAGCAGGTCAGATGGTAAAAATTGTCTGACCTGTTTTTGGATAGATAGAGCGAAGTGGACGGTAGAGGGGTGCAAGAAAGCCCCATGACGACAACAGCTCATCTCCATATTTCACTCCGAATTTTCACACAAATGTCCGGTTCTCAAGGCTTCCCACTGCCTACAGGCTTATAAGAAGCCTTTCGGCCATGGAAGGCCTTGAGAATCTTGGGTGACATCGCAGCGGTATGGGCGAGTCTCCAGCGGCCCCGGCGTTTTCGGGTTTCATTCGGGATCCTCCGATGCCGTGGGCCTTTGAAAACTCGCCTCTTCCGTTCGCAGTACTGCCCTTACGCCTTAAAATTGTCCGGAAGAGACAACGACGCAGGAGGTCCGGTATGCCTGCCAGCAAGAAGGAGGCAAAGGAGTTCGTCAAACGGTGGAAGAAGCGCCTCGGTGCCATCCCCGCAGGCTCCAACAACGAGCAGCAGGATACGCAGAAGTTCTGGGTCGACCTGCTCATCAACGTCCTGGGCATCCCGTCCAACACCATAGACAGTTTCGTCGACTTCGAGCGGAAGGTGAGAGGCCGTCGCATCGACGTGTTCGTCTCCGACCACAACTTCCTGTGCGAGCAGAAGTCGTGGGGCATCGACCTCGACAAGCCCGAACCCAGGAACGGCGGCATGGAGACGCCGCTCCAGCAGGCCATGTGGTACGCGCGGCACCTGCCGTACTCCGAGCGCCCCCGCTGGGTGATGACGTGCAACTTCGGGACCTTCCGCCTCTACGACCTCGACAACGAGCGGCCCGAGGACACCGTGCAAGAGTTCTCCCTCGAAGAGCTCCAGGACAGCCTGTATCTCCTGTCTTTCCTGACCTCTAACGAGACGAGCCGCCTGCATAAGGAGCAGCAGCTCTCCGTCGAGGCCGGGGCCTACGTCTCCAGGCTCTACGATGCCCTCGCCAAGCAGTACCACCACATTGAGGAGAGGGACGAGCGGGCAAAAGAGGAGCAGCGCTCCCTCAACGTGCTCATCACCCGAATCATCTTCCTGCTCTACGCCGAGGACGCCGACCTCCTGCAATCGCATCAGGCGTTCGGCAGGTACTGCGAGGGGGACCCCGCGAAGCTCCGCCGCAAACTGGTCGAATTGTTTGAGACAATCGACACGCCTCTAGAGCAGAGGGACGAGTACATGGACGACGACCTCACAGCCTTCCCCTACGTGAACGGCGGTCTGTTCGCCGACTCCTCCATCATCGTCCCGCAGATGACCCCGGAGATCCTCGAGGCCATCACCGACGCGTCCCAGGACTTCGACTGGCACGAGATTTCGGGCGTCATCTTCGGCGGCGTGTTCGAGGGCACACTGAACCCCGAGACGCGCCACGCCGGGGGCATGCACTATACGAGCGTCGAGAACATTGAGCGCTGCCTCAGGCCGCTCTTCCTCGACGAGCTGTGGGATGAACTGCACGAGGCCGAGGGTGAGAGGACAGCTGCCAAGCGCAAGCAGACCCTGGCGAGGCTGCACGACAAGGTGGCCTCCATCACCATCGGCGACCCGGCATGCGGCTCGGGCAACTTCCTTACCGAGGCGTACCGGCAGCTGCGCACCATCGAGAACCGAATCATCGAAGACGAGCTCAGCGAGGAGACCGGCAACGCGGGGCAGACGTCCCTCGTCATTGCGCAGGGCAGTCCCGTCCGCGTCTCCCTCGACCAGCTGTATGGCATCGAGATAAACGATTTCGCCGTCTCGGTCGCAAAGACTGCCCTGTGGATCACCGAGGAGCAGATGCTGCGTAAGACGCAGGAGATATATGTCGGCTACGACTTCGACTTCCTGCCGCTCAGGAGCCTCAGCAACCTTCATGAGGGCAACGCCCTCAAGACCGATTGGTCCGAGGTGTTCCCCGATGACCTTACTTATCTTGTAGGCAACCCGCCGTTCCTGGGTGCTCGCAACCAGTCCAAGGAGCAGAAGGTAGAGCTTCTTGAGGTCTTCGACGGAGCGAAGAACGCAGGCAACATCGACTACTGCGGGGCCTGGTACATGAAGGCCGCGAGGTTCACGCAGGGAAAGCGTACGCGCTGCGCCCTGGTCTCTACCAACTCGATATGTCAGAGCGAGCAGGTCGCCAACCTCTGGAAACCCCTGCACGACCTGGGTATCCACATCGACTTCGCTCACAACACGTTCCGTTGGGACAACGAGGCGGCGGATAAGGCCCACGTGTTCTGCGTCATCGTGGGCTTCTCGCGGGAGAACTGCGAGAAGAGACTGTATGTCCACGGCACGCCCGATACGGCTGAAGTTAAGAAAGCCGCGAAGAGCATCAATGCATACCTTTCCGATGCTCCAGACGCATTTATTTGGAATCGGAATAAGCCTATTTGTGATGTTCCCAAAATCGGAATTGGAAACAAGCCCATTGACGGCGGCTTCTACCTGTTCGCCGATGAGGAGAAGACTGATTTCCTAAATAAAGAACCAGGAGCCGAGTCGTACTTTCACAGGTGGATTGGTTCCAGGGAATTCCTGCATGGTGAAAGCCGCTGGTGTCTCTATCTTGGAGACGCTACCTTTGCGGAGTTGAAGGAGCTTCCCCGCTGTCGTGAGCGCATCGAGGCTGTTCGCGAATATCGTTTGGCTAGTAAAAGCGTGCCAACTCGAAAGCTCGCAGACAGACCAGCTCATTTTCACGTTGAAAATATGCCGAAGGGGAACTCGATCGTGGTCCCCAAGGTATCATCCGAGCGTAGGCGTTATATCCCTATGGGTTTCGTGGGTCCAGAGACGCTCTGCAGTGACCTGGTGTTCCTTATCCCTAACGCCTCCCTCTATCACTTTGGCGTGCTTCAGTCTCAGTTTCACAATGCATGGATGCGCACGGTTGCAGGTCGTCTCAAATCTGATTACCGCTACTCGGGAGGCATCGTCTACAACAACTTCGTCTGGCCCGAGCCCACGGAATCCCAACGCGAGGAAGTCGAGCGTTGCGCCCAAGCCGTGCTCGACGCCCGGGATGCTCAAGAAGGTGCAACGCTCGCGGACATGTACGATCCCAAGAACGAGACGTTCTTCCCCGAGCTGATGGCAGCGCACGAGGCGCTCGACGCCGCCGTCGAAGCCGCCTATGGCGTCGACTTCGGTGGGGACGAGGAGAAGATAGTCGCCCATCTCTTCAACCTGTACGCCAAGAAGGTCGGTGATAGCGAATGATCCACCCCACGCGTTTCTCCCTGCCTGACGAGGAATACCTGACCCTTCTTGGGGAGGCGGTATACGTATTCAACTCGAACGTCTCCTTCTTTGTAGAGAATCTTATGCACGCCGGGGCTCCCAATTGGTATGAGCTTACCGACATGACGACGGGGCGGCTCAAGGACGAAGGAAAGAAATGGCTTGTGAACGAAGAGGATGTAAGAATCCTGGAACTGCTCTGTGATCTTGGAAATGAGAGGAACAGAATCATTCACAGTTTTCCGGTGACGCATGATGGGCGACAGGAGCTCCGAACGAAGGTTAAGGCCAAGGACGAAGAACGCCCCAACTATCAATACCAGATTGACCGTGAGCTGCTCTGCTCCTTCATCGACAGAAATCAAGAATTGAGCGACGAGTTATACAAATGTAGAGATAGGAATACCGCCAATGCCTAACTCCATCTATACCCCCATATCGCTAGAGGTTGGTAACATCCTGAAGGATGTTCAGACGGGCAAGATCGGCCTGCCCGATCTGCAACGACCCTTCGTGTGGGGAAACGAAAAGGTCCGTGATTTGCTTGATTCCATGCTCCGCGGATACCCTATCGGCTATGTGATGTTGTGGGACTCTCCGAGCGATAATGCGGGCAAGAAGTCTGCCATAGGCTCGAACCAAAAGGTGTATGCCGTTCCCAAGTCCCTTGTCATCGACGGGCAGCAGAGGCTCACTGTCCTCTTGAGCTCTCTGTACGGCGTACCCGTGCGAGACAAGAACTTCAGGGAGCGTACGGTGAAGATCGCCTACGACCCCATCGCACGCTCATTCAAGAATGCCGACGCCTCGACCGAGAGGGATTCGCACTATGTGCCGGACGTATCCGAGGCTTTTGCAGCGAACCACGACAACAAGCTGAGCGCCTATCGCAGAGCGTTCATCAAACGCCTTAACGAGGCGAATGCCAAAAAGGGCGAACCCGAGCTCGACGATGGCGGCGAGGATGCCGTCGAGAGTGGGCTCAACGCATTGCTCGGGCTTGAGCGTTATCTTCTGCCGACGCTGGAGATTTCCGAATCGGCGGACGAGGAGACCGTATCGGACATCTTTGTGCGTGTGAACTCGCAAGGGCAGGCGCTTAAGCAGGATGACTTCATCATGACCCTGCTTTCGGTCTACGAACCTGCCATGAGGGAGCGCATAGAGGAGTTCTGCGCCATGAGCCATGCGCCCGCAAAGGGCACCTCGTACAACCCGCTCATGACCGTCTCGCCGACGCATATCATTCGCGCCACGGTGGGCGTGGGGTTCAAGAGGGGTCGCCTGCGTTATGCCTACCAGATTCTTCGCGGGCGAGATCTCAAGACAAAGGAAACGACGCCCGAGACGAGGGCCGAGAACTTTGCCACGTTCGGTCGTGCTCTCGATCTCGTGCTTGACTTGAACAACTGGCACGCCTTCATCAACACGCTGGCGGAGGCGGGCTACGTCTGCTCCGACCAGGTGGGGTCGGGCAACGCGCTCATGTTCTGCTATGCGTTCTACCTTATCGGGCGCTATGAGTTCGACATGGAGCCACTGGCTGTGCGCGGGCTCGTGCGGCGCTGGTATTTCGCCGCAGCCATAACGGGGCTCTATGTGGGGTCCTTCGAATCCGAGTTCGAGCAGCAGCTTAACGACGTCTCGCGCCTTGATACTGCCGACGAGTTTCAGGCGTACTTCGACCGTAGGCTTGCCGCCATCATGACGGACGATTATTTCTCCATTACGCTGCCCAGCTCCCTTGATGCAAACGAGGCGACGGGTCCGACCTGGTGGGGCTTCGTCGCGGCTCAGGTTGTGCTCGGTGCCAAGGCACTGTTCAGCACGGCCCCTCTTTCTCAGCTGCTGCTTACCGGTTCGTCGGGCTCCAAGAAGGCCCTGGACAAGCACCATCTGTTCCCAGATAACTACCTGAGGGCCAAGGGTTACCTTTCGCAGCGCAGCAACCGAGGTAACTTCACCCTCGTTGACTACCAGAACAACATCTACATCTCGGATGACGCGCCGAGCGAGTACGTCAGGAGGTACCGTGAAGCCCTGGGCGAGGACGAATACCGCCGCAACTGCGAGGAACACGCCCTGCCCCTCGGGTTCGAAGAGCTTGATTACGAGGACTTCCTCGGTCAGCGCAGGAGGCTAATGGGTGAGTTCGTGAAGAGGGCATATGAGCGGCTGTAGATTACGGACTAGTCTTTGGGGGTCATGTTGACTAAGGTTTTCATATCCTACGCATGGGAAAGCGAAGAACACCTCGAATGGGTAAAGGCGCTGGCCAACCGCCTTCTGTCGGACGGGATCGATGCAGTCCTGGACCAATATGATCTCGAACTGGGTGACAGGTTGCCTCAGTTCATGGAGCAGTCGGTCAGATCATCGGACTATGTTCTTATTGTCTGCACCCCAGCATATAAGCAGAAGGCCGATGCGAGAATCGGTGGGGTTGGATACGAGGGCCATATCATCAGCGGAGAACTGTTCTCTGGGCATAATGAGAGGAAGTTTATCCCGGTAATAAAGGAAGGGGGCGTCGAGGAATGTCTCCCGACCTTCCTCAAGGGGAAATTGGCGGTCGACTTGGGCGATGGAGTCGAGTCTCGTGGCTATAACGATTTGCTTGCGACCCTTTATGGGGTCAAGAAGAAGCCGTCGGTTGCGCCCAAGCGCCGCATCGCTCAGACATCTTCGAAAAAACGCGAAGAAGAGGGCGAGGGCTCTGAGCCCATCAGAATTGTCGGTATTGTGGTCGATGAGGTGGGAGAACCGAGGAACGATGGAACGAGGGGGAGTGCCCTGTACGAAGTGCCATTCCGATTGTCGAGACGCCCCAGCTCTCTGTGGCGCGAGCTCTTCTTGAAGTCCTGGGACTTGCCGCCAAGATTTACCACCATGCATAGGCCCCATATCGCATCGGTCGTCGGCGACGAAATAATCCTTAATGGGACCACCGTCGAAGAAGTTAGGGACTATCACCGTGACACCCTCGTCTTGTGCGTGGAAGAAGCTAACAAACTTGAGGCCGAATATCTTGAGAGGGAACGGAAACGCCAAGCTCGCGAAGAGGCTGCTCGGTCAGCCTATCGAAAGAACGTCGAGGACGTTGCGGGGACGATAGACTTCTAGACCGGCTTCCATCGTAGGACCGCCATAACAATTGGCCTCGCGGCTGATGGGTCCCGCTTATGGGCGGGGCCCGCGACGCATGGCGCCGCTCTCGCTGCGGCTCCCTGGCAACGCTCCCCGGGGCCGCGTTTCGTCCGCCTCCGCTCACACCGGCCCCGTTCGCCGAGCGGCTTCGCTCGATGGCTTCCAGTAGTCGCCATCGCTCCTCCGTGGTCGCCGGGCGGGGGCCTCTCGCGCCGGGTCGCCGAGCGCCGTCGTGCGACGCCCCCTGTCGATCGCGTCTTCTCGGCGTCGGCTCAACCGGCGCTCTCCGAGTGCTCGGTCAGTCCCCTGCAGGCCATGTCGCGCTCGCCGGATTCGGGCCGTCGACACCCGCGTCACCGATTTCCCCGCGGGGGAGTTTTCGAATCCGCCTGGGGGCACCAGAGCAATATCGAGCCCGGTACCACTGCGGTACCGGGCTCTTCTGGTTTAAAGGCATACCGTAGTTTTCACTGCTTCGGATAAAGAAAGCGCCCGCTTGCTGGGGGAGCAAGCGGGCGCCTGTGAGCGAATATGTTTGTGGCATCAGCTGCTGTGGGCAATGTCTCGATGACTAGTTGGTCGTGCCGGAATCGTCGCCTGAATCGGTGCCAGAGCCAGAAATCGAAACCGTCAGCGTGATCGTGCTGTCGGTGGACTGCTTGCCAGTGGGGGAGACGCCCGTCACGGTGGCGTTTTCGTTACCACTCACGGGGTTGCCGTTCTGATCGCAGAATGCGATGTTGTAGAATCCGGCGTTGTTGAGCGCGGTGACGGCGGAGGAGATACTCTTGCCGTACAGGTTGCCCGGAACGTTTGCCTTGCCGGACTTCTTGGCGATGACGACGGTAATCGTGGCGCCGGGCTTTTGCTTACCGCTGGGGTTCCAGCTAATGACGGTGCCCTCGGTGACGGAATCGTTCTCCTGGTAGGTCACATCGACGCCGAAGCCGGCCATATCGAGGGCGTTGCGTGCCTGAGCCTCGGTCATGTCGGTCAGATCGGGAACGGAGGTGGTGTCGGGTCCACTCGAGACTTTGTACGAAATGGTCGTGCCCTTCTCGACTTCCTTGCCCGCATCGGTGCCCTGTTCAAAGACTTCGCCCTTTTCGGCCTCGTTGGCTTCCTCGGTGGCATTGCCCTTAAGGCCGACGCTTGCCAGCGCCGCCTCTGCCTGGTCCTTGGTCAGACCAACGAGCTGCGGGACATCAACCTTCTCGGAGGGCTTGGGACCCTTGGAGATTACCAGATTCACCTTGGTGCCCTTGGGCTTCTTGGTGTGACCGTTAGGAGTCTGCTCGACAACCTTTCCCTCGTCGACGTCGTCGTTGTAGCTCTGGTCAATGGTTCCGACGTCAAGGCCGGCATCCTTAATCAGTTCGACGGCGGTCTCCTGGTCCTTACCCAACACATCGGGAACCGGGACCTGCTCGCCGCCAAAGAGTCCGGTGGCAAAGGCCACGATGACGCCGATTACGGCTACCGCAGCAACTACGGCGGCGATGATCTTGTTCTTGTTGGATTTGGGCTGCTCGGTGGCGTAAGAGCCGGTTGAACCCGAGACGGAGCTGCGAGCGTTATTTTGTCCGCTCACGCCCGAGACGGGGCGTACCATGGCGCGCGTCTGGTCGGATAGCTCTCGGGTCTTGGTGGCACCCAGGTCGCCAACGGCGCCGATAACGCGCGTAGGCTCCGGCACGTTGACGGCGCGACCAGACAGGTAGCTGTTGAGCACCTGACGCAGCTCGTCGGCCGTCTGGAAACGGTTAGCCGGATCTTTTTCCATGCACTTGAGGATAATGCGCTCAAGATCGGCATCGACACCGGAGTTGATCTGGCTCGGCGGCACGGGCAGCTCGTTGACCTGCTTGAGTGCGACCGAGATGGCATCGTCGCCGTCGAAAGGCACGCGGCCGGTGGCGCACTCGTACATCACGACGCCCAGCGAGTAAATGTCCGAGGTGGGGCCTAGATCCTGCCCGCGGGTCTGCTCGGGGCTTACGTAGTGGGCGGTGCCCAAAACGTTGTTGTCCTGCGTAAGGTGGCTGTTCTTGGCGCGCGCGATGCCAAAGTCCATGACCTTGATGTTGCCGTCGGGCAGCACCATGATGTTCTGCGGCTTAATATCGCGGTGGATGATCTCGTGCTTGTGGGCGACCGAAAGTGCGGAGCTGATCTGCGAGCCGATCTGAGCGACCTTTTTGGGATCAAGGGCGCCGTGGCTCTTGATGCCGCTCTTAAGGTCGGTGCCGCGCAGGTATTCCATGACGATGTAATAGGTGTCGCCGTCCTTGCCCCAATCGTAGACGCCGACGATATAGGGGGAGGAGAGGCCGGCGGCTGCCTGGGCCTCCTGCTTAAAGCGTGCAGCAAAGGTGGCGTCGCCGGCATATTGCGGCAGCATGATTTTGATAGCTACCGTGCGGTCGAGGACCTGGTCCTGTGCACGGTAGACGGTCGCCATGCCGCCTGTCCCTACCTTATCCTTGAGGAGGTATCTTCCCCCGAGGACCCTCTGTTCCATTCCTGCTCCTAACATGACTATTCGCTCAACGATGTGTGTAGTACCAAATTTGAGGCCGCTGGGGCCGTGTGGCGCATTGCCGCTAGTGTTATCGGCCGCGGCACGCCCCATGCTTGCGCATCAATCACGGGCATCACGCTCCCTGGGCGGCAAGCGCCGCGGTCAGGACGATGCCGGCGATCTTTGCCGCCTCGACGTCGTGCTTGTCGTAATCCTCCAAGGCTACCGAGATGGCGACCGTGGGTGAATCGTAAGGCGCAAAACCGACGAACATCGAGTTGACCTTGGTGCCGACGATCTCGGCAGAGCCGGTCTTGCCGGCAACCTTGACGCCCGGAATCTGGGCATCGGTGCCGGTGCCGGATTGAACGACGTCGAGCATGGCCTGTTTGACCTGTTCGGCCGTGGTGGCGCTGACGGCCTGGCCCAGTGAGCGGGACTGCGTGGTCTTGACCACGGTTCCGTCTGGGGCGAGCACCTGGGCAACGAAGAACGGGTCCATGACGACGCCGCTGTTGGCGATGGCCGCCGCGATAACGGCGTTCTGCATGACGGTGGTCTGCGGACCCGGCGTGTGGTCCATGCCGACGGGCTGGCCGGCGCCGGCCCAGGCGAGCTCCCATTCCGTCATCACCGACGGGTCGGGCATGATGGAGGGCGTGGTGGAGAAGTCTTGGCCGAGCGACTGGCCAAACCCAAAGGCGTTCGCCTGGTTGACGAGCGTCTCGGCGCCGAGGTCGCGGGCCAGCTGGCCGTAGGCGACGTTGGACGACACGGCAAACGCGCGGCGGAGCGAGATGGTGCCGTAGCCGATGTCGTCGGCATTGGTGACGGCAGCGCCGCCGATCTCCATCTCGGCCGGAGCGCTATAGGTGGTGTCGAGCGTCGCTGCACCGGACTCGAGCGCCGCCGAAAGCGTGACGACCTTAAACGTGGAGCCCGGAGTATAGAGGGCGTCCATGGCGCGGTCGTACATAGAACCGTCCTCACCGCCACCCGATTGCAGCAGGGCGTCGATGTTGGTGTTGTCGTAGGTGGGCGAGCTGGCACATGCGAGCACCGCGCCAGTGCGCGGGTCCATGACCACAACGGCGCCCTTAAAGCCCTTGAGAGCCTGTTCGGCAGCCGTCTGGATGCGGGAGTCGATGGTGAGTTTGGCGGTGTTGCCCGGCTGGTTTTGGCCCGCGAGCGACGCGATGGCGTTGTTCCAGCTGGAGTAATCCTTGGAACCGGTGAGCGTGTCGTTCATCACGCTCTCGATACCGGCGGTGCCGTACTGCTGGCTCACATAGCCAACCACATGGGCGGCCAGGTTGCCGTTAGGGTAGGAGCGTACGTAGGTGCCGTCCTCCTGTTGCAGCGATTCGGCCAGCGTCACGCCGTCGGACGTGATGATGGAGCCGCGCTGGATGTACTTGGAACGGGCGATGGTGTGATTGTTGGTCGGCATATCCTGGTAATCCTTGGCCTTGATGACCTGGACATAGGTGAGGTTGCCGATGAGGATGGCGAACAGGGCCGTAAAGGCAAATACCGCGCGGGTTAGGCGGTTAGCGAGCGCCACGCGGCCGAGCACGCCAGATTCGGGCGTATCGAGCAGGCGACGACGCATGCGCGAGCCGGTGGAGTGGCTGCCACGGCCGTAGGAAGACGAAGAAGCGAAGCGCGTGCCGGCATGCGCCGCGGCAGAAGCGACCTGGTCGTCAGTGATGGCGGCCATGGTGCCGGTGCCGGTGAGCTCGGCCTCGCGACCGGTGGCCTCATCGCCGGCGCGCAGCAAAAGCGCGACAATGATAAAGCTCGCCAGCAGCGAGGAGCCGCCCTGGCTCATAAAGGGCAGGGTGACGCCGGTCAGCGGAATCAGGCGGGTAACGCCGCCAACGATCAAGAAGGCCTGGAAGCTAATGGCGGCCGTGAGGCCCGTGGCGCTAAATGCGGCAAGGTCAGACTTAGCGCGGGCGGCCGTGGTCAGGCCTCGCACGGCAAAGAGCATAAACAGGACGAGTACGGCGCCGCCGCCCAAAAGGCCCATTTCCTCGCCGATGGCCGAGAAAATGAAGTCGGACTCGACGACGGGGATGTTATTGGCCATGCCATTACCGATGCCAACGCCGATAAGACCGCCGTCAGCCAACGAGAAAAGGGATTGCACAATCTGGTAGCCCTGGCCCTGGGCATCCTTAAAGGGGTCGGCCCAGATCTGGAAACGTACCTGGACATGCGACAGGAACTTGTAGGCGCCCACGGCACCCACTGCCAAAAGCGCAAGGCCGATGACGACATACGAGAAACGTCCCGTGGCGACGTAGAGCATCAGCAAGAAGATGGTGTAGAACAGCACGGCGGAGCCCAAGTCGCGCTCGAAGACAACGACCAGAAGGCATACACCCCACACAGCGAACAGCGGTAGCAGCAGGCGCAGGCGCGGGACCTTGAGGCCCAAGATCTTGCGATTGGAGATGGAGAGTAGCTCGCGGTTCTCGGCTAGGTATCCGGCCAAGAACAATACGATAAAAATCTTGGCGAACTCGCCGGGCTGGATGGTGAAGCCGGCGATGCGAATCCACAGCTTGGAGCCCGAGATGGTGGTGCCGATAAAGATGGGCAGCATCAGCAAGATGATGCCGATGATGCCAAAGGTGTACTTGTAGCGCATGACCACATCGAGATTCTTGATCATCGCGAGCGTGCCCACCATCAGTGCCACCGAGACAAACAGAATGACGAGCTGCGAGATGGCGAGGGCGGGTGCCAGACGCGTTACGAACGTGATGCCGATACCCGAAAGCACAAAGACGATGGGCAGGATGGCCGGATCGGCACCGGGCGCCAGGATGCGCACGGCGATATGCGCCGCGGCGAAGGCGGCAAAAAGACCGATCGGCACGGCGAGCGTTTCAAACGAGATGGAAGCGCCTGCGGTGAGCACGTACATCGCATACAGCAGGATGACGGGGAACGCCGAGGCGATGAGCAAGAGCATTTCGGTGTTGCGGCGACTCATAAGCGGCACTCCCTTTCTAATTCTTATCGGAGGCTTCGGCCTCGGCGGACTGTTCGGCGGTTTTTTCGGAATTCGATTTGGAAGTCGATTCCTGGTCGGTGTTGTCGCGAATCGTTTGCGCGTCGATCACCTGGCGGGTCTGTTCCTCATCGATCTGATGACGGTACTTGGAGATAGTGTCCTGCGCGTCGTCGACACTCGTTTGCGGAATGCCTGCTTTCAGACGATTCTGCGTGTCTTCGGGTAGGTCGGATAGCTTGATGGCGGTCGTGCTCTCGAGCCAGTGCAGCTTAAGGCCGAGCGGCTTGCCGGGAATGCCCCGGTAGACCGCGACGGTGTCCTTGTAGGTGCCCAGGTAATACGAGCCGGTGACGCCCGCGTAGGCCCAGATGGTTGCCGCCAGCACAAAAGCGATGCCCAGGATGGCGGCAATGGTGACGTTGCGGCGGCGAACACGCTTTGCCTCGCGCATGACGCCGTCGTCGACCAGGTCCACAACGACTACCGTCACGTTGTCGTGGCCGCCGGCAGCGAGCGCGGCGTCCACCAGGTTGTCGACGCAAATCTGCGCCGTAGACGATTGCGTGGCGATGTTTTCGATTTCGCTATCGGGAATCATGCTCGAAAGGCCGTCCGAGCACAGGATCAGGCGGTCGCCCTCTTCGATGTGCAGGGTAAAGTGGTCGGCATACATGGCGGGGTCCGAACCCAGCGCACGCGTGATAACCGAGCGGTTGGGATGGACGCGCGCCTCGTCGGCCGTAATTTCGCCAGCGTCCACGAGCTCCTCCACATAGGAGTGGTCGCGGGTCACGCGGATGAGCGTGCCCTCGTGGAGCAGGTAGGCGCGCGAGTCGCCCACGTGGGCGATGGCGAGCATGTCGTTTTCGATATAGGCGCAGGTTGCCGTGCAGCCCATACCGGGCTTGCCCAGGCCGTTGAGTGCGGCCTCGATGACGGCGGCGTTGGCAGCTTCGACGGCTGCGGCTAGGCGCGCGGCGTCGGCAGCCTGTGGCGCCGTCTTGGCGATGGTCTCGACCGCGATGGAGGAGGCTACCTCGCCGGCGGCGTGACCACCCATGCCGTCGCACACGCAAAAGAGCGGCGACTGTACCAGGTAGGAGTCCTCGTTGTGCGGACGCACGCAGCCAACATCGGAGCGGGCGCCCCACATGAGTTGCGTGGTGGTGCCGGCATCGTAGGTCGAATCGGTCTCGATGCGCTCGTCGGCCAGCGGCTCAAAACTCATGGTCGAACCAGGGTCCTTAAGCTTGGCCTCCACGGCGGCGACATCAATCTCGGCCGTGTCGCCGGGCGAGACGGCGTTGGCCTCGTTGCTCGGGTCGTCGACTTTAGACGTGGCGGGCACTTCGGTTGTGTGGTCGGCAGGCTCTTCGTCTTGCGGGGCGACGGCTGCGGGCTCGGGTGCCGCGAAGTGTGCGGGCGCGGGCGTGCTGTGGGGCTGAGAGGCGTCCTCCATCGCTGCGACGGGCATCTCTTCGGCCGTAGGCTGCACGGCCTCGGGCGCCGATGCGGCCGCGGGGGAGGATGCCGCCGCGGGTGCCGGTGTAGATGCGGGCTCGGGCGCTGCGGAGGGTGCTGGAACTACGGGAAACACCGGTGCCGTGGGCTCGGGGGCCAAAAACACCGCGGCGCTCTCATCGATTGCCGCGGCGACAGACTCGGCAAAGTGGGCCGGCGCAGGTGTAGCTTCCGGTGCCGAAGGTTGATCGGCAACGGCGTGCGCGCCGATGGGGGCATCGGTGGAATTATCTTCATCCTGGCCATCGATGGGCATCGGATGGTCTTGCGTTACATGCGAAAGAGGCAGGGAGAACACGGTGTCCTCGGGCTCCACGGGCGCAGGGCCCGCCGGGGCGGCATGAGCCGGCACGGCCGCGGGGGCAGCCAGCGCCTCGGACATGGTTGCGGACTTGTTCTCCTCGTCGATCATCGACGGTTCACCTTCATGACCACGTCGCCAATCTGGACTTCGTCGCCCTCGCGCAGCGTTGCGGGCTCCACCAGCTGGCGGCCGTTAACAAGGGTGCCGTTGAGCGAGTTGAGGTCCTCGATAATAAGTGCCGGGCCCTGCAGCGAAAAACGCGCATGCGAGGCAGAGACAAACGGCTCGTTGATGCAGATGTCAGATGACGGCGAACGACCGACGATGACGGGGCCAAGCATATCCACGTGAATACCGCGAATGCCGCGCGGGCCCTTGTCCACATCGATTGTCCAGATGGCAGAGTCGCGGCGCTGGCCGCGCACGAGCCCCACGCCGGTCTTCATGACGGCGAACAAGAAGATATAAAGCAAGACGACCAGTACGATGCGGCCTGCAAAAAGGACGATATCGATGTTCATAAGCGATTAACCCCTAAATTCAAAGGTGCTCAGGCCAAACGTTAGCAGATCGCCGTTGCGCAGCGGGCAGCGCGTGATGCGGCGGTTGTTGACGAGCGTGCCGTTGGTGGAGTTGAGGTCCTCGATCGACCAGTCAGAGCCGGTAAAGGTGAGCTGGGCATGACGGCGCGACACGTTGGGGTCGCGCAGGGCGATGTCGGATACCGAGCGCTCACGACCGATGGTCACCTGCGCGGAGGTGATGTTGTGGCTCTCGCCGCTCACGACGTCGACGAGTTGGGCGAGCGGACGCTGCGGGGCGCGGGGGCTTGCCATGTTGGAGGCGATGCTGGTCGCAGCGCCAAGGCCCACGGCGGCGCCAGTGGCAGCCGCTCCGCCCATACCGGCAAGTGCGTCGCGCGAGACGGTTTGCGGCACAGGGATGGGGGCTGCGGGATCGGGGACATTGGGTGCAAAGGGGTCGGCCACAGCGAGCGGGTCGGGAGTGGCAGCGCGGGGTGTCGGCTGCTGCTGGGGCATGGCGGCCGGGTGTTGCTGCGGCGATGCAAACTGCTGCTGACCGGCGCGGGGGGCGCTTGCGGCACGGCTTGTGGCCGAGCTGTTCTGTCCCAGGCCATTTTGATAGGCGCGCTCTTCCTCGTACAGACGGCCGAGCGTGGGAGCGTCGACGTTCTCGGCAAAGACCGAGAACTTGCCGGCGCGCAGCTGAGGGTCGATCATAAAGCGAACAAGGGGCTCGCCGACAAAGACGTAGCGGCGTTTTTCGGCCTGCGCCTTCACAAACTCGCGCACCTCGCGCGAAAGCTCGGGATAGAACGGGGCAAGCATGGGATCGTCATCGGTGGCGATCAGGATGGTATAGAGCGCCGGCGCGGTGTTGACGCCGTTGATCACCAGAGTTTGATCCTCCATGTCGCGAGCAGCCTGCTTGGCAAGCTTCTTAAAGGAGAACGGGGCACGGGTGGCACCGAAGATGCCGGCCACGTGGTCCTCGAAGATGTTCAGGAAGTTCACGAAAGATCACTCTCCGTATAGGTTCTTTGGTATCCGAGCAAATACAGGCATATCCCAACGATTATAGAGGATAGGATTCCCGCAACCGCCGCCTTGGCGACGACCGTGCCCGCAAGGCTGGCAATTTCCATATGGTGTGCAAGACAAAACGATACGGCCGAGCCGATACCGGCGACGGCAATTGCGACGATGGCGGCGAGGTTTGACCCCTGCTCGGCGTGCTTGGCATGGGCATTGAGCAGCAGCGACGTTGCCGCGGCTGCTGCTGCGATCAGTGCGAAGGCGGCCCAGAGGAACGCGTCGCCCAGCGCTGCGGCGACATTGCCAAGCCCCAGCACGCCTCCCGTAGGGAGGGCAGCTGCGGCCAGGCGGGCAAAAAGCGCGCCTATACCCGTGGCGGCAGCGGCGCTTGCCGGGCCGAGCCAAAACGCCGCGAAGCCCGCGGCGGCCCCGGCGGCAAGGATGGCGTCGCCGGTTAGACAACCTAGCGCAAGCGCGCAGGTGAGTGCCGCGCTCGCGGCCGCTTCGGTGCGTCCCCAGGCAATCCACCATCCGGACATGGCGGCGGCAAAAATGACCGCGACCGGCAGCATCGACAGGATGCCCTGCGCCTGCATGGTGGCGTTGGCCATGAGCACCAAAAAGCCCACGGCCGAGATAGCCGAGCCGATCTGCGGTGCCAAGCCTGCCGCCGCGCCAATAGCGATGGCCGCGGCGACCAGCCCGGGAAGCGCCGCGACGCCCGCTGTCTGCATAAGCAAAAAGCTGAAGGTTGCACACGTTAGTGCCGAGATACCGCGCATGGTGTAATCGCGCGCGCAGCTCCAGCGCGTGCCCGCCCAACCAAGCGCGGGGTCGACCTCGATGGCGTTATCCTCGTAAGGCAGCGACTCCATATCGTCTGCTGCGTGCTCGTCGTCCGAAAGCTCGCTTACCATCTGCTCCAAGCTGCGACGGCCTTCGCGCACGCTCCCCAAGCCGGCAAGGAGTTGGTCGCAGAATGCCTCGATGCTATCGGGGCGGTCTTGCGGCATAGGGGAGAGGGCGCTCATGAGCGCTGCCTCGGCCCCCGGGGGAAAGTGCGGGATCAGCTCGCTGGGGTAGGTGGCGCCGCCGATGATGCGGTCGAGCGAGTCGGCAGGCGTTGCCGCCATAAAGGGGGCGCTGCCGCACAGGCCCTCGTAGATCACGCAGGCAAGGGCAAAGACATCGGCGCGCTCGTCGACCGTGCCGGTCTCGATATCGAGCTGTTCGGGCGGCATGTAGCCGATGGTGCCGCCGCGCGATCCGCCAAAGCCGCCGGCAGATGACAGCCGCGCCATGCCAAAGTCGGTGAGCTTTACATTGCCCGAGTGGTCAATGAGCACATTGGCGGGCTTTATGTCCAGATGAAGCACGCCGTTTGCATGGGCAAAGGTGAGCGCCTGACCCAACGCGTCGGCAATGGTCGCTGCCTCGTCAAAGGTGAGCGAGTGGCCGTCCACGCGATGCAAAAACTCGGCCAGCGACATGCCGTCGACATACTCCATGACCAGGTAGGCATAGGCGGTGTCATGCGTAAAGTCGATAACCTGCACGATATTGGGATGTTGAAGCATGGCGGCGGTATGTGCCTCGCGCAGTACATCCATGATGTCGCTGGCGGGCATGCCGGAGCCGTTGATAAGAGGGATGCGCTTAATGGCCACGCGACGGCGCAGGTGCGTGTCGCGGCAAATCTCGATGGAGCCAAAACCGCCGGTCGCAAGCGTCTCGAGCGGCTGGTACCGCTTGAGCAGCTCGCGAGAGCTGGTGCCCTCCAAAGGGACGTCCGGCGAGAACCGGGCGGTATGTTGCGAGAAAAGCGGCATGGCCAACCCTCGTGCGTTTAAAGTTCGTTTGCGAGCGGCGGGCGCGGAGCCGAGCCATTCGCGGTGGCATAGATGCTGCTAGTGTAGCACGCTCTGGTGCATGGGGAGGATAGCGGGATGCGAGGCTGCCTGTCTGACTTGGCCTTAGCGCTTCTTCTTGCCCTTCTTCTGCTTGCACTGCTTGCCCTTGTTGTCCTGGGGCTTGTTTGCCTTGTCTCCCTGCTTGGCCTCGGCTGCAGCCTTCTCGGCCTTCATTTTCTTCTTCTTGGTCTCGATGCGGAGCTTTTTGTTGATGCGCGCCTTAAGGAAGGAGCCAAACTGCTCGGCATCGCCGCGAACAAAGGTGTCCTTGGGGATCGTCACGCCCTGGTCTGCGAACATGGCAACAAAGATGCGCTCGCCGTCGAGTACGTGGTCGAGCTTCTCAAACGGGAAGAACTGCGACTTGCCGCTCTTGCCCCAAACCATCAAGCCGTCCTCGTTGGCGGCGACGCGGCGATAGCGGCCACCCATGGACTTGTCGGCCTCGACGGCGTCGATAAAGTCGCGGGCGAGCGTGTGGTGCAGGTTTTTGCTCCACCAGGCCAAAAAGGCGCCGAACACGATCAGGACGACGCCAAACTTGATCCAGTTGCCGCCGGCCACCAACATGCCGATGCCGAGCAGCGCGGCAATTGCCGCGGCGACATACAGCGAGCCGCGACGCCTGGGCGAGGCGACCAAGCGGGCGAAGTCGGTGACGAGGTCGTTTTCGTACTGATACTCGTTGAGGTACAGGATGCCGTCGTCGGCTGCTGCCTGTTTCTCGAGCGCGACCTCGACCTGGTCGGCTACTTCGGAGGGAACGAGGTTGCTCTCTGCGTCTGCCATGCTCTTTGGACTCCTATCGCGGCGGGCTCGCCGTACGGGTTATTATGAGTGCAGTATGCCGTGCGACCGCATGGCCGTCGCGGCAACAAAACTCAGTATACCCGGGGGAGCACCCATGGAATCGTTGTACCGAAAGTATCGCCCGCTCACCTTCGACTCCGTGGTGGGCCAGCAGCATATCGTCTCGACGCTCGAGCACGCCATCACCGAGGGACGCCTGTCCCACGCGTACCTGTTCTGCGGACCGCGCGGCACGGGCAAGACCACCATGGCGCGCATTCTGGCCAAGGCGCTGCTATGCCGCAATGCCGAGGCGGCGCGCGCCGAGGGCGCAAGCGGCTGCATGCCCGACGGCACTTGCGAAGAGTGCGAGCTCATCGCCGAGGGCAACCACCCCGATGTCTACGAGCTCGATGCCGCAAGCCGTACGGGCGTGGACAATGTGCGCGAGGAGATCATCAACTCCGTTAACTTTGCCCCGGTGCGTGGCAAGTACAAGATCTATATCATCGACGAGGTCCATATGCTCACGACGGCGGCGTTTAACGCGCTGCTCAAGACGCTCGAGGAGCCGCCGGCGCACGTGATCTTTGTGTTGTGCACCACCGATCCGCAAAAGATTCTGGAGACCATCCTCTCGCGCTGCCAGCGCTTCGATTTCCACCGCATCGGCAACGAGGATATCGAGCATCGCCTGTCCTACGTGTGCGAGCAGGAGGGCTTCGATTACGACGACGAGGCGCTGGCCATCGTGGCGCGCCATGCCAAGGGCGGCATGCGCGACGCGCTTTCCACGCTGGAGCAGCTGAGCGTTTTTGGCAACGGCGCCGTGCATGCGGACGATGCCCGCTCGCTTTTGGGCGAGGTTTCGGACCAGATCCTGGGCGAGTTTGCCCGCGCCATCGCCGAGCGTGATATTGCTGAACTCTATGGGCTCATTCGCGCACAGGTCGAGGAGGGCAATGACTTGCTTGAGCTGACGCGCGACCTGGTGGCGCACGTGCGCGACGTGTATGTGGCCTGCGTTGCCGGTACCCGTGCCGAGCTGTTTGAGGGCGGGGCCGAGCAGGCCGAGGCGCTTGCTGCCGAGGCCGCTGCCTTTGGCGGGCATCCGGCCGACCGTCTGGCCCGCGTGCTGACAGTGCTCGACGATGCCGCGTTGGAGATGAGGGGTGCGAGCGACGTGCGCCTGGTGCTCGAGATCGCCTGCACGCGCCTGGCACGTCCCGAGGCCGATCTGACCATTGAGGCCCTGGCCGAGCGCGTGGCACGCTTGGAGGCCATGGTCGCCAACGCCGCGGTGCCGGCGAGCGTGGCTGCTGCTGGTGCTGCGCCTGCGGCTGTCGCGGCTGCACCTGTGGCGACACAACAACCGACGCTGATCTCGGGTGCCCGAGCTGCTGCCCCTGTGGCATCCACCGCTCCCACTGCTACGCCCGCGCGCCAGGGCGGCATGCCTTGGGATCGCGGCGCCGCCGCTCCGGCGACGCAGCCTGCGTCCGTGTCAGCTTCCAAGCCTGCGGCGCCTGCGCCTCGGCCTGCCCCGGCTCCGATGCCCCAGCCCACCGCCGCTTCGGCTCCCGTACCTGCCGCTGCGCCGGCGCCTAAGCCCCAGCCCAACACTGCCGCTCAGGTTGCTGCCGCCGGCGCCGCCGAGACCCCTGCGGTCGAGGATGCCGGCGAGCTCCAGCGCAAATGGGTCGAGGTCGTCGAGCGCGTCAAGGCCCAACAACCTTCTTATGCGGCACTCCTGTTGAACGCTCGCGCTACGGCAGACGATGGTTCTAAGCTCACGGTCTCGTTCCCTACGGCATTTGCTATCAAGATGCTCGGGCGTGCTGATACACAGGCGGTGTTTTTGCCGACAGTCAGTGCGGTCTTCGGTCGTCGCACCGTCGACTATGTCCTGGATGGGGGTGTCAGGCCGGCTCCTCAACATGAGGAGCATTCTCCATCTGTACGGGCTGCGGCATCTGCGGACCCGCAACCCGTGTCCTCGGCGGCCCCTGCATCCTCGAGCGCCAGCGCGACGCAGCCAAAAGCGGCACCGGTAGCGGCACCGATCCCGTCGGTGACTGAACCCGCCGTGCCCAAACCGGCTGCTCCGATCCCCGCGTCCAAGCCCGCTGCCGCGCCTGCACCCAAGTCATCCGACCTGGCCAAGGCCCCCTGGCTGCGCTCCGACAACCCTGCCGGTGCTCCTGCCACGGGCAAGCTCCCGACCGAGCCCGCGCCCCGAGCGCCCGAGTGCGCGTCTGCTCCCAAGATTCAGCCGTCTGTGCAGGCTGCGCCATGGGAATCCGAGCAGGTACCCTACGACGACGCCATGGTCGGCGGCTTCGCCGGCGATGCGAGCGGAGAAGATCTTCCTCCGTTCGACGTGCCTGCCGCGGCGCCTGCGCCCAGCCCTGCCGCTTCGGCCGCAGCTCCCGCGGCTGCGACGTCCGCTCCTGCAAGTGACGACGCCCTCGCTGCCCCTTGGGAGTCCAGCCCCGGTGCTGGCAGTCCTTTCGGTCACCAGGGCGCAGCCCCGGGCATCCCGCAGACCGAGGACGAGGCCAAAGCCCTCATACGTAGTGTCTTTGGCCAGTCCACCATCTTCAAGCCGGTGGAGTAACTATGCGGGCGGGTATATACGCCGAGTTGTGCGACCTTGCATAATTCGACCTTGCATAGTCTTGGGCGGCGCGTCACGCTAGAGGACATGTACATCGACTGAGTTAGCGCGACCGCCCCGCTCGTATGCCCCGCGCCGTGGTACGATTTTTGAGTTTGAAAGTCCCGCCGTGCCCGGCTGCCCTTGCAGCTTGTCGCGCGACCACACGTAAAGGAGCCATCATGGCCGGTATGAACATGCAGCAGATGATGAAGCAGGCCCGCAAGATGCAGGAGCAGCTTGCCGCCGCGCAGGAGAACCTCAAGTCCCAGACCGTCGACGCTTCTGCCGGCGGCGGCATGGTCAAGGTGACCGTTAACGGCGAGATGGAGCTCGTCAACCTCACCATCGACCCCGATGCGCTCGATCCCGAGGACGTCGATATGCTGCAGGACATGATTATGGCTGCCGTCAACGAGGCCGTCCGCGGCGTCAACGAGCTCGCCAACAAGCAGATGGGCGCCATCGCCGGCGGCCTCAACATCCCGGGCATGCCGTTCTAAGACGCGCACATATATGAGTGCCAACCATAGTCTGCAAAAACTGCTCGATGAGCTGGGCCGTCTGCCGGGCATTGGCCCCAAATCGGCCCAGCGCATCGCCTACTACCTGCTCGAGGCCGACGCCGAGGAGGCGCGCCGCCTGGCCGAGGCCATTCTAGAGGTTAAGCAGGAAGTGCATTTTTGCAGCCGCTGCTTTAATTACGCCACCGCTGACGAGTGCTCCATCTGCCAAGACTCGATGCGCGACACCACCCGCATCTGCGTGGTGGGTGAGCCGCGCGATGTCCAGGCGATTGAGCGCACGGGCAGCTACCACGGCCTCTACCACGTGCTGGGCGGCGTGATCAGCCCCATGGACAAGATCGGCCCCGAGCAGCTGCACATCCGCGAGTTGCTGGCGCGCTTGGGCCACGAGGACATCCACGAGGTCATTATCGCCACCAACCCCAACATTGAGGGCGAGACCACGGCGAGCTACCTTGCCCGCACCATCAAGCCTCTGGGCGTCGAGGTGTCGCGTCTGGCGAGCGGCCTGCCCGTGGGAGGCGACCTGGAGTATGCTGACGAGCTTACGCTCGGCCGTGCTATCGAGGCCCGTCGTGCGATCTAGGCGGCGTCAGCTCCGCGGCATGTCCCGTCGGCCTGCCGCACGGGGCGCTCATAATTGGGCACGCGTTCATGCATTTGTTGTACAACAAACCTGCTTTTCATCCGCTTATCGCGTGGATGGGTCCACTCGCACCTCGTATTTGCCCATTCGTTGCACAACCTTTTGGGTTCGCTGATACACTCAAATGTGGATATGAAAGAATGCGCCGCTTTTAAGCGGCGTGTTTTTGTTGGAGGAGAACGCATGCGGCCCGCTAGCACTCAGACAAAGCATGGCGCCGCGGTGCGCATTCGACGCCGGCTGGGCCTGGCGCCTCGGGCGTACGTGCTGCTGTCTTGCTCGCTCGTGCTGGTCATAGCCGGTGTTTCGGCTTATGGCATGACGGTGCCGTCCATGGTACAGGCGCATGCTGAGCGCGAGCTGCATATTGGGCGCAAGGCCAAAAGCGACTTGGGAACGACAACCGGATATGCGTGGGCGAGCGTGGTCTCGCATGTTGTGTTCGGTGGCGACGATGCGGACAGTCCAGAAACATCGGACAACGAGGTTACGCTGGCAAACGGCAAGACCATCGTGCTCACCAACACCAAGGTCATTACGAAGCTTTCCAACAACAGTGTGGCTTCTGTCGTCAATAAGGCCGAGCAGCAGAAGGGGCAGGACGCCCAACAGGCAGGCCAGCCCGGCGGTTCGGGTTCGTCTGGCTCCAGCTCCGATTCGTCGGGCGGCGGTTCCGGTTCGGGCTCCGCCTCTGGCGGTGGATCTTCGAGTGATGGCTCGACGGACGGCGGTGCCGGCGGCGACACGGGCTCGGGTGGTCTCTCGGCTGCCGAGGAGGAGAGTATTCACAGCTGGCTCGTGACCAAATACAACATGCTCGATGGCTATGTCGCCCGCGCCAACAGCGTGGTTTCGACCTATAACGCTACGGGCGATACCGGACCGTGCGATAGCCTGACCAACGATATGTTTGTCATCCGTGCCGAGTTTGGCCGGCAAACGTTTTCTCCCAAGTCAAAGTGGTATCAGCAATACGCCAACCTATGGGGTTGCTACACCAATCTGTGCCAATGGGTGGGGCATTATGGCGATGACGACGTCGCGCTCAACAACTTCAATACCAAAGTGGCGGCGATCGCCCTATGACGAATAGCCTTGCTTCTGTGGCAACCCAGTCGCTCAGCCGTGACCCTATGGTGGGCCTGCGCCTGGCGCGCGTTGGAGGGTTTGAGCCCGCCATTGCGCTGGGCCCGGACGAGCTTCCCGCCTACCTGCGCCGTTTTACGATGCTGTTTGCCGATGACGCCACCATGCGCCGCGGCGGTATCGGCCGTGTGACGCGTGCCGTCAACGCGCAGGGCGAGGCCGTGGCACTCAAGCAGCTCATCTTGCCAACGCGCGACGAATTTGATGACGATGTCGCCCACGAGGCGCTGGTCACCAAGTTCAAGGCGGCGTTTCGCGAGGAATACGAATGCCATCGCGCCCTTTCGGGCCTTAGAGGCTTTCCCCGCCTGTATGGATGGGGCGAGGTTGACGGCGTGCCCGCGATTGTCATGGAGTGGGTCGAGGGCGAGACGCTCGCTCGCCTGCGCTCGCGCCTTGCCGTGGACGAGGCCGGGCGTCTGTCGCCGCTCGTGGCGGCGCGCCTGGGTCGCGACCTGTTCGATCTGCTCTGCCGCATGAGCTTGGTAGGCGAGGGGTTCGTCCATCGCGATATCTCGCCCGCTAATATTATGGTGCGCACGGCGCGCCTGCCGCTCGACCGACAGCTTGCCGAAGGCACCTTCGACCTGTGCTTGATCGACTTTGGCTCTTCGCTGGCGCTCGAGCCCGCCTCTGCGGTGGCCGGCACCGGCGGCAAGGCGTCGTTTACCGAGCGCTATGCCACGTTGCGCCGCGCGACGGTGGCCTACGCCCCGCCCGAGATGCTCACCGACGATATCCCCGACCTGCGCATGCTTCGCATGTCGCCGGCAATCGATGTGTATGCAGCGGCGAGTACGGTCTACGAGCTCATCGCCGGTGTCGCGCCGTACGAAGTGGCGCCGGGTGCGTCGGGTACTTCGGGCTCGCGCAAAAAGACGTGCGATATCGCCAGCCCTTATCGCCTCAAGATGGATACGCTGCCCGATTATCCCGTTGGCGCCCACGCGCCCGGCTGCGACTTGACGCAACTGCTGCGACGCGAGCCCGATGTGGCACTTGCCGCGGCCGAACAGGCTCAGCAGCTCGGACTCGATCCAAATTCCGAGGATCTGCGCGATGCGCTGGCGTTTGTCGATGCCCAGTTGTTCGACGTGGTCATGGCCTGCCTGTCCTGCCATCAGGAAGATCGTCCCGAGCCGGCTGCGGTGGAGGCGGCGCTCTCGGCATTTTGCGACCACTATGCGCAAAATGTCGCCCGCTCGCTTCGCGCCGAGCCGCTCATGCCGTGCCCGATGGAGGTATCGGGGCACACGGCCCGGCGTGCGGCGATGGTTGGTGCGACGGCGGTATGCGGCGTGCTTTGGGCTGTGGTCGTGGTATCAGCTGCGCTGTTGGCGTCGGGCGCCCATGTGACGCTCGTCGTAGGACCGCTTATGTGGTCCGGGAAGCTGCCGGCCATTATCGCCGCACTGGCGTTGGCACCGCCGAGCATGGTGGGCATCGCTGCCGGCGCCATGGCACACGATCGTCGCACGGGGTTCCTGCAAGGCGTACTGGCGCTTTCTGCCTGCGAGGTTCCGGTGCTGATCGCGGTTGCATGCACCGTGTTTTCCCAACGCGCCGTAGCGAGCGGCTTCGTTGCCGCCTTAATTGCAACCTATGCGCTCACGTGGTTTTTGCTGGCGATGGGGTTTGCCTTTGAGCTTCCCGTCGTGTCAGCGCGACGTGCGAAAATTTCCATGGCGACGCCGCTTGCCGGCGGAGCCGCGGCTGCTCGCGCCTTTGGCGGGCCGGCCGAAGTATCCGACACTATCTCTGCGACCAAGGAGGGCTAAGCCATGGCTTCTCAAGCTGAGCTCACCCCGTGCGGGGCAATGTTTGACATCTTTAAGCGCGCAGCGCACCTGAGCCATATCGAACTGTGCGGCCTGGTGCTCTCGAGCCGCCCGCTCGTCGACGGCCGTAGTCCGCAGAGCCGTGCTGCCGATCGCTCTTGGGTTTCGCGCTTTATCGTGCGCGCGCCGGTCGGCACGCTGCAGGAACGTTATTTTGCCGATTACGGCACCTCGGCCGCGCGCATTATGTCGCAGCTGGCCCTGCGCCGCCGCAATCCCATGGACGCCGCGGCCGTGACCAACATGGTGTGCGGCCCCGCTGGCGAGCCCATGGTGCGGGCACTCGAGGAATGCCATCAGGACACGAATCTCTATCGCAATGCGCTCGAGCGCCTGTCGCAGGCGGCTGAGCTCATGCCCGCCGAGCGCGCCGAGGCCATCCTGGTGCTGTTTGTCGCCGTGGGCTGCTCGGCAGATGTCCGCTCGTCGGTGACCTATGCCCTCGACTACGCTCATGCGACCTGTGGCGGCGCCACGTCGACGCCGCGCTCGCTGAGCACCTCGACGGTCACGGGCGAGCACGAGGCGGCGCCTGCGCACCCGTTGGGACTGCTGCGCGTGCAAAACGGCTACGTGGTGAGCGCCCCGCGCTGGATTCAGCCGAGTGAGGAGGGCGTCGAGATCGGCGCGCTGGCGACGGGGGAGGGCGATATCACCGATGTGGGCGATGACGTTTCGGCTCGCCATGCCCACGTGTGGTGCGATGACCAAAATGTCTGGTACGTCGAGGACCTGTCGTCCACCAACGGAACTGTGGTGGTAAACGGCGCGACGAACGTCTGCACCCAGGTCGAGCCCGGCCGCTCCGCTCAGCTGAACCCCGGTGACGAGCTCAGGCTCGGAGAATCCACAACCTACGCCATCCTCCTCGGCGCCCTCTGACTCATCTCCCAAATAAGTTGCGGTGAAATAGGGACTGTTTAAGGCTACGGCCGGCAAAAACAGTCCCTATTTCACCGCAACTGCCATTTGGTCCCTCGGTGACGGAAGGATTATTTTTGCCCTTGATGGTCGCTCGGGGTAAACCTTTACCGCCCGCCTATATTTGTCGAAATTACACTTGACGGCGGGGTACAATAAACCCGCATGCGGATTTCCGTTGCGGGCGCTTCCCATCACCGGGGCGTGCCCGGGAGCATCCGGCATGCGGCCTTTGCGGCGCTCGATCATGTGCAAGACGGGTAGCTGGGCCTGTGGGGCGCGTGCAGCCCTCCTCGCCTCGGCATGCCTTCTCTCCACGCCATGTACCTGCTGCTGAGTCCGCCTGTCAGATGACTGGAAGCAACAGCGAAAATCCCATCACGCCAACATCCCGGTAATCGCCGGGGCCTGTATACCTATATGAGAGGAGAGGGGTATATGGCGCGTAAGTTTAAGTCTATGGACGGCAACGAGGCGGCCGCATATGTTTCGTATGCGTACACCGAGGTAGCGGGAATTTATCCCATTACGCCGTCCAGCCCGATGGCCGACCATGTCGACCAGTGGGCGGCCCAGGGTCGCAAGAACATCTTTGGCACCCCGGTCAAGGTCGTCGAGATGGAGTCCGAGGCGGGTGCAGCCGGTACCGTTCACGGTTCGCTGGGTGCCGGTGCTCTGACCACCACCTACACGGCTTCTCAGGGCCTGCTCCTGATGATCCCGAACATGTACAAGATCGCGGGCGAGCAGCTCCCGGGCGTCTTCCACGTCTCCGCGCGTTGCGTCGCTTCCCACGCCCTGAACATCTTTGGCGATCACTCCGACGTCATGGCCTGCCGCCAGACCGGTTTCGCCATGCTCGCCGAGGGCAACGTCCAGGAGGTCATGGACCTCTCGCCGGTGGCTCACCTTGCCGCCATCGAGGGTAAGACCCCGTTCCTCAACTTCTTCGACGGCTTCCGCACCAGCCACGAGATCCAGAAGGTCGCCATGTGGGACTACAAGGATCTTGCCGAGATGTGCGACATGGACGCCGTCCAGGCTTTCCGCGACCACGCGCTCAACCCTGAGCACCCGCACACCCGCGGCAGCCATGAGAACGGCGACATCTTCTTCCAGAACCGCGAGGCCTGCAACAAGGTCTACGACGAGCTCCCTGCCGTCGTCGAGGGCTACATGAAGAAGATCAACGAGAAGCTCGGCACCGATTACGGCCTGTTCAACTACTACGGCGCTCCCGATGCCGATCGCGTCGTCGTGTGCATGGGCTCCTTCTGCGACGTGCTCGAGGAAGTCATCGACTACCTCAACGCTCACGGTGAGAAGGTCGGCCTGGTCAAGGTTCGCCTGTTCCGTCCGTTCTCCATCAAGCACTTCGTGGACGTTCTCCCCGAGACCGTCCAGAAGATCGCCGTCATGGACCGCACCAAGGAGCCGGGTTCCATCGGCGAGCCGCTCTACCAGGACGTCGTCTCCGCTCTCTACGAGGCCGGCAAGACGGGTATCAAGGTCGTCGGCGGCCGTTACGGCCTGGGCAGCAAGGACACGCCTCCCGCGTCCGCGTTTGCCGTCTTCGAGGAGCTCAAGAAGGACGAGCCCAAGCGCGAGTTCACCATCGGCATTGTCGATGACGTGACCAACCTGAGCCTGCCCGAGGCCGAGGATGCGCCCAACACCGCAGCTCCCGGAACCATCGAGTGCAAGTTCTGGGGTCTGGGTGGCGACGGTACCGTCGGCGCCAACAAGAACTCGATCAAGATCATCGGCGACCACACCGACAAGTACGTCCAGGCCTACTTCCAGTACGACTCCAAGAAGACCGGCGGCGTCACCGTCTCGCATCTGCGCTTTGGTGATTCCCCGATCCGCTCGCCGTACTACGTGACCAAGGCCGACTTTGTCGCTTGCCACAACCCCAGCTACATCGTCAAGGGCTTCAAGATGGTCCGCGACGTCAAGCCGGGCGGCACCTTCCTGGTCAACTGCCAGTGGAGCGATGAGGAGTTCGCCGAGCACATGCCCGCCGTGGCCAAGCGCTACATCGCGAACAACAACGTCAACGTCTACCTGATCGACGCTATCGACCTGGCCGCCAAGGTTGGCATGGGCAAGCGCACCAACACGGTACTCCAGTCCGCCTTCTTCGCGCTGGCCAAGGTCCTGCCCGCCGAGGACGCCCTGCAGTACATGAAGGACGCGGCTACCAAGTCCTACATGAAGAAGGGCCAGGCCATCGTCGACGCCAACCACAAGGCCATCGATGCCGGCGCTACCGCCTTCCGTAAGTTCGAGGTTCCGGCCGACTGGGCTACCGCCGAGGACGCCGCTCCTGTCGAGCTTTCCGAGGAGACCAAGTCCGCTATCGCCCAGCAGGTCAAGAACCTGCTCGAGCCCATCGATCGCATGGATGGCGACAGCCTGCCCGTTTCTGCCTTTGTCGATTGTGCCGACGGTCAGTTTGAGCTGGGCGCCTCCGCATACGAGAAGCGCGGCGTCGCCGTGGTCGTTCCTCACTGGGACGAGACCAAGTGCATCCAGTGCAACCAGTGCGCCTATGTGTGCCCGCATGCCACCATCCGTCCGTTCGCGATGACCGAGGACGAGGCTGCCGCCGCGCCCGAGGCTACCCGTACGCTCGACGCCATGGGTCCCAAGGCCAAGGGCATGAAGTTCACCATGGCCGTGTCCCCGCTCGACTGCATGGGCTGCACCAACTGCGTCAAGGTCTGCCCCAAGGGCGCCCTCGAGATGGCTCCCACCGAGCAGGAGATGGATCAGCAGCCCGTTTGGGACTACATGGTCAAGAACGTCTCCGAGAAGAAGGAGCTCATCGCGGCCAACGTCAAGGGCAGCCAGTTTAAGCAGCCCTACCTGGAGTTCTCCGGCTCCTGCGCCGGCTGCGCCGAGACCGCTTATGCACGTCTGGTGACCCAGGTCGCCGGCGACCGCATGTTCATCTCCAACGCCACCGGCTGCTCCTCCATTTGGGGCAACCCCGCTGCCACCGCTCCTTACTGCAAGGACAAGGACGGTCACGGCCCGGCGTGGAACAACTCCCTGTTCGAGGACAATGCTGAGCACGGTCTGGGCATGGCCATCGGTTACGAGGCCGTCCAGAATAAGCTGATCGCCGCCACCCAGGAGCTCATCGCCGCTGACGGTCCGTCCGACGAGCTCAAGGCCGCCGGTCAGGCTTGGATCGACTCCGTCAACGACGTCGAGGCCTCCAAGACTGCTGCTGCCGCCTACGTTGCCGAGCTCGAGAAGTGCGGCTGCGACGCTTCCAAGGCGATCCTCGCCGACAAGGCTTACCTCACCAAGAAGTCCTTCTGGATCTTCGGTGGCGACGGTTGGGCCTACGACATCGGCTTCGGTGGTCTGGACCACGTCCTGGCTTCTGGCCACAACGTCAACGTCTTCGTCTTCGACACCGAGGTCTACTCCAACACCGGCGGTCAGGCCTCCAAGGCTTCGAACCTGGGCCAGGTTGCTCAGTTCGCCGCTGCCGGCAAGGTGACCAAGAAGAAGTCTCTGGCCGAGATCGCTATGAGCTATGGTTACGTCTACGTGGCGCAGGTCGCCATGGGCGCCAACCCGGCTCAGACTCTCAAGGCCATCCACGAGGCCGAGGCCTACGACGGCCCGTCCCTCATCATCGGCTACAGCCCCTGCGAGATGCACTCCATCAAGAAGGGCGGCATGCAGAACTGCCAGGCCGAGATGAAGAAGGCTGTCGAGTGCGGTTACTGGAACCTCTTCCGCTTCAACCCCGAGGCTGCTGCCGGCAAGAAGTTCTCGCTCGATTCCAAGGAGCCCGCGGGCGGCTATCAGGAGTTCCTGATGAACGAGGCCCGTTACGCTTCGCTGACGCGCTCCTTCCCCGAGCGCGCCGAGGAGCTCTTCAAGGAGAACGAGCAGGCCGCTATGGACCGCTACGCTCACCTGCTGAAGCTTAAGACGGTGTACAACGAGGCCTAGGTCTCCCACCGCAGGATCTGAGGGCTAACCTTCGCGGACGTCCTCGGACATGAAAGAACCCCTGCTGCGCACTGAACTGCCTCCCATTTCTTGGACATGAGAAATGGGAGGCTTTTTATGCGTGTCGACTTGAGGGTGAAGCACGACATCGAGGCCAGGAAGGCGGCGATCGGGCTCTTCGAG
>NZ_JBQKHK010000003.1:0-164953 GCF_052118305.1 Collinsella sp. LCP21S3_D3
TGCGGCTCGCGGGCGCGGTCATGTGCGAGCAGGACGAGATATGGCAGGAGTCCAGGTACTTCTCGGAGGCGAGGATGAACGAGCTCTACGACGACGGTCGCACCCGGGGGACCGACGGTCCCGTCGATTGGGCGCGGCTCGAGGCGGAGGCAAGGAAGATGCTCGAGTCCGGCCTCGAGCTTGCGGACAGGGTCGAGGCGGCATAGGATATCAACCGTATTCCAGATTCTGGGACGCCGGGCCGACTCGCTTCGGATCGGGCACTACACCAACTTTCTCGACACTACCTGCTAGATCAATTAGGCTTTACGGAGCTGAACAGGCTCACTGCCTTTTTTCGAAATAGCTCAAGAGTTAAAAAGGCCACGAAAAAGGCAAGGCTTATTAATATCAGAAGGGGCACACCAATTAAAGTGGTTCTGTCTAGCAGCCAGCTGAGTCTTCCGTTGAGCCAGATGCTGTAAAACCAATTGCTATTATCTATTGTGTAGACTGCAAAGGCCAACGGTGAAGCTTGCTTTAGTAGCTGTTGCAGTTTTTCTGAACTGACGTTAATTCTTGTTGCGAGGATGAAGAGACAAATAGAACTCGTTGCAACGTAGGGGTTGGAATAGGCGAGCCATCGAAGGGGATTCATCTGTAGCACATGAACGTCGTTCCACTGGTGATATAAAACGACAAGTGGCAGCAATAAATATACAAAGAACAGCCGTTTTGTACTCACGACCTTGTCTATAGTTTCTTTATTTCTTTTAATCGATGCACCGGCAAGCCAGAGTACGGCAAGCCACATCGTAGAATAGCCTTCATTTAACCCTGTTGATTCAAATAGAGTTGAGGCAATTAGCAACGCTGAAGATGTTAAGCCCAACTGAAATGATGTCAATGATTCGATTGCGCAATTAAGGAATGGCACCATTAGCTGCAGAAGAAGAAAGCTATTTAGATACCAATATTCTGCAGTGGAAACCGGAAATGGCGAAGCAAACAATTCGATTTTACTGATTTGTCCAAGCGCGAATCCCGTTAGTGCGGATGCTGTGGACCAAAAACATGCTGTTGCCCAAATCGAGAAAATGGAACGTCCCTTAATCGGTCTGCCGGCGGATAAATAACCTGACATTAATGCAAATACGTTTACAGCGACAATCGCATAATTCTCAATTGCCATATATGCTAAGTCTCTAATGGAATCTAGCGTCCAGTCAAGGACTCCCCCTCGTCCAAGGTTGTGTAGCAGCACAACCATAAACATTGAGGTCAGTCGAGCAATATCGATGCCGTATACACGTTGTTTTGGCTTTGTCATATATTTGCTTTCCTTAGTTACTTCAGGTGCCCCGATAATAGTACTAGCATAAGCGTTGTCTATGAGTAAGTGTGTATAGACAACGAAGCGCGTGGATTGCTTTCACGTTATTTTGACCAAGACCATTTGGTAACCCATGGGAACATACTTGATATATGCTGTAGGCTAACAATGATTTACTCGAAAGTAGAGTTGACATGGTGAAACATATTAAAATGTTCCTACTGGCATTAACGTTGCTGATGCTAACGCCCAATTCAATGCTTCTATTCCCGTCAAATGCGGAAGCTGCTCAGTTCCCAGTCGAGAATTCTTGGCGTTATGAGGATGGACAATTGGTCGATGAGGATGCTTTTTCCGAAGAAGGTGGAATAGCCTTATTGTCAATGGACATTCTTCCTGATGGGGCTGCAGCGCAGGGCATCGATGTCAGCGAGCATCAAGGACGAATTGACTGGGATGCAGTTAAAGCTTCTGGCATCGATTTCGCTATTCTGCGCGTTGGATTTGGCGCTCCGTCCTTCGGCGGTCGAGTTGACTATCAATTTAATCGAAATATTTCTGAGTGCGAGCGACTCGGAATTCCCTACGGCGTCTATATCTATTCATATGCTTTTGATAATCAGCAGGCAGCTGATGAGGCATCAATGGTGATCAATTGCCTTTCTGGGCATAATCCAAGATTGCCGGTGTATTACGATCTTGAGGATAGCTCGATAATTGCAAATGGACGTCAAACCGGAATTGCATCGAGGGCGCAGGTTTTTTGTAATAGGATTTCTGCCGCAGGATATGAGCCTGGTATTTATGCAAATTTAAATTGGTTTAACAACATTTTGACTGACTCTGTATTTAAGAGTGGTTCTTGGGATCATTGGATTGCTCAATATAACTCGCAATGTGACTATACCGGTAATTACAGTTTTTGGCAGTATAAGAGCAATGGAAAAGTCCCTGGAATCAACGGCAACGTTGATATGAACTACGCATATGTTGACGTCTCTCTTTATCATTGGCAACTAATTGACAGCACCTGGTATTATGCAGCCTCCAACGGTAAGGCGTATGCCGGATGGTTGTTTCAGGGCGGCACGTGGTACTGGCTCGAGCCCGACGCGGGCGGTGCCATGGCCACCGGCCTGCACGAGTGCGGCGGCTCCATGTACTGGTTCAGCTCCTCCGGCGCGATGGCGACCGGGTGGGTCCTCGACGGGGGTACTTGGTACTACGCGACGGGGTCCGGCGCGCTGGCGCGCGGCCCCGTATCCGTCGGCGGCGTGCCCTACTGCTTCGATGCCCGGACGGGGGCCATGCTGACGGGCTACCAGACGGACGCGCAGGGCGTCCGCCGCTACTTCGGCAGCTGCGGCTCCCTTAACGGCTGGGGCCTCGTCGACGGCTCCTGGTACTGGTTCTCTGACGGTATCGCCTCGACCGGCTGGCTTTACACCGGCGGTTCCTGGTACTGGCTCGATCCCGAGGCGGACGGTGCCATGGCGACGGGCCTCCATGTGTGCAACGACGCCGCGTACTGGTTCAACGCCTCCGGCGCCATGGCGACCGGCTGGGTGCTCGACGGCGGTACCTGGTACTACGCGACAGGCTCCGGCGCCCTCGCCTCCGGTTGGCTCAACCTAAGCGGCACCTGGTACTGGCTCGACCCCTCGACGCACGCCATGGCGACGGGCCTGCACGAGTACGGCGGCTCCCTGTACTGGTTCAACTCCTCCGGCGCGATGGCGACCGGCTGGGTCCTCGACGGCGGCACCTGGTACTACGCGACTGGCTCCGGCGCCCTCGCTTCGGGATGGGCCTACGTCGGCGGTGCGTGGTACTGGCTGGATCCATCGACTCACGCGATGGTCACTGGCACTCAACAAATCAACGGGTCACAGTATTCTTTTTCGAGTAACGGCGTTTGGCTCGGCTAACAGCTCTTCTTTAATTGCTTTTTTCTAATTACATATTGCGCGAGCTAGTCCATTTGTAGACTATGTTTATGTACGATTGGTATGCTCTGGGGGCCGTGCATGGTAAGAAATAAGCTGACAATATTAACTCTATTTGTTCTGTCCGCGATATTACTCACTGGTCCAAGTGTGGCTGGTGCCGAGAATGAGGTTTCTGTAGACTCTTCCGAGCCTTCTATTTCCGAACGGCAAGCCTTCTCTTCGGCCGCCATTTCATCCGATTCGATCGAGGGGGTCGCTGCTCAAGGATCCATTAAATGGAAGCAGGGCTGGAATTCGGTTGACGGTAAGTGGTTTTACGCGGATTCGACCAATCCTGTTGCATTGCGTTCCGGCTGGCTTAACGCCGGAGGTTCCTGGTACTGGCTCGATCACGAGGCGGGCGGCGCCATGGTGACGGGCCTTCACGCATGCAACGGCTCAGCGTACTGGTTCAACGCCTCCGGCGCGATGGCGACCGGATGGGTCCTCGACGGGGGTGCCTGGTACTACGCGACTGGCTCCGGCGCCCTCGCCTCCGGCTGGCTCAACCTAAGCGGCTCCTGGTACTGGCTCGACCCTTCGACGCACGCCATGGCGACGGGCCTGCACGAGTGCGGCGGCTCCATGTACTGGTTCAGCTCCTCCGGCGCGATGGCGACCGGGTGGGTCCTCGACGGGGGTACTTGGTACTACGCGACGGGGTCCGGCGCGCTGGCGCGCGGCCCCGTATCCGTCGGCGGCGTGCCCTACTGCTTCGATGCCCGGACGGGGGCCATGCTGACGGGCTACCAGACGGACGCGCAGGGCGTCCGCCGCTACTTCGGCAGCTGCGGCTCCCTTAACGGCTGGGGCCTCGTCGACGGCTCCTGGTACTGGTTCTCTGACGGTATCGCCTCGACCGGCTGGCTTTACACCGGCGGTTCCTGGTACTGGCTCGATCCCGAGGCGGACGGTGCCATGGCGACGGGCCTCCATGTGTGCAACGACGCCGCGTACTGGTTCAACGCCTCCGGCGCCATGGCGACCGGCTGGGTGCTCGACGGCGGTACCTGGTACTACGCGACAGGCTCCGGCGCCCTCGCCTCCGGTTGGCTCAACCTAAGCGGCACCTGGTACTGGCTCGACCCCTCGACGCACATCATGGCTACGGGTGTTCAAACTATTGGATCAGGTGAATACATATTTAATAGTTCCGGCAAGATGATGGTTAATTGCTGGTCAAACGGTGATGGGTCCTGGATGTATCATTCTTCATCCAGCGGTGCAATTGACCTTAAAGGTATCATGACCGATTCGGGAATCCAGCTGATTGACGATGACGGGAATGTTAAAACGGGCTGGATTGAGAGTCAGGGTTCTCGATATTATTGTTCTGCTAATGGGGTAATTCTGACTGGATGGCAGCAAATAGCTGGGTCTTGGTATTACTTTAACTCGGATGGTCGAATGGCGACCGGCTGGCTTAACGATGGCGGTAACTGGTACTGGCTAGATTCCGCTTCCGGCACAATGAAAACGGGATGGCTTTCCCTTGGGGGCACATGGTATTACCTTGATGTCGCACGTGGGGGAGTAATGTTGAGCAACGGTTGGTATTGGATCGGCTCTACTGACTACAAGTTCAGTTCATCCGGCGCAATGGTTGGCGCTTGGGTCGATGTCCCGTGCTATTCGCAGTACCCTGAACTTCCTACTGGCTGTGAGTCGGTTGCCCTTACAAACTTGCTTAACTACTATGGTTTCGGTTTAGGTAAGACGATTATTGCGGATTATTACTTGCCCAAGGGAAGCAACGGCAACTTTGTTACCGCTTTTGATGGCAACCCGAGGCGTAGCAGCGGGGGTCTCATGGGATGCGTCGCCCCTGCGATTACTATTGCTGGAAATAATTTTCTGCGTGCTGCTGGAAGTGGCAAGCAGGCAAAAGACGTCTCTTTCTCGTCAATTTCTTCCATTAAGAACAGACTGACCTGTGGTCAACCTGTTGAGATGTGGAATACCGAGTGGGGAAGTTGGCCAGGAGGCCGCTATGCTGCTCGTTGGTATAACGGGCATTCCTATGGTCTGTGGGGCGGTAATCATGCCGTAGTCCTTAAAGGCTATGATGACGAGCGGGGAATTGTCTTTCTTTCGGATTCGATTAACGGCAATGTTACGCGAAATGCCCAGGTGTTCTTCGGCACGTGGCAACAGATGGATAGCCAGGCCGTGGTAATTGAATAGCCATAATGCTAAAAAAAGGAGAGCTCGACGAGCTCTCCCTTTTTTACTGCATTGTTAATCAAGCTACGCCGTCTTATTACGTCCAAATAGTTCGTCCCAGTTACTGGCTGCCAAAACTGTTCCGCATACAATTACAATGCAGCAGATTACGGAAGCCATGTCGGGAATTGTTCCAAGCAAGATCAGGCCAAAGACCACCGACCATGCCGAATAGGAGATATTCAAAGCCATCGCACGCGCTGCTCCGATTGCCGCAATGCCCTTGTAATAAAACAGATAGGATGCAGTTCCTGCGAGTCCGGCGAGTGCAATAATCAATGTGGGTATGCTCGGGATAGCACCCAGCGTGAAATGCCATGCTCCGAAGAGGGGGAGCACGAGCACTCCATAAACAAGCGCACTTGTAGTTTCACGGATTTGCAAAGCCGTTTCGTCATCAACAGCATCATCTTTCATTCCCCATGCGCACAACACCGCTTCGGATCCCCATCCAATAACGGCAAGAACCGCGCCGAGTAAGCCGAGAGGGGCATTTGCAATCTCGCTCGATCCTGCCGATAGATAGCCCATCGTCATTACGCCGCAAAGAGCAACAAGAAGGGAAAGAATCTGACCTTTGCCCATTTTCTCCTTCAGCAGCACGAACGAAAGGAATGCTCCGACTGCGGGATAGAAGGCGGAGATAATTGCCGTGTAGGCTGCTCCGATATTATTAATCGCCAATACGTATCCGGTCATTCCGATAGGCCCACCAAGCAGAGCGCCGGCAATGACGACCTTGCCCGAACGAGTTTTAAGTGCAGCGAGCGTGTCTTTTAATCTGCCTCGAACTCCCATGTACCCAAAGAGCCAAATTGCACAGAAGGCATCATGGAGAAAAGACCCCGCAATGGAGGCACATGCAAGCGCTTCCGCCGATCCAATATAGGGTGCGAGCGCCAAACCGATTCCAAGAATAACCGTATCGAGGCCCCAGAGAAGGCCGCTAAAAAAGCCGAATTGCATGGTTACTCACCTTTTCGATAGATCTCCAGTGCCTTTTTAAGGTATTTGGCACCGTAATTGAAGTAGATATAGAGCCATTCGCCCACGAAGTCACCTTCGGCTTCTTTCAGAAGAGACCAGAGGTACCAGCACCATCCTGCAAGGGCAATGTGCGCATAGTTATGCGCAACTTCGTTGTTTGTTGCCTTGCGTCCAAAATATGCATCAAGCGCGCGGTCGACTTCATCTTCGGAAAGCTCGCAGCAGACACTGCACGTTCCAAAATCGTTCGCGTAATCGCTCATGCCAGCATATTCCCAGTCAATGAGATAGTACTTGTCGTTTTCATCGATAAGGAAGTTGAGGTAAAAGAAGTCATTGTGACAAAGGCATTTTGGCGCATTATCGGCCTGAACAAAGCGCTCCAATTCATCGATCTCGGCGGCCATTTCCCTGTAGCCTGGAATGTCGATGGGACCTTTTTCCAGAAGAAGCGATTCGTAGCGCTTTGCTTCGAGGTAGAAATCAAATTCGGTTTCGACATCAGCACCGCTCTCGTGAAGCGAGCGACACATCTGCATCATTCGATTCATTTGGGCAGCATCATGCGGATCAGGCTGCTTTGCGTTGGGTACAAACTTCGATATTTTCCAACCGCGCTTTGGGTCCTCGTGAATGAATGTATCGTCAAGGCCAAGTTCCTTGGCCTTTTTTAGTGCTGCTACTTCTCCATTTCTGTTAATAAGCAGTTCGGTCCCGACTCCCGGATGGCGGTAAACGTACTCTCCATCATTGGTTCTAAAGTGGCACGATAGGTTCGTAAGACCTTGTTTAAGGGGATAGACGTCGTGGATCTCTGATTTGGAGCAGCCGAGCACTTGCTCGATGTTATCGAAAATATCGGAGTCAACGTTTTCGATAAAATGCGGATCAAAGGCACGCAGCTCATCAAGAGAATCGAATTCATTGATCTCGCCCTCAGGATACTTCTTGATCACCATATCGAGCTCCTTGATGTGCTCGATATATAGATCTTCCCAAAGCTTGTCCGTTGTTTCGGGCTTGTTATATTCCGTTTCAAGAATCTGCTTAAACGCAAGCGAGAAGGCTTTATCAAAGTAGACATGTCCGAGCATATACCATGCATTGGAGCCACCGATTGTAACATTGGTGATTCTATCCATTGCGCCCGTTTGAATGCACCATTCTTTGGTGGCGCCTTCAGCATATTGAGCAGAATAAAATGCTTTCCAAACGTATGCTTCAAACGGATTGTTTAGAAGGTAATCATCGCTTGAGCAAATGTAGGTGTTGCCAAGTCGCTCTTTTACGCACATAAGCGATGCGTGGTTATTTTTGGATGCGTATTCGTTGTTGACGACAATCGAAACGCCAAACTTGCTTTCAAGATAGAAGAAATACTCTTTTTTATAGCCGACAACGACGGTGATATTGCTGATACCCGCGTCTTGCAGCTGCCTAATCTGACGCTCGATGAGAATCTCACCACGTACCTTTAAAAGGCCTTTGGGCTTTTCATACGAAATGGGGGCAAAGCGGCTCGAAAGCCCCGCAGCCAATATCACTGCGTTTTCAACTTTATAGGGGTGAAGTGCTTCGTAACCGCTGTCGGTTAGGCTGTCCGATTCGAGAAGGCCCTCATTCGTAAGCTCTTTATTTGCTGCGTTTACTGATCCAAGTGAAAGACCAGTACGCTCGGCAACTTCTCGCTGGCTGGCATATGGGTTCTTTAAGTACTCGTACAGAACTGTAAAGTTGCGCTTGGTCAGTTCCACTGCAGGCCTCCAATTAAGATGTTCATTGCTTAGGGAAAGAATAGAATGATTGAACGTTGTGTTCAATTTAATATATTTATCTACATAGACTGAACAGACAGTAACGAAAATCAATCCTGGAATGTGGATTAAAATAAATAAAGGAGATATCTGGGAGGGTCGCTTATGTATCGATTCGAAAAGAAGGCCACGCTTGTTTGTGCTGCTGCGTCATTAATTACTGCTTGCTGCTTGCCCCTGAGTGCGAATGTCGCGTTTGCACAGGATTCCGTTGAGGCTCAGAGTATTGAGTCAAAAGTGGATTTTTCTTCTGTGGTTTCCGATGATTTGCAACCTGATAATTCTTCCGTCATAAAAGATGGCTGGCAACGAGACGAGCCGTCTGGAGTTTGGTATTACGGAAAAAACGGTAAACACCAAACCGGCTGGCTGCAAAGCGGGGGCTATTGGTATTGGCTTGATCCAGCCAATGATGGTGCAATGCAGACAGGTTATTTCAATGTGACCGATGATGGCGGTTTGACTGCTTCGTTTTATGCGAATGACGGTAATGCCGCAACGCCTTTTGGCGCGCTATATCAGAACTGCTGGCTACGTAACTCAGATGGAAATTGGTTTTATGCCAATGCTGGAGGCGATTTAGCTGCTGGTTGGTTTTATCAAGATGGCACATGGTATTACCTGGATCCTACCACCCATGTAATGCAGGTTGGTTTTGTCGACCTCGGGAGCGAGAAATACTATTTAGATGCCTCGGGCGCTATGAAAACCGGCTGGATTCTCGTTGACGGGAATTGGTACTGGGCTTATTCATCGGGTGCCCTTGCTTCGTCATGGCAGACGATAGGTGGGACTCGCTATTATTTTGACCCACAGACGCTCATCATGCTCAAGGGCCGTCAAAAGATTGATGGCTGTACCTACATTTTTGGTGACTATGGCCTTGCAAATGGATGGTACAAGGATGGAGCAGATTGGTATTACTGCTCCAACGGTATTGCGGCTACTGGCTGGAAACTCGTTAACGGTGCTTGGTATTATCTCGACCCAGCTTCCGACGGCAAAATGTTCGTTGGGTATTTAGACCTTGGTAACGCGGCATATTATTTGAACCCCAATGGGGCTATGGCTGTTGGTTGGGCTCAGTCCGAGGACGGTTGGTATTTCGCTTCCCAATCTGGCGCACTTATTTCTGGCTGGTATAAAGAAGGCGCGAGCTGGTATTACTTGGACCCTGTTGGCCATCTCATGAAAACGGGCTTATTTGAGGTGGGCGGCAACGATTGTTTTGCAAACCAGAGCGGTAGGCTTGTGATTTCAAGCTGGGTTACCGTTAATGAAGGCGTTGAAAGATATGCCGATGGTAATGGATACCTTTGCAAGGATGCGATTCGCGAAAACGGCACCATCCTGAAAATAGCCGAAGCCGATGGTTGGCAGGTTGCGTCCGGCTGGGTTAATGTCGCAAATCTAAGGTTTTACGCTGAGCCCGGAACGGGCGTCATTCATCGTGGATGGCTGCAGATTGACGACGATTGGTATTGGCTTGATGCTGATTCTGGCGTGATGAAGACCGGATGGGTTTTTGCTGGCGGTGCATGGTATTACCTGAACGCCGACGGGAAAATGGCAACTGGTTGGAAATGCCTGAATGGAACATGGTATTACCTTGAGTCCAATGGAAGCATGCATGTTGGCTGGCTTAAAGATTCGGGTAAGTGGTATTGGTTAGACGGCAGCGGCGCTATGGCAACGGGCGCAAGGACCATCGACGGTGTTCGCCGAATTTTCTGGAGCGATGGCCAGTGCGACAAAGTTGGCTGGCAAAATCCATCCCAGTATCCTCAGGTCAGTTCTTGGACTGTTCAGCTGCCTAGCTATTGCACCGGATACTTTACCTATGTGACCCCTTCTCGCATTTCTGTCGAAGCAACGCGGGAAGATTGCGTGAACGCCTTTATCCAGCGCGCCTATGAGTATATCGGTACGCAATATATTGAGCCTTGGTCTACCGCTCCCGGTGGAGCTGTTGATTGCTCTGGTTTTGTCTTGCAGTGCCTTTATGCTACTGGCATGGATATGGGTGTTTACAACCCTTATAACCATCGCTGGGATCCAAGCCAAACCTACAATTCCATGAATTGGTATCGAAGCAATATCTTTATGCCCGTGAGCACGAGCTCGATTCAACGCGGCGATGTGATTTATTACCGCGGTCATATTGCAATTGCACTTGGCGGCGGCTTGATGATTGATTCCTGGCCTCATCAAGGTGTCGGAATTCATCCTATTAGCGCAAGGGGAAATGTAATCGGCGCAGCTCGTCCGTTTATTTAATAGATTCCCTGCAAGACAGTCGGTACCGGTTGGGGGCTTGAAATGAATGCTCGGATTGATCATCGAATTTGCTGGCGAGTAATTGGCTTGATGCTATTTTCCGCCTTACTCTCAGTTACAGCCCCCGCATTTTCTTGCACTGCTTATGCCGTGGAAGAGGGGGCGGATAACGGTGTCGTAGAGCGCGACTCGACAGGAGGGCCGGGAGCATTGGTCGGTGGCGGTTGCTCTCAAGACTCCAGCGATTGTGCCGGCAAAACAACGGAAGATTCGAGCCTACAGGTTGTCGAAAGCCATGACCCGTCGACTACAGAACAACTATCTGGATGGCAATGGAACGGTTTGTCCTGGTATTACTATCTAGATGGCTGTCGTTTGACCGGAATTCAGAATATTGACGACTCGCTGTACTACTTGGACCCCGCTCGTGACGGCGCAATGAGCTGCGGCTGGATTTTTACTGAAAATAAGTGGTATTACGCGGGTCCGTCAGGCGCTTTGGCAAGTGGCTGGCAGTTTATTGGAGACCAATGGTACTGGTTTGACTCCCTTAACAGCTGTTCTATGGCTACTGGTCGACGTGTTATTGATGGGCACCCTTATCTTCTTGGAACCTATGGACTGATTAATGGATGGTGCCTTGATAACGGTTTATGGTATTGGGGTAGCAATGGTGAAGTCTTAACCGGCTGGCTTCAAACTGGCAATAACTGGTATTGGCTTGATCCCGCCAATGATGGTGTTATGTCTAGAGGAATCGTTTCTGTCGGTTCGTCTCGTTACTATTTATCGGATTCCGGCGCAATGGCTGTTGGTTGGGCGTTTGATGGGACGGACTGGTATTACGCTGACGGTTCCGGCGCACTTGCATCGGGCTGGCGTTTGGTGAATGGCGTTTGGTATTGGCTCGATGTCGCAAATGACAATAGAATGGCTACCGGCTTTTATGTCATCGGATCCAACCGGTATCATTTTTCTTCAACGGGAGCGTTGTCACTTGGCTGGTTTATGAGCGATGGAGACTGGTATTACGCTGAGCCTTCTCAAGCGTCGGGCTTTATAAAGACTGAATGGCTGAAGGACGGTGGTCAATACTATTATCTCGATCCTGCCGCCGACGGTAAAATGCTTCTTGGTCATTTTTCTGTAAATGGGAAAAGCTATTATGCAAAAGCTTCAGGCGCTGTTGCTTGTCGTGAATGGGTAGATGTCCAGGACTCGGTTCAGGATGAGCCATCTAAGGCTTTTGCTGGTTCTGATTGCTCATTGTGTGGAGCATTGCGTAATGGAAAACTGTTTACATCAAACGGCGATGGCGAATTGGCCGAAGCTCACGGGTTTGTGATGCTTGGAGGCTGTAAGTTCTATGCTGATTCAACCGATGGCTCCCCCTGCGCTGGATGGAAGAACGTTAACGGAAAATGGTACTTTTTTGATGAGACCGCTGGCTATGCACGATCTGGCTGGCTGTACAAGGATGGCTCCTGGTTCTATTTAGATCCGTCCACTTATGCTATGAAAACCGGTTGGGTTGCCGTTAACGGATCTTGGTATTACTTGAATTCGTCTGGTTATATGCAGACAGGATGGCTCAATCTGGGCGGCGCCTGGTATTGGCTTGATGCTAGTGGAGCTATGGCTACTGGCTGGCGCGTTGTGGACGGATCCTGGAATTTCTTTATGGCTAACGGCGCGTGGGTGTCAGACTATATGGATGCTAAGGCTCAAAGTTATTCAAGCAATACAAATTGGCTGATACTTGTCGATACGTCACGTTGCGTTACGAGTATTTACACTGGATCCTGGAATAACTGGTCCTTAAACCGTCGATATGTATGTTCGACGGGAAAAGCTAGCACGCCTACGGTGATAGGGGAGTATCAAGTCTACGGTAAGGGATACTCCTTTGGGCATGGATATACTTGCTATTACTACACGCAGTTCTATGGTGATTACTTATTCCATTCCTCACCCTACTACGTCAACAGCAACCGCGTGATGGATCCCACGATGGGCGTTCCATCCTCTGCTGGATGCGTACGCCTTGAGATTCAGAATGCAAAATGGATTTACGATAACATTCCTTATGGAACAAAGGTTGTTACGTATTAACAAAGAGTATTAATTAGATTGATAAAAGGGTATTCATGTCGATAGGGTAACTAATGTTACATTTGATACGCGGCATTTACGCGATTGTTTGTTGCTTTGGACTATAGATATTATTTTGTCTAGAGTAAATACAATGTGTCTCAATGGTGCACGTTGTTAATTTGGGTAAGAGGATCACTTGAAAGAAAAGTCACTTAGGTCAAACATGCTATGGAACTCTATCGGTTCTTTATACTATTCAGCTTGCCAATGGCTTATAACCGTTGCTGTAGCGAGGCTTTCTAGTACCTACGGAGCTGCCGGAGTGCTTGCAGTGGCAATGTCGGTGTCAAATATTTTTTCGCAAATTGGGCTATTTAGAATTAGATCATACCAAGTGTCTGACATTCATGAAAAGGTGTCGGCAAGGCAATATGTTGGTTTTAGAATTGTTACCATCGCCTTGGGCCTTATAATTACATTAATATATATGTGCTTCACTTGTTCAAGAGATAGTTATATTGCTATATCGCTCTACCTTGTCTTTCGAGCCGGAGACGTTTTTATTGACGTCTTGCACGGGGTTGATCAACAGCATCAAAGGATGGACTACTGTGGTATCTCGATGATTATTCGAGCTACTCTATTTCTCGTTGCCTTTATCATTGGATTGGGATACTTCGATAGCCTAGAAATTTCATTGTTTGGCATGGTGATCGCCACCTATCCTGTGATTATCTATGACTATGAAATTTCATCTCGATTTACGGACGTTAGGCCTTCTTTTAATCTTTCGACTAGTAAACATTTATTTCTCTCATGCCTGCCCGCCGTCGTTGGCATGTCTCTCTGTTCGGTGGTCGTTACCTATTCCCGTCAGTTCTTGGGGGAGTGTTACGGTTCCTCATCGCTTGGCATTTATGCGACTGTTTGTACGCCGATCGTGATCATTCAAGCTTGTGCTTCCTATGTTTATGCCCCTCTTTTGGGGTCTTTTGCTGAACGATTTGAGGCTAAAGACGCTTCGGGGTTTTTCCGTCTTGTTTTTACCGTTGCTTTGTCTATGTTTGCCTTGTTTGCGGTGTGTGCTGGCGTTTTCGTTTTCTTTGGGAAGGATTTGCTCCGCATGGTTTTCGGAGGCACAATCTCTCGCTATGATTATTTAATTTATGCAGGCCTATTTAGCTCTGCTTTTACAGCATTAGTAGCATTTTTAAGTGACCTTCTAATTAGTATTCGTGATATGTCTGGTTGCTTTATTGGAAATACCATCGGTTGTTTGGTCTCGTTCCCTTTGTCTTGGGTTTTGATTCCGCAAACGGGATTAAATGGTGCCAGCTATGTAGTTATTATTAGCTATTTTGTGACCTGTACAATCTTACTTGGCTTTCTCTATAGATCTATTCGCAAGAGCACTGCTGACACTCAAGATGATTAGTTGGAATGGGTTTTCTAAGATGAATGATTCCGAGGCATTGTTGCACTTACAGGCGGCTGAACTTAAAATTTTGGATGCCATTGCGTCATTATGCTTCAAATTCAATATTAATTGGTGGCTCGACGGGGGATCCTGCCTTGGGGCTATGCGACATGGCGGCTTTATTCCTTGGGATGATGACATTGATATCGGCATGATGCGTTCCGATTATGAGCGTTTTTGTGAACTTGCGCCCAGGGAGCTTCAGTCTGGTTTTTCCCTTCATAACTCACAAAATACAGACTCTTATGCGGCTATGTTTTCGAAAGTTTACATGGACGGAACTAGGTTTGAAAATCAAGAAGGACGAGATGCCGGGTCTGCGATGGGTATTTTCGTGGATATATTCCCTTACGATAATTTGTATGTTGATGCTAAATTGCGTGCCCGACAGATAAAAACCGCTTCCTCCGCTCAACGGCATTCCTATCTATACCATTCCGGTAGTATCTCTGTTCCACATAGGGGCATGCTTGGTGAAATAGAAAAGGTTGGCTGTGCCTTGCTTCATGGTATTGAAAGGATGCGTTGCAAGGACCCTCGTCGATATCAGAATAAATTCGATAGTGCAGTTGGCGATGATAACGTTGGACAGATTAGTGATGAGTGCCTGACGCTTGCGTGGCCTAATATGGCTCCCATTTCAGTTGATGATATTCTTCCGACTTCGCGGGCAAAGTTTGAAGGCAGATCGTACCCCGTTCCGAAATCCACGGAGATATACCTTACGACAATGTATGGTGACTGGAGGAGTATCCCGGCACCCGAGGATCGCCATACGCACTTACCTCTATTAATTGATTTTGGTGATGGTCATATTTGGGAGTCTGGCAATTAAGATGGCGTATACGTATGTGATTTTTTCGGCTCAATATCCGCCCCATATGGGCGGGATTGAGAGCTTTACGCGTAATATGGCATTTGCGCTTGCGGGAAAAGGCGCATCGGTAATCGTTGTTACGAATGATACCAATTCAATTGGACCGGGCATCGAAGGCGATTCTCATGTTAGGGTCCTTCGCTTATTTTGTTTTCCATTTGTTGATGGTCGCTTTCCAGTCGCCAAGCATAATAAGAAAAATCGCAATTTATGGAATTGGCTTGAAGCCCAAGATGTTGACGGTGTTTTGATAAATGCGCGGTTTTATCTACATTCAATTATGGGTATGAAATATGCGCGAAGGAAAGGTTTGACGCCCATCGTTCTCGATCACGGGTCGGCTCATCTTTCATTTAGCAGTTCGTTTCTCGACCCTTTCGTGCGTATTTATGAGCATGCTATTACTTTATGGGGAAAAAGATATAAACCGGCATACTATGGTGTATCTGAAAAAAGCGCTGAATGGCTTCGTCATTTTAGGATTACTGCCAAAGGCGTTATCCCTAATGCAATCGATGCTAAGAGATATCGTGATATGGCTTCAGGTCGCGATTTTAGAGATGAGCTTGGATTAAGTGAAGACCAGCTTTTAGTTTCTTATGTCGGTCGGTTTATTCCGGAAAAAGGTATCAAGTCAATCATTGACGCCTCGAAAAGCCAGCGACTTATTGATCTTGGGGTTCATTTCGTCTTGGCGGGTGATGGGCCAATGTCTTCTGCGGTTGAGCTCGCCCAGGGAGGGTCGCTTCACTGGGTGGGACGCCTGTCTGCATCTGATGTCTCCGCGCTTCTTCAGCAGTCCAATTTGCTTTGTCTTCCGACTCGTTCCGAGGGTTTTTCAACAATACTGCTGGAAGCTGCTGCATGCGGATGTCCTGCCGTCGTTACTGACGTTGGGGGAGCGCGGGAGCTTATTCCGAATAGCGAATATGGGACAATTATTGAATCGATGAGTGCTACAACTGTTGAGGCGGCTGTGTATTTGATGGCCTCTCAGCGGTCAGTATTATGCAAACAATCAAAATCAATTCAGGAATTGGTTGAGCTTGGGCATGCATGGGCTAATTCAGCAGAAAAGCTCTGCTCTGCTTTCGCCAAGGCTAAAGACTAGCCGTTTTGCTACCTTTTTGTGTGCCTACGACGTCTCTCGCATCGAGTCGGTTGTGGGATATTGACCTTGCGGCGAGCGGGTCCTCGATGAAGTTCGGCGTGGGCTCTGCTGAGATTCTCGTCAATTGTATTATAGATGCATTTGAAGATCTACATGCTACGCCTCAGCTGTATTGATTCATAGTTCGGTAATCTCTATCTATAAACCTATAGTGTTTAAAGATTATAATATCCAAGCCTATACTTTGAGTGTAACTTCGATTACTAAACTTCTGTTAAGGATTGTTATGAATAATAGCCCTAGCGTTTTGGTTATAATTCCAGCTTATAACGAAGAGGCTAATATACTTCGCACGGTTCAGTCAGTGATGCGATTTGGCTATGACTATCTTGTGGTCAATGACGGGTCTACGGATAAGACTCTCCAGATATGCATAGAGAACCACCTTAATGTGCTTGATTTGCCTCAGAATCTGGGCATTGGTGGTGCAGTTCAGGCTGGTCATAAATATGCTCGACAGTTTAGCTATGATATCGACGTTCAAGTGGATGGCGATGGTCAACACGATCCAAAATACATCGGCACTCTTATTGAAGAGATTCAAGCCGGCTCCGATATTGTTGTCGGGTCTAGATTTTTAATACCGACAGCCGGATTTCAGTCCTCTTTTTTAAGGCGAATTGGCATAACTTGGTTTTCAAATGTAATCAGATTGGTTTCTCGACGGAGAATTACAGACCCGACTTCAGGTTTTAGGGCTTGCAATAAAAAGGCGATTGAGCTTTTTTGCAATAAGTATCCTTCTGACTATCCCGAGCCTGATTCTATTGTCTATGCACTCGCTCAGGGATTAGACGTAACAGAGGTTTCCGTTGTCATGAGGGAACGCCAGGGAGGCACTTCTTCTATTTCTGGTTTATCTAGCGTCTACTACATGATCAAGGTTACTTTAGCTATTTTTATATCCGCTTTCTCAAAATAGGAGTCGATAATGTCTGTATCAATACGGATTACCATAATAGTCGCTTGCTTGCTATTGGCTCTTTATGTCATTCGCCTCGTATTGACCGATAAGCTTCAATTACGCTACTCCCTTTTATGGTTAGCTCTGGCTGTCACTCTTTTGATTTGTAGTTTTTTCCCTATCCCGGTATGTTGGCTTTCTTCCTTTTTTGGCTTTGTTACGTCCTCTAATTTTATTTTCGTCGCTGGTTTTATTTTCGTGATTTTAATCCTGCTGTCCTTGTCTGTGACCGTTAGTAGACAGGCGCTTGCGATTAAAAATCTGACTCAAAAAATAGCTTTGCTTGAAAAAAATAGCAGTTCCAGGTAGTTTTTGTATCTGTGCAGGGGATTAGGGATTGTCTCTATAGAGGCCCGACGTTCTGTCGTGTTGTGGATTTGCTGAACGGTCGGTTCAGAATCAGACTTATTTTTCACCATCTGGGCCCTGCTGCTTAGAGACTAACGAATGTGAGATTGCGGTATGGACGGTCATCTTCGGAGCCGAGATGCCGCAAATTTAACTATTTTTTTTGAATGGCAGTCTCCTGTTTGCTTTTTAAGACCTATTTTAGCCACTTCTATTTCGCAATATAGATTTTGATTTCAAAGGATTCCCATGACAAGTTCTGTAAGATATAAGCCTGCATTCATTGTGTTCGCTTTTTTTTTCGCTGTCTATTCAGTTTTCTGGTACCTGAATAATCCTAGATTACTTGTTCTGCTTACGATTGCGATATCCGTAATTTTAATTCTTACACTCGGCAGCGTATTTGCTCGTGAAAGTGACCGGCTTAAAAGTGATTGGGTATTCCTCGCTCTACTTCTATCATTCTCAATTATTTTTTGCTTTATATTCCCCCCCTTCACTGTTCCGGATGAGGGACATCATTTCTTTTCAACTTATTGGTTGGTCGATAGTCTTCCATTCAATGGCCGAGTAATAGATAGCAACACTTTCTTGGTACGAGATATCGACCTCTCTCTATACAAGGGTCCGTTGACTTCTTCTACGATTAACTCCGCTTCATTCAGCTCGATTCTTCAGAACTTCTCGTTATATGGGAACGGGAAACTGATACCTTTCAGTGAATTTTCCTTTAGCGTTGGTAGTGAGAACGTTATTGCAAAAATCGGTTCAGTCATTGGGTTACAGATTGGGCTGTTCCTCGGGCTTGGTGCTTTTCCTGCGTTTTATATGGGTCGAATTGGCTCTGCTCTATTTTTTTGCTTCTGCGCCTTCTTTGCATATCGGATTGCACCTAGGGGCAAGTCGGTCATAGTGTTTGTATCGTTGCTACCTATGACGCTTCATCTGGCTGCTTCATACTCCTATGATTCGGGAATTATTGCATATTCGCTCATACTATTCGCTTGTTTGATGCGTGGGTTTTTCGGAGAACAGCGATCGGTAGGATATAAAGAAATATTCTTCTATTTGGTCATCTCTGCTTTTTTGGCTCCGTGTAAGGTTATATATTCCGGGCTGGTATTGCTTGGATTGTTCGTGCCCCTTTCGAAATTCCAAGATGAGAGAATCGGACGTTATAGCAAATTATTATTAGTATTTGCTGTCGTAGTTTCCGTCTCTGCGCTTCGCATAGCATCAATGAGCAGATTGGTCTCTCAGCCCTCGGGTGTTACCCGTGGCATGGAGGCCGCGCAATATTACACTCTCGACGATATTATTTTGCATCCGAGAAATAGTTTTCTGGTTTTCTTTAGGACCTTAGATTCATTAGGAGATTTTTATTGGGAAACAACTTTGGGCTATTCCCTTGGATGGTTTCAGGAAAACCTGCGTTTTCCAATCTTCTATATGATTCCGTATTTGTTGTTTGGCTTTATCTGCTGTCTTGATTCTGAAGATGAGCCTTCATTCCTCAGTCCTTCTTGTTCTATTTTATTCGTTATTGCTTTCGCTTTGGCTATGCTTGGATCCATCGCGTCAATGTGGTTAGGCTGGACCTTCAATTTCGAAAATGTTATTCAGGGTGTCCAAGGGCGATATTTTCTTCCTGCCCTACCGGTTTTTTTGTTTGGATTGAGAACTCGATCGTTTAGATTCAACTTATCTTCAATCGTCTGTATTATTCTCGGCATGTGTGTTATGAACTGTCTTTATATCATTCGTTTTATTAGTGTCGCAACCTGTATTTAGGGTTATTGTGCGTAAAATTGTTTAGGTTATTTCGTCTCCGACTAAAGGTTAGGGTTACTTTAGAGTTATCTGTTCCAAAGTTATGTATGGGGCTGCAAAAAATCTGTCGGTCTGCTTGAATGCGGTTATTTCCTGCGATATTTGGAACTCGCCTGGCCTCGCTCCCCCCCCTCGCTCGGAGTTTGGGCGCGCGCATCGGACTAGTCCCGTCGGTGGGATACTACCTCTTGAGCATGCCATAGAAGCCCTCGATTTCGGCGTTATTTCGGGACAGTACTCCTTAGCAGACCTGCTCGTGACCTGGCCGTTTTTCTCGCATATCGATATCCAACCCGGTATCGTTAGTACACGCCGCATTTCGAGTGGATTATAGGACGTTCGCCGGGCGCCAGCCGAGATAATTTTGTCAATATTCGCTTTAGCGAGTATGAGTTTAACCATATAACAGTTGAGACTTCCAATGACAGTCTTTTAGATTTCGGCATTTCAAGGCTCATAGCACGACCCCCGATATCTATGCAAGCGATAATTATGCTTCGGCCTTGCTGTTTGGAGCTGGTAAAAGAAGTCGACGGCTACTATGTTTATAATGTAATCTCGCTTTGATGCGATTTTCTAAGTGATTTTGATAGGAGACAGAGTTGAAAATAAGGCTCAAATCAGTTTGTCGTGGGCTGGGAACCGTTTACCTCTGTCTTTCTAAGCCCTCTATCCTCGATCAATATGGAGGGTCCTTTGACGTTTCTGTTGATTGCGGGTCAAATGAGTGCCTTCCGTCTGCTTTATATGACCTAACCTTTAAAGGTACTGAGCTGATGGTTGTCGGTTTTCCTCTTATGGATAAAGGTGTCGTTTCCGTTGATATAGCTTTGTGCATGAACGATAAATCGGAGATGGTATTTCAGAAAAAATTTAGTTGGACCGCTATAAAATGGCTATCGCGTCTGAGCTATAAGTTTAATGCTGACCTTGCCTTTGCATGTAGGGACATCGACCGTCAGACATATTCTCGCCAGATTCATGTTAGGCCTACCCTGTTGGTTAGTTCTTCTGACGGCTCGGCTTGGATTTCTAAAGGCATTATCTGCTCTCCCGCTGGTTGTGCTTTATCGGTTAAGGTTATATCGGGCTTAGGGCAACAAGCAGATAATGTGTCCATTATTAGCGGCAGATCCATTAATAAGTTTGTAGGGGGTCTTAAACGCGTCGAAACGGATTTTACCTTACGTATTCCTAGGGATGGTAAGACTTATTGCCTGGTTGTTGATGGTGGTGAGCGGACGCGAATTGGTTTTCTTTGTTTTGACTCCGCTTCCGTAGAGTTTTATTCAGGTGTATGTTCTCCGCACTTTTATAGGGCATCCTCACCGGGCCGGTATTCTGAACTGCGTGCAAAGCGGCAAGACTATTTGGCTATGCTGGATTCGTGTGATTTTGACATAAGCTGCTCGCTGAAATTCAGTATCGTTGTGCCGCTGTACAGGACTCCCCTTAAGTTTCTTCATGAGATGGTTGACTCCGTTGTCAATCAGATCTATCAAAATTGGGAACTTATTTTGGTCAACTCTACACCTGAGTGCGTTGAGTTGTGCGCAGCTTTGGATCAATTGGCGGATGAACGCATTAGGGTAATCACGCTTGATTCGAATAAGGGTATTTCGGGGAACACTAACTATGGTATTACCGAAGCAAAGGGCGACTTTGTCGTGTTTTTCGATCACGACGATACACTCGATCCATTTGCTCTTTATAGATACGCAGAGCGAATTCAGGACTGTCCTGATACTGATGCACTGTATTGCGATGAGGACTTCTTAAATGAGGCCGGTGAGTATGTGGCCCCTCATTTCAAGTCTGATTTCAATCTAGATCTGCTTCGCGTTCATAACTACATAACTCATCTGCTTTGCGTTCGTGCCTCGTTCGCTAAAGAACTGATGCTACGGAAAGAGTTCGATGGAGCTCAAGACTATGATTTTCTGTTGCGTTTAGTAGAGAGAACTCAGAATATCTATCATGTCCCTGAGGTTCTCTATCATTGGAGAATTAGCGATACGTCAACTGCGAAGAGTGCGGGAAATAAGAACTATGCCGACGATGCTGGCAGAAGGGCGCTGCAAGAGCATTTGGATCGCTGCGGTCTGAACGGAACTGCGGAGTTAACTGATTCTGCCTGTTTCTATCACATTGCCTACGCTCTTAATGAAGAGCCCTTGGCCAGTATCGTTATCCCCAATAAAGATAGTGTTGAGGTCTTACGCCGCTGCATTGACTCTATTGAGGAAAAAACTGATTACCGCAACTTCGAGATTCTGGTTGTTGAAAATAACAGTACAGAGGACGCGACATTTGAGTATTACCGTACCGTTTCCGAGCAATATGAGAACGTTCGCATTGCAACATGGGATGGTCCGTTTAATTACTCCGCTATCAATAATTATGGCGTTGGACTGACATACGGCAAATACCTGCTGTTCTTGAATAATGACACCGAGGTTATTGAGAGCGGCTGGCTTTCTTCAATGCTGTCTTTCTGTCAGCGTGATGATGTTGGAGCGGTCGGTGCAAAGCTGCTGTATCCAGATGATACGGTGCAGCATGCAGGCGTAATGATGATATGTTGTAGAAATGAAGGCGAAATGGGCGGCCCCATTCACGTATTCAACAATCTTGACCGGGATGATCCGGGCTATATGCGCCGTGCTGTTATTTCACAAGACTTAAGCGCCGTTACCGCTGCGTGCATGATGACAAAGCGCTCCGTATTTGAAGAGCTTAATGGGTTTAACGAAGACTTCGAAGTCGCGTTTAATGACGTTGATTTCTGCCTGAGGGTTCGTTCACTCAATAAATTAGTTGTTTTCGACGCAGATGCGCTTCTGTATCATTATGAATCTTTTAGTCGCGGCTATGAGACCGGTGAGAAGAAAGTTCGATTTATGCGCGAACAGGGTAAATTGCGCACTGCTTGGGCGGAGTACTATGTCAATGGCGACCCGTATCACGGTCCGATGAGTACTTTGTAGATTAAAGTAAAGGCCTGGCGACATAATACGTCGCCAGGCCTTTACTTGTGAAACAGTTTTCCAAATATACTAGTCTGCTTTTTGTTTATTTGATTGCAGATACATATAACATCCGAGAGGTCCAGTTTATTTGCGATGAAGTGGATACTTTTTGCCCCTGATAACTGATATTGGGGGTCGAATGTCAGAAATGTCTCTTGTGTTGCATTCGAAAAAAAACAGTTATTTGAAGTGGGCTTGTAATTACTAAGAGTGCACTTGCACGGCTTATTATCGGGATCGAATCTAATGATAATAAGCCCGCTTCCTATTTGCTCGGGGAGCTCTATTTCGACTTCAGTTGAGTACCTATATTTAAACCGATAGCTATTGCACTGCTGGGCTTGTGGGTTGGATTCAGATTCTTTGTCATAAAAGAGCTCGCCTTGGCCAATGCAAGCGTTTTCATAGCTTGTTGAATAATTTATCGCCTTAAGTCTGTAGAGTTCTTTTGCTTCATCAGAAATAGGATTCTGCGCGAAAGGCTTTTTGTTTTTATTGGCATTAATAAAGCTCATGACTTGTTCGAATAGATTTTCTAGCTGGAATCTGTTTATGCATAAATCCTTTATTTGGCTTTGCATCCTTTGGGCTTCTGCATAGCTATTGACTAAATCACTATAGAGTTGTTGCGCCGAGCTCTTTCGTTTCTCTGGTCGTCCAGAAAAATTGAAAAGGGCATTATGTTCGATGTTATCAGGAGTGATATAGCCAGGTCCCCCGAAGTGGTCATAGCAATAGAAGGGAATTCCCATGGACATACATTCCTGTGCGGTTCTTCCGATGGAAACTACAGCATCATATTGAGAAAGTAATTCCGGCGTCACTTTGACACTTTGAGATTGATAGCCAAAGACATCGGCCCTTATTCCGTCTTTTTTTAATAAATCAAATGCTTCGAGGCATTCTGGGGCGGGATGATTAGATATGCAGCAGATGCTTTTCAGTCCATTATTTCCCTGGTAATGATAATCGTAAAAAGATTTCGTGCAGTAGTTTGGAAAGACGTGGACGGGGGGGAGCTGAATATTATGCGCCTGAGCACTGTTTTCTATATGACCTTTAACTTCATGGCTGACGGCGATGATTCCGTCTGACAGATTTGTGAAAAAGGGCAAGCCTTCATGTTCATCTGAGAGCCCGAGTACTGAAATAAAAATGGATGAGAACGTAATTCTTTGAAGTGAATATATGTATTCACTTACTACTCGGTGTTGTGCAATAAATAAATCATACTGATTCTCGAGTCTGGTCTCGTCTCCTAGGGTCAATACTTCGATGCCTTCTTCTTCAAATTCTTTAAGTAAAGGGTAAGCGGCGCATAAGCAAAAGCAGGTGACAACGTAGCCTCTATTTTGCAGTTGTTTGGCGAACTCAAGAGTGTGAAGCTCTGAGCCAGTACGGGAGTTGATGTTCAGGTTGGTAAGCAGAGCCGTTGGCATGTGTTGTTCCTCTTCCGAAAGGAATAATGACAGTCAAATTAATATAGAATTACTTTAGCCTTCTCAACTTTTGTTTTTTCCTTAGAAGGAGATTTTGATATGAAAGGCATTATCCTCGCCGGCGGGTCCGGCACCCGCCTGTACCCGCTCACGCTCGTGACCTCCAAGCAGCTGCTGCCGGTCTACGACAAGCCCATGATCTACTACCCGCTTAGCACCCTCATGCTGGCGGGAATCCGGGACATCCTTGTCATCTCCACGCCGACGGACCTCCCCAACTTCGAGCGCCTGCTCGGCGACGGCTCGCGCTACGGCGTCAACCTCTCCTACGCCGAGCAGCCGAGCCCCGACGGCCTGGCCCAGGCCTTCACGATCGGCGAGGACTTCATCGCCGGCGAGCCGTGCGCCCTGGTGCTCGGCGACAACATCTTCTACGGCAACGGCCTGTCGCGCCACCTGACGCGCGCCGTCCAGAACGCCGAGTCGGGCCGGGCCACGGTCTTCGGCTACCACGTGGACGACCCCGAGCGCTTCGGCGTCGTCGAGTTCGATGCACAGGGGAGGGCCGTCTCCATCGAGGAGAAGCCCGCCGAGCCCAAGAGCTCCTACGCCGTCACCGGTCTGTACTTCTACCCGGGCGACGTCGCCGCCAAGGCCCACAAGGTTCAGCCTTCCGCCCGCGGGGAGCTGGAGATCACCACGCTCAACCAGATGTACCTGGAGGAGGGGACGCTCTCCGTCGTCACCCTCGGCCGCGGATACGCGTGGCTGGACACCGGCACCATGGAGAGCCTGCACGAGGCGGCGGAGTTCGTCCGCGCCGTCGAGCACTCCCAGGACCTGCCCGTGTCCGTGCCCGAGGAGATCGCCTGGGAGAACGGCTGGATCACGACCGAGGGGCTCAAGGGGGCCGCGGAGGCCTACGGCAAGTCGGTCTACGGCCGGCACCTCAAGAAGGTCGCCGCCGGCGAGATCGTCAACAGCCCGCGCGAGTACTAGGGTATATTGGGTAGAATCTGCCTAAACGTTATGGAGAAGGGAGTTATCAATGGCTACATCTAGTATTAAAGCGCCTATTCGGGTTACCTCTGTTGAGGGCGCCAGGGCCTTATGCGAAGCATATGAAAAAGGATTAGCAATGGATGCCTCGATTAAATCCCCGAAGCGTTTAGCCAATGGGCGCGTATCAGTTGAGAAGCAAAAAGCAATCGATAAATTGTTCGCCAAAATGGGAATTTAGACATGGCTCTGGTCGCATACTCATTATTTGATCTTTGCGAAGTTCAATCGGAGGAGAAGATCGAATTGGTCCTCTCCTCCTTTTCGTGCAAGCGGAATTCTGACATTGAGCTTTTCGTGCGTTGTAAGGCTCTTGAATTTAACAAGCGCGGGGCTGCATCTTCATATTTGGTATTTGATGTCGACAGCGCCTCGTTTGTTGGTTTTTATGCACTTGCGCTAAAAGTTGCAAGTATTCCCGCGGTCAATGTGAGTCGGTCGTTCCGAAAGAAATTCGAATATTTCGGTGAGTACGACCCGGCTTCTGATTCTATTGAGCTCCCTGTTGTGCTGCTTGCCCAATTTGGCAAAAATGACCGTTATGCCGATCTCGTGAGTGGCGAGCAGTTAATGTCTCTTGCAGAGGATTCTGTGCGCGAGGTTCATCGTCTTGCCGGCGGTAGATTTGTCGTTCTTGACGCTGTTGATGCTCGAAGCCTGTTGACCTTTTATACTAATCTGGGCTTTAAGAAGTACGGTAACCGCGAGAATTGCGAGGACGTTTCTTCTGACAGTGCCTCATTTGTTCAGATGTTTAAGTACGTTCATCCAAACGGGTAGATTTAATTTGGAGCATTATGTCTGAGATTTTTGAACCCAAGAATATCATCGTCACAGGCGGCTGCGGCTTCATCGGCAGCAACTTCGTGCACTACGTGGTCAACAACCACCCCGGGGTGCACGTCACCGTCCTGGACAAGCTGACCTACGCCGGCAACCCCGAGAACATCGCAGAGCTGCCCTCCGACCGCGTGGAGCTCGTCGTGGGCGACATCTGCGACGCGGAGCTACTGGACAGGCTGGTGCCGGGCCACGACGCCATCGTGCACTACGCCGCCGAGAGCCACAACGACAACTCCATCGCCGACCCGGAGCCCTTCCTGCGCACCAACGTCGAGGGCACCTTCCGCCTGCTGGAGGCCGTTAGGAAATACGGCGTCCGCTACCACCACGTCTCCACCGACGAGGTCTACGGCGACCTGGCGCTCGACGACCCGGCGAAGTTCACCGAGGAGACGCCGTATCACCCGTCCTCGCCGTACTCGAGCACCAAGGCGTCCTCCGACATGCTCGTGCGCGCCTGGACCCGCACCTACGGCCTGCGCACGACCATCTCCAACTGCTCCAACAACTACGGTCCCTACCAGCACGTGGAGAAGTTCATCCCCAGGCAGATCACGAACATCATCGACGGCGTGCGCCCCAAGCTCTACGGGAAGGGCGAGAACGTCCGCGACTGGATTCACACCGAGGACCACTCCTCGGCCGTCTGGGACATCCTCACCAAGGGCCGCATGGGGGAGACCTACCTCATCGGCGCCGACGGGGAGAAGAACAACATCACCGTCCTGCGCATGATCCTGGAGGCGATGGGAAAGGACCCCGAGGACTTCGACTGGGTCGCCGACCGCCCCGGTCACGACCGCCGCTACGCCATCGACTCCACCAAGCTCCAGCGCGAGCTCGGCTGGAGGCCGGCCCACACCGACTTCGCCGAGGGCCTCAAGGCCACCATCGACTGGTACGTCGAGAACGAGTCCTGGTGGCGCCCGGCCAAGGAGGCCACCGAGGCCCGCTACAGGGCGCAGGGCCAATAGGCTGAACCCCGGCGGACCGCACCGCGGGGCGCCCGCGCGGGGCCGCAGGGCATGGGGATGATCCTGCGTCCCCGCGCGGGCGCCCCCCGGTTACCCAACCTCTTCGATAGGAGCTTTTCCCACATGGCAGACATCGCATTCGAGAAGGACCTCTCCGTCACCGAGACGGGCATCGGGGGCCTCAAGGTCGTCGACCTCGCCGTCCACGGCGACTCGCGCGGCTGGTTCAAGGAGAACTGGCAGCGCGCCAAGATGACCGCCCTGGGCATCCCCGACATCCGCGTCGTCCAGAACAACGTCTCCTACAACGACAGCCGCGGCGTCACCCGCGGCATCCACGCCGAGCCCTGGGACAAGTTCATCTCCGTCGCCCGCGGCTCGGTCTTCGGCGCCTGGGTGGACCTGCGCGAGGGCAGCGCCACCTACGGCAAGGTGTTCACCTGCACCCTGGACCCGAGCAGGGCCATCTACGTCCCGCGCGGCGTGGGCAACTCCTTCCAGGCGCTGGAGGACGGCACCGCCTACACCTACCTGGTGGACGCCCACTGGTCCCTTGAATTGAAGAAGACCTACACGTTCGTGAACCTCGCCGACCCCGAGCTCGCCATCGAGTGGCCGATCCCGCTGGACCAGGCCACCGTATCCGAGGCGGACCTCAACCACCCGTACCTTAAGGACGTCGTCCCCATGGCGCCGAAGCGCACCCTCGTCACCGGCTGCAACGGCCAGCTGGGCCGTGCGGTCCGCGCGCTGGCCGAGGAGCGCGGCGTCGCCAAGGACTTCGACTTCTGCGACATCGACACCTTCGACATGTCCGACTCGGACGCCTATTCACAATACGACTGGTCGCTCTACGGCACCGTGATCAACTGCGGCGCCTACACGGCGGTCGACAGGGCCGAGACCCCCGAGGGCCGCGTGACCGCCTGGAAGGCCAACGCGACGGGGCCGGCGCTGCTCGCCCGCACCTGCGCCGAGCACGGGATCACCCTGGTCCACGTGTCCTCCGACTACGTCTTCGACGGTATGGCCGGGGTCCACACCGAGGACGAGCCGTTCAGCCCGCTGTCCGTCTACGGCCAGACCAAGGCCGCCGGCGACATCGCCGTGGCCGGGTGCCCGCGCCACTACATCATGCGCTCCAGCTGGGTCATCGGCGAGGGCCACAACTTCGTGAAGACGATGAAGGGCCTCTCCGACCGCGTCGCCGACCCCGAGGACAAGCTCACGCAGGTCACCGTCGTGGACGACCAGCTGGGACGCCTGACCTTCACGCGCGACATGGCCGAGGCCATCTTCCACGTGCTGGGCTCGCACGCCCCCTATGGCACCTATAACTGCACCGGCTCCGGCGCCGTCAAGTCCTGGGCCGACATCGCCCGCGCCGTCTTCGAGGCCGCCAACGGCAACGGGGACAGGGTCGTGCCGGTTTCGACCGACGACTACTACGCCGGCGCCGAGGGCCCCGTCGCACCGCGCCCGGTCCACTCCGCGCTCGACCTTTCCAAGCTCGAGTCGGTTGGCTTCCACATGCCCGACTGGGAGGAGGAGCTGGGGGAGTGCCTCAAGACGCTCTAGTCTCTATTTAATTTGCGAGAGCAAAAGCCGCCGCTTGTTAACGGCGGCTTTTCTTGTTGGTGGCTATCTGCACAGTGGTGCCAATAGTATTCTGCGGAAGATCTACCTCTCGCTTGGCGTGGTCGCGGACCTGCCGGGCTGGTCGTCGTAGGCGTACTTGCTGTACACGTTGACCTCCCACTGCTTTTTTTCGACCTTTGCTACAGAATCCAGGATGAATCCGGTCGCAAGACTCAGGCCGCACAGGAACATAAACGAGGCGGCGAGTATGGCGGTGGGGAAGCGCGGGACCAGGCCGGTCTGAAAGTACTCAACAAAGATAGGAATGCCCAAAGCCAGGCCGATAATCGCGAATAGAAGCGCGACGAGGCTGAAGAACTTCAGCGGGCGGTAGTCCTTGAACAGCGTACCGATCATCGCGACGACTTTAATGCCATCGCTGACGGTGTTGAGCTTGGATTCGGAGCCTTCTGGACGGTCGCGGTACTCAATGGGCACATCTTTGATGCGCCAGCGGTGGTCGACAGCGTGGATCGAGAGCTCAGTTTCGATTTGGAAGCCCTCGGAAAGCACGGGGAACGTTTTAACAAGGGGACGGCTCATTGCGCGATAGCCCGTCATGACGTCATCGAAGCTGTAGCCATAGATCCACTTGATCATGGCGCGAACTAGGTTGTTGCCAAAACCATGGAAGGCGCGCTTGTTTTCCTCGGCATAGGTGCCGTTGGAAAGGCGGTCGCCTACGGTCATGTCTGCCGTGCCGTTAAGGATGGGCTCGCAGAGGGCCTTAGCCGCCTCGGCGGGGTAGGTGTCGTCCCCGTCGACCATCAGGTAACAATCGGCATCGATATCGCGAAACATCTGACGGCAGACGTTGCCTTTTCCCTGACGGGGCTCAAAGCGGACCGTGGCGCCGTGCTCGGTGGCGATGCGTGAGGTATCGTCCGACGAGTTGTTGTCATAAACATAGACCGTCGCCTGCGGAAGCTCGCGGTGAAAGTCGTCGATGACCTTACCGATCGTGAGCGCTTCGTTGTAGCAAGGGATGATGACGGCGATGGATTCAGAATTCACTCAATACTCCTTATACATTCAATCCCAGAAAGTATAGCCCTTTGCGTCTGACATCCTTAGATGTGGGTTAGTTCTCCAGTTTTGCTGCGCGAATCTTTTGCATGGCCGTCGGGTCTATACTGTTCATTTATCAACGATTACGAGTAAGGGAGTTGCGTCCGTGTCGGATCAGACAAAGCAACAAGAAACTCGCAGTCTGCCTGCGACGTTTGCTAAGAACGAATTTGAGAAGGATGCGTTTATCCTTCGTCAGCTGGTTACCAAGGATTTTAAGATCAAGTATCGCCGTAGCGTTCTGGGCGTCGCATGGTCGGTGCTCAACCCACTGCTGATGATGATCGTCATGGCCATCGTGTTCTCGACGATTTTTGCCCAGGGCCGCAATGGTTCGATTACGCCCGAGATGTACCCGCTGTATTTGATTGTGGGTAACGTTACCTTTGCCGTGATGTCCGAGTCCACGAACCAGGCACTGACGTCCATCGTAGGTGCGGCTCCGCTGCTCAAGAAGGTTAAAGTGCACCGCTGGGTCTTCCCGGTGCAGAAGGTGCTTTTCTCGCTGGTGAACTTTGCCTTCTCCCTGGTCGCCGTCGCGATTGTCATGTTGTGGTTCCACGCTATGCCTTCTTGGCACCTCATTCTGCTGCCCGTCTGCCTGCTGCTGCTTATGTGCTTCTGCATGGGTCTGGGCATGATGCTCTCTGCCCTTACGGTCTTTTTCCGCGATGTCATGCATCTGTGGAGTGTTGTCATCACGGCTTGGACCTATATCACGCCTATCTTCTGGACTACCGACTTTATCGTTCAGATGCCTCATCTTGTTCGTATTTTGGTTTACGCGAACCCCATGTACAACTATCTGCAGTTTATGCGTGATATCTTCCTGTTCCAGACTACGCCCTCGCTTATGACGTTTGGTATGTGCGTCGCTTGGGCTGCCCTTGCGCTTGTTATTGGCTACACCGTGTTCCATAAGTCCGAGCGCAAATTTATCCTCTACATCTAAGGAGTGCTGTGATGACTGAATCTGTTGTTGATTACAGCGAGCAGCCTCTGGCTGTCGAGGTCGACGACGTCACCATGATCTTTAACATGGCGTCCGAGTCGCTGACCAACCTCAAGGAGTACTTTATCAAGCTTGCAAAGCACGAGCTGTTCTTTGAGGAGTTTCGGGCACTTAAGCACATTTCGTTCGATATTCATCGTGGCGAGGTTGTGGGTCTGGTCGGCACCAACGGCTCCGGCAAATCCACGATGCTCAAGATTATCGCCGGCGTGCTCGAGCCCAGTGAGGGCAGCGTTAAGGTGCACGGTAACATCGCGCCGTTGATTGAGCTTGGTGCCGGCTTTGACCCCGAGCTGACAGCCCGTGAGAACATCTATCTGAACGGCGCTCTGCTCGGATATACCAAGGAGTTCATCGATGCCAACTTTGACGGCATTATTGAGTTCGCTGAGCTGCAGAACTTTGTCGATATGCCGCTTAAGAACTTCTCCTCGGGCATGGTGGCGCGCATCGCCTTTGCAATCGCGACGATCACCGAGCCCGATATCCTGATCGTTGACGAGACGCTGTCCGTCGGTGATGTCTTCTTCCAGCAGAAGTGCGAGGCGCGCATCCAACACTTTATCCAGAGCGGTGACGTGACGGTTCTATTCGTTTCGCATTCCATGGAGCAGGTTGAGCGTATTTGCCAGCGTGCCGTTTGGATTGAGAAGGGTGACCTTCGCATGGACGGCCCGGTTGATGAGGTCTGCAAGGCGTATCGCGAGCAGTTCAACTAGGTTATAATTACAGCCGCTTGGCTGATTTATTTGGTTGAGCGTGCGGTTATTTGCTCCATTAGCTCAGTTGGATAGAGCAGGGGACTTCTAATCCCAAGGTCGACGGTTCGAATCCGCCATGGAGCACCATCGTTTATTGAGCCCGGGCCGCTTGGTGGTCTGGGCTTTTTTCGTCTTGTGTGCTGCGGTTTTGAAGGGTTCGCTATGGGAAGCAAAAGGCTCGACTGGATCGATATTGCAAAGGGGATTGCAATTATTCTGGTCATTGTGGGGCACACCGTCCCAAATCCCTCTCCCTTGAGGCACGCGATCTTCTCGTTTCACATGCCGGTGTTCTTTATTCTTGCCGGGTATACGTTTAGGCCGAAGCCGTGGCGTGAGCTGCTGAGTGGTTCGGTGTCGCGCCTGCTGGTGCCGTATGTGGTTCTTGCACTGGCGTGGCAGGTGCCGACGTTCTTGATGAGCGGCGCTCCGTTGACGGGAGGTACACTTGCAGGCGGGTTCGAGACGCTTGTGTTTGCCTCGGGCGTTGATGTGCCCGGGCTTGGCGTTGCTGCCGTTGGCATGGCATGGTTTCTAGCGGCGCTGTTTACGTCGCGCCTGCTGTTTAATGCGCTCGTGCGATTGTTTGACCGCCGCGGGATTGGGGTTGTTTGGCAGGGCGTTGTCTGTGCCGCGATTGCCTTTTGCGGTTTGAGCGTCTCTCGCTATTTTGGTGTTTACCTGCCACTCGATTTGGATCTGAGCTGCTACATTGTCTTGCTGATGTGGGTTGGGTATACGGCGCGCCAGAGGGGGCTGGAGCCGAGCGTGTGCAAGCCTCTGCTGTTTATTGGAGCCGGTGTCGCTTGGCTTATCCTTGCCGCGCTGAGTGGGCTTGAGCTTTCGAGTCGCCGCGTGGATGGGTTTTTGGTTGCGACAGTTGCCGCTCTTGCCGGCAGCTACTGCGTGTGCTGGGTTTCGATGGCGTTGGAGAAGCTGAAAGACGTGCCGTTTTTGGGGTCCTTTGAGCTAGGACTCGTGTTTTGCGGGCAGGCCAGCCTTGCCATCTTCGCAATCCATGCGGTTGATTGGTTTATCCCTTGGCAGACCATGCCTCTGCTTATGTCACTGTCGGCATCGTGGCTCTTCGCATCAATCGTGCGCTGCGCCTGCGATATTGGATTGGCTTATGTGATCAAGAAGGCGTAACGACAGTGGGGAGAACCAACTTGGTCCTCCCCGCCGTATCTATTCTGCTTTTAAACACTCGGGCAAGACGTTTGCTACTGCATCTATTGCTTGCGGCTTCAGGTATTGCTCATTGAGCTTTGCCTTTTTGTAGGCATAGCGAGTGTCTGCCGAGTACTTGATCAATACGTCGGTGAAGAACCGCTCCCAACTTAGGTACTTGCGGCTTTCGATATAGCTCGAAGGATCCTTGAGGATTTTTGGAATGTCGTTGTTGGGGATGAGGCCGGATTGCAGAAGCGTCCACTCAAATGATTCCGGGAGGAACAAGCGAACGTTTTTGTAAACGCGCTGTCCCAGCACCTTTTCGATGTAGGGACCAAACGCTGCTCCGTCTCCAATGGCAAGAATGTTTTGCTCGGGGCATTCGTGAATCGTTCGTTTTAGGTTTGCTACGCCGGTAGCGGTGTAGCAGGGGATTCCCAGTCGGTTGCAAAGGGCGCTGTAGAATTGATAACCAGACTTGCTATCCTCGACAATTGCGGCATCGGGATTGTCGAAACCTACGTTAAGGTCCTGATACAGCATACTTGCCGTGTGGTCATATAGCGGCTTGGTCACCGAGTAGAAGCGCCTGTCGCTCTTGCGGCCATTGATCGTCTTGCTTGTGGTGTTGACCAGTTTTAGGATCTCGTCGACGCTGTAGGGGAGCTCGTTGGCGTCGCGACGAGATATCAGAACAAAATAGTTGGACGAGCCGTTGACGGCTTTGGCGAAGTCCTTTGAGTAGATAAACTCGTTACCCTCATCTAGAAAGACGATTGAATCTTCGATGATCGACAGCTCGCGCTCCCAGCGTCTGCCAGAAAGCGTTTCGCAAGGTACGTCGCAGCTGAGTGCAACGCCGCTTTCCGGTCCTCGGTCGTTGTAGTCGCGAATCATCGAGATGAGCGTCGTTTTGCCCGTGCCGCTGTTGCCGCGTATGAAGGAAATATTTCGTTTAAACGTGAGCGTGTATTTGACCTTTGCACGCTCTACGACAACGGTGTGCGTTCCCCTCATTATTCATCAACATCCAAAAAGTCATTCGTGGCACCGACAAACTCCTGCATGTTCCTGACGATGCGGCCATCGTTTTCAATGCGGATTTCAAAGTTCTTCCAGGGGAATTTCATGATGTGGTAAAGGGTCACCAGCACATCCTGTTCTTTGCCGATCTTGAGTAGCCAGCGGGCACAGTTGTCTCCGCAGGTGGATGCGTTAAACACCATATTTGGGAGATTGCGCACCAGCAGCAGCGTCTTAACGCCGCCGGACAGTTCGAGTGGAGTGATTGAGCCCAGCTGCTTGCTTACGATGTTGTGGGGACCGATGAGCTCTGATCCGTCCACGCGTTTAATAATCTGTGCGGCCATGGGGTCTTCGAACCATGAGTCCAAGTATGAGTTCCTAAAATAGGTTTCGGTATCGTAGATGGAACCGGGGTAATCCCCCAGGTGAATGCTCAGCATGTGGGTCTCCAGACGTAGTGTGACTGCAACGATTATATGCCAGTAATAAAATGCCGGCAGCAGCGAGGTCGCTACTGCCGGCGCTGGCTTTATTAGCGCGTAGTCGTGTTGATGGATTTGCTCGCGACGCTACTCTTCGAGATGCTCCTTCAGCAGCTCCAGCGCGTGAGCGTAGCCCTGGAGGCCTTCGCCGGTGATGGTGGCGAAGCAAGCCAGGCGCGCATAGCTCACCTGGCGGAAGTCTTCGCGCGTCTCTACGGCGCTAATGTGGACCTCAACGGCGGGGATGGCGACGGCCTTGAGGGCGTCCAGGATGGCTACGCTGGTGTGCGTGTAGGCAGCCGGGTTGATGACGATGCCGTCGACCTTGCCGTAGGCCTCTTGGATCTTGTCGACGATGCTACCCTCGTGGTTGGACTGGAAGACCTCGACCTCGTCAAAGCCCTGTGCGGCGCCTGCCTCCTGGCAGATCTGGACCAGGCGGTCGTAGTTGTCGCTGCCGTAGATACCCGGCTCGCGAATGCCGAGCATGTTGAGGTTGGGGCCGTTGATGACGAGTGCTTTCATGGTTGCTTCCTTTGTGGTCTGGTTGGTGGCGGAGCTTGCTGTCTGCGGCGTTTGCCCAGATAAAACCTGCCAAAATAAACCTGTCCCTTTTTGGCAGGTTTTAGAGGGTGTCGAGGACGGCGCGGGCGGTGTTGGCGGCGCAGTCGCGTGAGTCGATGATGTAGTCGGCCCAGGCGCGGTAGCGCGGCATGCGCTGCTCGGCGAGCTTGTCGATGCCGTCGCGGGCGGTGATGGGGCGACCCTTGTGGGCGAGCTCCTCGAGCTTGCGGTTGAGCATCACAATCTGACTGTTCTGGTGCAACAGCGGATAGTTCTCGTCGCGCGTGACCACGCCGCCGCCGGTGGAGAGCACCAGGCCACTGCGCTTGGAGATGTCGGCCAGTGCCGACGTCTCCTGCTCGCGGAAGGCCGCCTCGCCGCGCTCGACGATAAAGTCGGCACAGGGCATGCCCAGACGCTCCTCGAGCGCGCGGTCCAAGTCGATGTGCTCGCGGCCCGTGAGCTGGGCGATCTGCTCGCCCACGCGGGTCTTGCCCGAGCCCGGCATGCCGATGAGCGCGATGTTCTGCTCGCGGCGAGACAAGCGCTCCGTTACGTCCAGGATGCGCTCGCGCGGGGTGACTTGGCCGGTGTAGCGCTCAACGGCCTGTGCCGCTTGGGCCACGAGCATCAGCAGGCCGCCGATGCAGGGGATGCCGCGGCGCTCGGCCTCGAGCATCAGACCCGTGCGGGCGGGATTGTAGACAATGTCGACGACACCCTCGAGCGCATCGAGCCCTTCGAGCGTGCAGGGCGCGTCGGGGCAGTGGGGAAACATGCCAGCAGGCGTGCAGTTGACGAGCAGCGCCGCGTCGGACTGCTGTGCGATGTTATCGTAGTTGACCTCGCTCGTGCGGCCGACAGGCACAACGATGGCGCCCAGGTCACCGAGCACCATGCTGGCCGTGGTGCCGGCACCGCCGGTGGCACCGAGCACGAGGACCTTCTTGCCGGCAACCTCTACGCCCAACTCCTCGACTAGACACTGAAAACCAAAGTAGTCGGTGTTGTCGCCGCGCAGGCGGCCGTCGGGTAGGCGCGTGATGGTGTTGACGTTGCCCATGCGCTCGGCCAGGGGACTCAGCTCGTCCAGGTATTCCATGACGGCGCGCTTGTAGGGGATGGTCACGTTGGTGCCCTCCCACTCGTCGCCCGTCATAAAGGCTTCGAGGTCCTCGGGCTCGCGCTCAAAACGCACGTACTCCAGGCCCGCGAGCTCTTTGTAGATGGTCGGGGTGTAGCTGTGGCCCAGCACGCGGCCCAGCACGCCGTAGGGGCGGGTTGCAGCGGTTTCGGTCATCTAGAGCACCTCCGTGTAGCTGCCAAAATAGGTGAAACTCTCGCACACGTCGTCAATCGAGTCGAGCAGGTCGTCGAGGGCCTTGCTGCCAAAGGGGCAGTCCAGGTCAAAGTAGAACATAAACTCAAAGTCGTGCCCGGGGATGGGGCGGCTCTCGAGCTTGATGAGGTTGATGTTGAGCGCGTAGAAGCGCTCGAGTACGCGGTAGAGGGCGCCCGGCTCATTGGCCGTGGTGATCATAAGCGAGGTACGGTTGGCACCGGGATAGACGCGCGGCTCGCGGCAGATGACAACAAAGCGCGTGTAGTTATTGTCCGAGTCTTGAATGTTGGGCTCCAGCACCTCGAGGCCATACAGCGCGGCGCAGCTGCGCGAGGCGATGGCGGCGACGTCGGTGCGATCGGAGTTGGCGACCATCTCGGCCGACATGGCGGTGTTGGGGTACTCGGTGGCGTGCAGGCCGTGGGCCTCGATAAAGCCGGCACACTGGGCGATGGCCTGGCCATGACTGTAGACTTCGCGCACGTCGGCGAGCTTGGTGCCGGGCTTGACGAGCAGGTTGTGATCGATCTTGAGGCGCAGCGAGCGCACGATGTGGAAGTCGAACTGGGCGAGCAGGTCGTAGACGACGTTGACCGAGCCGGCGGTTGAGTTTTCGATGGGCAGCACGCCAAACTCGCAAAAGCCGTCGCGCACGGCGCGCATGACGCCCTCGAAGGTCTCGAAGAACGCGATATCGGGCACGTCGAAGAGCTTGCATGCGGCGATTTGGCTGTAGGCGCCCTCAACGCCCTGGCAGGCGACGGAGGCCGTTTGAGGGAAAGGTGTGTCAAATGCTGCTGCCGTGGCATGGGCCTTTTGCGACACGGTGATGCCCTTGAGCTCGTTGATGTAGCGCTGCTGCTCGGCCTTGCTCATACTCATGAGGAGGCGGAACAGGGTGATGGTCTGGGCCTCGTAGCGCTCGGGCGCGCGGCCGGCGAGGTTGTTGAGTTTGGAGCGCTCGCGGGCGGGGTCAAAGACGGCCTTGCCCATCTCGATTTTTGACTTGGCGACCTCGGTGGCAATGTCCATGCGCTCGACAAAGCTATTGAGGAGCGTGGTATCGATGCCGTCGATGGCTTGGCGAATATCGGCAAGGTCCATGGAGACCCCTTTCGTGAATCGTTGCCTGGGGTAGTTAATTTGGGACGGGGCTTTTTTAGCTACCCTTTGACTGGTGGCGAATCGATGGGTGCCGGGGCAAATACTCACTGGCATATGGGGGTAGCTAAAAAAGCCCCGTCCCAAATTAACTACCCTCGGGGTGGGCGGGCTAGCGTTGGGCAGCGTCCTCCAGGAGGGCGTCCCAGATGGCGAGCGCTGCGGCTGCCTCGGCTACGGGGACAGCGCGCGGGACAATGCAGGGGTCGTGGCGGCCGTGGACCGAGAGCTCGGCATTTTCCATGGCGTCCATGTCCACGGTCTGCTGCTCGCGACCGATGGAGGGCGTCGGCTTTACGGCCATCCGCCACATGACGGGTGCGCCGGTGGAAATGCCGCCCAGAATGCCGCCGGCGTTGTTGGACTCGACCGCAACCTCGCCGGTCTCGGCATCAACGCGATACGGATCGTTGTTCTCGCTGCCGCGCATGGCGGCCACGGCAAAGCCCATACCAAACTCCACGCCCTTTACGGCGGGAATGCCAAAGGCGATGTGCGCGATGCGGTTCTCGATGCCGTCGAACATGGGGTCGCCGATGCCCGCGGGAAGTCCGTAGATGCCGCACTCCACGATGCCACCGATGCTATCAAGCTCGTCGCGTGCGGCGAGAATCTCCTCGCGCATACGGCCGGCAGCTGCCGCGTCGATGCACGGTAGGTCGTTCGTAAGGATCGCCTTGCGGTCGGCCTCGCGATAGACCATGTCGTCCATGGGCAGGTCGGATATGCCGCCGATCTGCGCCACGTGCGCCATCACCTTGATGCCGCGGGCCTCGAGCGCCTGCAGCGCAATGCCGCCGGCGATGCATAGGGGGGCCGTTAGGCGGCCGGAGAAATGTCCGCCGCCAGCGACATCGTGCATGTTGTGGTACTTCACGCGCGCGGGGTAGTCCGCATGGCCCGGACGTGGCTTGCGGCGCAGCTCGGAGTAGTCCTTGGAGCGCGTGTTGGTGTTCTCAATGATCGCAGCGATGGGCGCGCCGGTGGTGTGCCCATCGACCACACCGGCAATGATGTGCGCGGCGTCGGCCTCGCGGCGCTTGGTCGCGGTCTCGTCGCGACCGGGGGCGCGACGGTCCAAAAAGGCCTGAAGCTGTTCCTGGTCAACGGCGATACCTGCCGGAATGCCGTCGAGCGAGCAGCCGATGGCGGAGGAGTGCGACTGGCCGAAGATGCTTAAGTGCAATACGTTGCCAAAGGTCGAGGACATGCTACTCCTCCTCGAGCGTGACCTTGCCGCCCAGCAGGCGGTAGTGGTCAAAGAAATCGGGATAGGACTTGTTGACGGCCTCGGCGCCGTGGATCACAACTTCGCCGGTGGCACGGCTCGCGGCGATAGCGGCCATCATGGCGATACGATGGTCGTTGTGCGAATCGACCTCGCCGCCGGTAAAAGCATCGACACCCTTGATGATGAGATCGTCGCCGGCAATGCGCACCTGCGCGCCCAGCGCGGTGAGCTCGCGGGTGGTAGTGACCAGGCGGTCAGATTCTTTGATGCGCAGGCGGGCACAATCGCGGATGAAGGTGCGGCCTTGTGCCAGCGAGGCCACGGCCGAGATAACGGGTACCAGGTCGGGGATGTCGTGCGCGCTCATCTCGAAGCCGGCGAGCTTGTCGGACTGCACGGTGGCGGCGTTGGTGGAGCGCACGATGCGGGCGCCAAAGCGCGAAAGCGCGGCGAGCACGTTGCGGTCGCCCTGCGCGGAGCTCAGCGACACGCCCTCCACGGTGATGGGGTCGGAGCCGATGGCGCCGGCGCACAGCCAAAAGGCGGCGTTGGACCAGTCGCCCTCGACAGCCACGTTGCCAGGCGTGCGGTACGAGCCGCTGCTCACGCGGAAGTTTGTGACCTCGGGCTTGCCGTTTTTGGCGGGGATACGATCGACGTTGACCTCGACGCCGAAGGCCTTCATGGCCTGGATCGTCAGGTTGATATAGGGGCGACTTTCGATAAGGCCGGTCACCTGCACGCAGGAGGGCTGGGCCAGCAGCGGGGCTGCCAACAGTAGACCGGAGATGTACTGTGAGCTCACATTGCCCGGCAGGATAAACGTGCCCGGGCGCATGCGGCCACTTGTCTTGAGCGGAAAGCCGCCCAGGCCCTGCAGGTCGCAGCCGGCGGCGATGATCTCGTCCGAGAGCGGGGAGAGCGGGCGGGCGCCCAGACGGCCCTGGCCCACAAACGTGGCCTCTGCTCCCAGCGCGCAGGCGACGGGCAGCATAAAGCGGAGCGTGGAGCCGCTCTCGCCGCAGTCGAGCGTGCCGCCGGCAAGTGCCTTGAGCAGGCCGAACTCAATACTTTTCATAGTGGGATGGACTTGGAAGCCATCCTCGACGGTCTCGATGCGGGCGCCGAGTGCCGTGAGGCAGCGTACCGTGGCCTCGATATCGGCGCAGGTGGTGTTGCAGGTCACATGCGTCTCTCCGTTGGCAAGGGCGGCGCAGATGATCAGGCGGTGCGCCATCGACTTGGACGCGATGGCGGGGACGGTGCCCTTGAGTGGGGACGGAGTGATGCGGGCTAGCATGCGGAAGCGTCTCCCTTCTGGCCGAGGCCCTCGGCAATTAAATCATGAAAGGCGGAAAGCGGCGTGCGGTCGATGCTGCAGCGGCCAATGTCGTGCGGAATTACCAAGTCGATGGTGTCACCGGCTCGTTTTTTGTCGTGCAGCGCCTCGGCAAAGACGGCGTCGGCGGAAAGCGAGCAGCGGGTCTTGAGGCCGTGGCGTGCGCAGAGCTCCTCGATGCGGCCGGGCAGCTCGGCGTCGCAAATGCCATGAAGCGCTGCGGCGCGCGTGATGATACCCATGCCGATCGACACGCAGTTGCCATGTCCCAGCTCAAAGTGCTCGCAGGCCTCGACAGCGTGTCCAGCGCTGTGTCCAAAGTTGAGCAGCTTGCGCTGGTTGGTCTCGCGCTCATCGGCGACAACCACGGCGCGTTTAATGTCGATATTGCGGGCGATGATGAGCGCCACACGGGCAACGTCGCGGTTGAGGAGCTCCAGCGTGAGCGGGGTCTTCTCCAACTCGGTGAAAAGCTCGGGGTCGGCGATCACGGCGTGTTTGACGACCTCTCCGCAGCCGTCGGCGAACTGCTCGGGCGTGAGGGTGGCGAGACACCCCACGTCGGCAATAACAACACTCGGCTGCCAAAAGGCGCCGGCCAGGTTTTTGCCGGCAGCTAGGTCGATGGCCGTCTTGCCGCCCACCGACGAATCGACCATAGCGAGCAGGCTCGTGGGGATCTGCACAAACTTGCAGCCGCGCATGTAGGTGGCGGCCACAAAGCCGGCCACGTCGCCTACGACGCCGCCGCCGAGTGCCACGATCACGTCGGAGCGCGAAAGCTCGTGCTCGGCCACAAACTCCAAGATGTTGATGTAGGTCTCGGCGCGCTTGTGGGCCTCGCCGGCCTCGAAGGTGCAGACACTCACCGTATAGCCCGCAGCCTCCAGGCTCTGCTTAACGGGCATTTGGTAGAGCGGACCCACGTTGGTGTCTGTCACAATGACGGCGCGCGATCCGCCGGCGGTGGCGCGCACGAGCGGGCCCGCCTGCTCCAGCAAAAACGTGCCGACGTGCACCTGGTAGGGGCGTGCGGTGTCGATATCGATGGTAATCGCCATAAGCTTTGGTCCTTTCGACCTGGCGTGGTAGGTGGTCTAGTGGGTGGCCTCGTCGTCGAGCGCGCGCTTAATGCGGTCGCCCTCGGCAAGGAGATTCTCAAGATAGCGCTGGTCGCGGTCCTTGAGCGCACGGCTGTAGGCGCCGAGCGAGTCGATCAGATGGTCGATCTCGAAGGCGAGCGCATCGGCGTCGTCGATCATGAGCTCGGACCACATCTGGGGGTTGAGGTGCGCCACGCGGGTAAGGTCGCGGTAGCTACCGGCCGAAAAACCGTGGTGAATCTGGGCAGTCGGGCTTTTGACGTAGGCGTTTGAGACGACGTGCGCGAGCTGGCTCGTAAAGGCGATCACGCGGTCGTGTTCGGCGGCGGTGGTCACGCTGAACTTGCCAAATCCCAAGGGGCGCACCATCTCGCGCACCTGGCCTAAAAGCTCCAGCTTGAGCGCATCGTCCACTGCAGGCGGCACGAGCACGAGTGGCGCGCCCTGGAACAGGTCGGCACGGGAGTGAGCGTAGCCCGAGTACTGGGTGCCCGCCATGGGGTGCGCGCCCACAAAGTAAAACCCGTACTCGCGGGCGAGTTCGAAGGCACGCTCGCACACGATGCCCTTCACGCCCACGGTGTCAATCACCACGGGCCCCATGATGGCCTCGGTATCGGTGGCGTCGGCGAGTGCCTGGGCGTGCGCCTCGAGCCATTCGATGCAGGCCTCGGGGTAACAGGCCAGCACGATGATGTCGCACTCGCCGAGCGTCTCGTCGTTGAGCTCGCCGGCGACGGTGCCCATGCTGGCGGCCGTCATGACGTCATCGTCGGGGTCCCAGGCCAGCACGCGGACGCCCGCCTGCGCATAGCCGCGGGCAAAGCTACCGCCGATCAGACCCAGGCCCACAACGCCGGCGCATTTGGGGCCGCCCTGGTTAACGCGTGCGTTTCTTACCGTACCCATGGGCTACTCCATGGTCTCTTGGCAGACAACCTCGCGGATGGCGCGGATACGGCGCATGGTGTCGTCGAACTGGTCGGGGGTGAGGGCCTGGGCGCCGTCGGACCACGCGCGGCTGGGCTCGTCGTGGACCTCGATTTCCAGGCCATTGGCGCCGCAGGCGGTCGCGGCGAGCGCCATGGGTTCAACGTAGCGGGTGTAGCCGGTGGCGTGGCTGGGGTCGGCCACGACGGGCAGGTGCGACAGGTGGTGCAGCACCGGCACGGCGTTGAGGTCGAAGGTGTTACGGGTACGGGTCTCGAAGGTGCGGATACCGCGCTCGCACAGGATAACGTTGTCGTTGCCCTCGCTCATGATGTACTCGGCAGCCATGAGCAGCTCGTCGACGGTGCCGGACATGCCGCGCTTGAGCAGGACCGGGGTCTTGGTCTTGCCGACCTCCTTGAGCAGGGGGAAGTTCTGCGCGTTGCGGGCGCCAATCTGCATGACGTCAATCTTCTTATCCAAGAAGACCTGCACGTCGCGCGGGTCCATGATCTCGGTGACGATCGGCATGTCGAGTTCGGCCGAGGCCTCGCATAGCAGGTCCAGGCCGGCGGGGCCCATGCCCTGGTAGGCGTAAGGGGAGGTGCGGGGCTTGTAGGCACCGCCTCGCAGCATGGTGGCGCCGGCGGCCTTTACGCGACGGGCGATGCGAATGAGGTTTTCGCCCTCGACGGAACAGGGTCCGGCGATGACCTGGAACTGGTCGCCGCCGATCTTGATGCCGTGGCCGCAGTCGATGACAGAGTCCTCGGGGTGAAACTTGCGGTTGGCACGCTTGAACGGCTCGGAGACGCGCTGCACACGCTCGACGACGTCCATGGACTCGAGCAGGAACGGGTCGATCTTGGTCGTATCGCCCACCAGGCCGATGATGGTCTCGTTCTCGCCCCGCGACACGTCGGTTTTGAGACCCTTCTTCTCAATCCAGCTGACGATGTGGCCGATGGCCTCATCGCTGGCGCTCTGCTTTAAAATTGCAATCATGGTGTGCCTCTCACCTCGATGGATAACCCTTGCAAAAACGGCCCGCAGTGCGAGCCGTATCATATGGTGCATGAGAGTTTATACTAATTATTTCACTTTTGCGTCCTAAAGTGAGCCGTTGCGCTTCGTCTCCCACGTAATTGCAGAGCTTTTTCTATTATGTTGTTAGCTCGTGGCGCACTTGGGTATAATGCTAACCGTTGGCCCTATTAGCTCAGGGGATTAGAGCGTCTGCCTCCGGAGCAGAAGGCCGTTGGTTCGAATCCAACATGGGGCACCATCGAACGTAAGACCGTCCGAACCTCGCATGGTCCGGGCGGTTTTTCTTATACCGACGCGACGTGATAGGACGTGGTATGGCAACGACGGATATCGAGCGCGGACTTTCGACCGCCGAGGTCGAGGAGCGCATTGCCGCCGGCAAGATCAACCGCAACATGGAGCTCAAGACCAAATCGGTTCGTGAGCTTATCATCGAAAATCTCTGCACGCTGTTCAATCTGATCAACGTGATTTTAGCGATTTTGGTCATTATGACCGGATCGTTCAAGAACCTGACGTTCCTGTTCGTGGTGTTCCTCAATACCGCCATTGGCGTTATCCAGTCCATGCGCTCCAAGAAGATGGTCGATAAGCTCACACTGCTGACCTCTAAGAAGGCCATCGCGGTGCGCGATGGCGCCGAGGTGGAGCTCGACTTGGACCAGATCGTGCTCGACGACATCATTCGTCTGGGGCGCGGCGACCAGATACCTGCCGACGCCGTGGTGGTATCGGGCGAGGCGCTCGTTAACGAAAGTCTGCTGACGGGCGAGAGCGACCTTATTAAGAAGCAACCTGGTTCCGAGCTCATGAGCGGCAGCTTTATCGACTCGGGCCTGTTGCGTGCCCGCGTGGTCCATGTTGGTGCGGATAACTATGTGGCCAAGATCAACAACGAGGCCAAGTACGTCAAAAAGGTCAATTCCGAGATCATGAACGCGCTCAACGCCATCGTGCGCTTTGCGAGCGTCATCATGATTCCGCTCGGTCTGGCTCTGTTCGCCTCGAGTGTAAGTGGGTTGTGGGACGCCGCCGGTACCCCGGGCGATAGCGCGCTTTCGTGGTGCTTTTCCGAGCTGCTGGCCGGTCGCGTGCCTTCGTCGGCGCTGCTGTCCACGGTGGGCGCTCTTTTGGGCATGATTCCGCAGGGCCTGGTGCTGCTGACCTCGTCAGTGCTTGCCATCGCCACGGTGCGCCTAGCGCGCCGCAAGGTACTCGCGCAGCAGCTCTATTGCATCGAGACGCTCGCGCGCGTCGACGTGCTGTGCCTGGACAAGACGGGCACCATCACGTCGGGTCGCATGGAGGTCGAGGGCACTTATCCGTTGCCCGTTGAGGGTGTGGGCTTGGCCCCGGACGAGGCACCTGTCCCTGTCGATACTACCGTGCTCGATTTTGCGCTTGCCAATGTCGCGCGCGCGACCTCGGCTGATGCCAATGAGACCTGCCAGGCGCTGCTCAACTACTACGCCGACCGCCCGGTCGAGGTGTCCGAGCCGCTGTCGGTCATTCCGTTTTCGTCCTCCAAAAAGTGGAGCGGCGCCTCGTTTGCGCAGGGCTCCTATGTGATGGGTGCGGCGCAATTTGTGCTTTCGGAGCGTATCTTTGCGCAGGTCGAAAATCGTGTGGCCGAGCTTGCCGGCACCTGCCGCGTGCTCGTGGTGGCCCGTGTGGACGGCTTTACGCCCGATGGCGATATGGTGGGCGAGGCCGAGCCCGTGGGCTTTGTGACCATTCGCGATGAGATTCGCACTTCGGCCGCCGAGACCATCGGCTACTTTAACGAGCAGGGCGTGACCCTTAACGTGATCAGTGGCGACGACCCGCGTACGGTGTCGTCGATCGCGCGCGTGGTGGGCGTGCCGGGGGCGGACGCTTATGTGGACGCCACGACGCTCGATACGCCGTCCAAGATTGATGCGGCGGTGGACCGCTACCATGTCTTTGGCCGCGTGACCCCGCAGCAGAAGCGCGAGCTCGTGCAGGCGCTCAAGCGTCGCGGCCATACCGTTGCCATGACGGGCGACGGCGTCAACGATGTGCTGGCGCTCAAGGAGGCGGACTGCTCCGTGGCCATGGCCGCCGGTTCCGACGCCGCACGCAACGTGGCCGAGATCGTGCTGGTCGATAACGACTTTGCTTCGATGCCCGCCGTGGTGGCCGAGGGCCGTCGATCCATCAACAACCTGCAGCGTTCGGCCTCGCTGTTCCTGACCAAGACGCTGTTTTCGATGGGCCTGGCGGCGCTGTGCATCGCGCTGCCGCCGTATCCCTTTGAGCCTATCCAGATGACGCTCATTAACTTCTTCTGCATCGGCGCGCCGGGCTTTGTGCTGGGCCTTGAGCCCAACAATGCCCGCGTGAAGGGCTCATTCTTGACCAATGTGCTCAAGCGCGCGCTGCCGGCGTCGGTTGCAGTCATTTTGGCCGCGGCGCTCGACATCTTTGTGGCGCGCGTGTTTGGCTTTAGCCAGCTCACGCTGTCGACGATGTGCCTTCTCACGTCGTGCGCGGCAAGCGTGAGCCTGATCTGGCGTATCTCGCAGCCGCTCACTCCCTTGCGCGTGATGCTCTTTGTATTTGTCGTCGTCGGCATCTTGGTGGGCGTTATCGGATTCCCCGAGCTGCTGTCTATCGCCAACTTGTCGATGGGCGAGGCAATTATCCTTCTGGTGATTGTGGTCTTTACTTGCAGCGTGTTCTTTAAACTCGCCTCGATGATGGATTCGCTTAAGCCGCGTCGCCGCCATGCCGCCACTGGCTTTGGCCGCGGCGTGCGCGTTCGCTTGGGCCGCGGTGGCGGCAAGGTGAGCTCGACGGGCTCGACGGCCGAGCGTTTTGCCAAGCGCGTCGCCGCCGACATGGCGCAGCGCCGCGAGGAGCGTACGACACGTGAGGCCGAAGCCCGCGCGCTCGAGGGCGTGGAAAAGACCCAGCCCAAAAAAATGAAGGGCGCGGGCGCCAAGCGCTCGCGCGTGACCAAGTCCGCGCAGGGCATTAAGGTTTCGATGCCGAGCAAGAAGAAGAAGTAACCGCACCTCACAGGGTAGCTAATTTGGGACGGGGCTTTTTTAGCTACCCGGCTGATGACGCGATCTATTTGGCCGATTGGCGGCCAGGGCAGCTAAAAAAGCCCCGTCCCAAATTAGCTACCCTGCGATGTTGAATTGGTGCTCTGTGCCTTTAGGGGCGTAGCGATGTTATGCTCTAACCTCGATGGTTCGAATGATTCCGAAAAGAGGATGCCGTGATTTGCCCGCATTGTCTCAAGACCATAGAGGACGGCTCCTCGTTCTGCCCCTATTGCAACACCTATGTTGGCCCGGGCGATGGCCCCGAGCACACCGAGTTTGTGTTCTGCGAAGGCTGCGGTGCCCGTCTGTCGCCTCATGACCGTACCTGTTCCAAGTGCGGGCGCCCTGCCCCGGGCATTCTATCCGAGGATGCGGCAGCATCCGACCTGGCTGCTGGGCGCACGGCTGGTTTTCCCCGCCTGACGCAGGAGCAGATCGATACCGAGGTGCCCCATGCGCCGGCCTCTGCCGCCGCGGTACTTTCCGATGCCGCCGATCCCAATGAGACCTGCGTGCTGCCGGCTTTCGACAAGGATTTTGGCATTCCCAAGGTCGATATCCCGCTGCCGGTGTCCCTTCGTGACGACGCTCAGTCCAAAAATCAAAAACCCAAGCGCAAGGTACATCCTGACGAGGATGCCTACCACAAGCACAAGCGCCGTATTCCCAAGCCGCTCATCGTCATCGTGTTGCTCGCTGCCGTGTGCGGCAGTGCCTATTGGTTTGTGACGTCGGACCCCATGGGCGTTATGCCGGGCTTTTACGACCAGTTTGGCCAGGCCGCCAAGACGACGTTCCCCTCGCGCCAGAAGGGCGAGGCTACCGAGGAAGAGACTAAGTCCGACGATACCGCCGAGGTGGTCCAGGAGGAGACCGTCCTTTCCGACGACCAGCTCTATACCAAGCTCGACGGTCTGTATCGGACGATCGTGTCGTATGGCGACGATGATCAGATCGGCGAGGTTGTCGACTCGTTTAACAGCGGGTACCTACGCACGCCGCTCTCCACGCGTCAGGAGCTGTCGCAGAGCGCTTATGCCCTGCGCGACCAGATCAAAAATACCCAAGACGAGCTCAACAACCTTAAGGTGCAAGACGATACCGTCTACGCGGAGGATATCGAGCACCTCAAGCAGCTTGCCGAGTGGATGTACGAGCGCGTCGACATGATCTGCCAGAGCTGGGATATCTCGCTGTCCATTCCCGATGGCGAGTCGCTGAGCGCACACCAGAGTGAGATCTTGGCGCCCATCGCGCAGGGCGGCAACAGCGCCCTTAACCAGTACGATGCCAATGTGAGCGCCTGGAAGCCGCAGCCGCGTTCGTAATTTGTTGCCCTCCGACGGCATAACCTGCGTGCGCAATTGATGGAAGCCCGTGCTTATTGCTACAATTCGTACAAATATGCTTTAAACGCACGAGGAAGGAACCGCATGTTTGGTTTTAAGAAAGAGCTTTATACGCCCGAGTACCAGCTCGCTGGTGACGAGTGTGCGATCATCGAGACGTCGAAGGGTACGATCAAGGTCAAATTTGACGGCGAGGGCGCTCCCATCCATGTGGCGAACTTCTGCGAGCTTTCCACCATGGGCTTTTATGACGGCCTTAAGTTTCACCGCTATGTGCCCGGCTTTGTGATCCAGGGCGGCGACCCCAATACCCGCGATATGTCCGGCGCTGACGTCGCCGCCGGCCTTGAGGGCCCCGACGGTATGCCCGGCACCGGTGGCCCCGGCTACTGCATCAAGGGAGAGTTTGCCACCAACCCGCGCAACAGCCATGTGGACGGTGCGCTTGCCATGGCACGTTCCATGGACCCCGACTCTGCGGGCTCCCAGTTCTACTTCTGTCTGGGTGCCCAGCACAATCTGGATTCCGGTTACACCGTCTTTGGCACCACGGTCGAGGGCCTCGACGTGATTTCGCAGCTGCGTGCCGGCGACGAGATCGTCCATGTCGAGATCGTTCACGAGTAAAAGGGGACTTCCTTGAATAGCCAGCTGATTCAACAGGGTCGAGCCGCTTATCGTGCGGGCGACTTTTCTGCAGCCGCTCAGATGCTCGGTGCGGCAAAGACCCCCAGCGAGATCATGGGCGAGGCCGACCATCTGCGTGGCAACGCTCTGATGCACCTGGGTATGTATGCCGAGGCTGCCGAGGCGTACGCGGCTGCTCTCAACGACGGCACCTATGGAAAGCGCGGCGCGCTGCTCACCAACCGCGGCAAGGCGCTCGCTGCCGTGGGTGACTATGTGACCGCAGCCCAGGCGTTCTCCGCCGCAACGCAGGATGCTTCCTATGCCACGCCGTTTAAGGCCTATCTGGGTCTTGGCAACGCGCTGTTCCAGTCGGGCGATTTCGCCAATGCAGGCACTGCCTTCCGCCAGGCCGCCATCGATGGCGCCAATCCAGCCCCCGCGGCCGCCCTTGGCGAACTCGGCCGCTGCTTCATCAAACTTGGCCGACCGGCGGACGCCGTGGAGACCTATCGCACGGCCATCGACTTTGCCGGTCCGCGCGATGACACGCGTGCGCTTAACGCGGGTATGGGCGAGGCGCTTTCTGCCGCGGGTCGTCCTTCCGAGGCGCTCGATGCCTTTAATGCCGCCACCGCCGACGGCATCTATCAGCTCACACCCGAGCAGGCCGATGAGCTTGCCCGCGTGCACGATTCACTTGCCGCGCTTTCGGCCCAGACCGCCATGGCCACGGCCCCGGCGCCCGCCATGGATACGACTGCTGTCGATTCGCTCGATCCCACGGGTGCCACTGGCCAGTTTATGCCCGATCCGTCCGACACGGGCTTCTTTACGCTGTCCGAGTCCGAGATGGTCCAGCAGGATCGTCAGGACCGCAAGCAGGCCAAGGTCCGTCGTCGCCATCGCCATACGGGCCTCAAGGTCTTCTTGGTTTTGCTTCTGCTGATTGTTCTTGCCGCGGGCGGTTTGGGCTTTGCCTACACGCGCGGCATGGGTATCCCCTCGCAGGAGTCCGTCATCACCGATCTGTTCCAGGCTGCCGGCGACGGTGATACCGCCAAGGCCGAGTCCTGCCTGGCCTCCAGCTTGTCCGAGGACGCCAAGGCGATGATTATCTCCTCGATCCCGCAGGGCGCCACCGTCTCCATCGAGGGCATGGATCAGTCCATGACCGAGACCACCGCGAAGGTGAAGGCTTCCCTGTCCAAGGGCGGCGAGCAGGAATATACCGTCAAATTCGTGCGCTCCGATAACCATATCGGCTGGGCGGTATCTTCGCTCGACATTGATTTCTCGGCCGCTGACAACCAGTAGTGACCTTATGAGATTTGGCGCTGCCCGGTGCTTCACCGCAAGTGAGGTGCCGGGCTTGCGCTAGTATGATGGGCTAGTAGTTTTCCAGCAATCATCCAACACATCAGGAGTTGCGTTGTTTTCTTTGATGGACATGTTCTTCGGTAGCTATGCGGGCGATCTAGCCATCGACCTCGGCACCGCCAATACGCTTGTCTCCGTGCGCGGCAAGGGCATCGTCATTCGCGAGCCTTCCGTCGTCGCCATCGACAAAAACGACGAGCGCATCCTTGCAGTCGGTATCGAGGCTAAGCGTATGCTTGGCCGTACGCCCGGCAACATTGTGGCCGTGCGTCCTCTTAAGGATGGCGTCATCGCCGACTTCGATGTCACCGAGGCCATGCTTCGCTACTTTATCGATAAGGCTTCCGAGAAGCGCTATCCGTGGACCCCTCGTCCGCGCGTCGTCGTATGCGTTCCCTCCGGTGTCACGTCGGTCGAGAAGCGCGCCGTGTTCGAGGCTACGATTCAGGCAGGTGCCCGCCAGGCCTATCTGATCGAGGAGCCTATGGCCGCGGCTATCGGTGCTGACTTGCCTGTCGAGGAGCCGACCGGCTCCATGGTCATCGATATCGGTGGCGGCACCACCGAGGTTGCCGTTATCGCCATGGGCGGTATCGTCGTGTCGCAGTCCATCCGCATTGCCGGCGACGAGTTCGATCAGGCTATCCTCACACATGTTCGCGATGCCTACAATTTGGCCATCGGCGAGCGTACGGCCGAGGACATTAAGATTAAGGTCGGCTCTGCCGTGCCGCTCAAGGACGAGCTCGACGTCGAGGTCAATGGCCGCGACGTGATCACGGGCCTGCCCAAGACCGTGCGCATCGAGAGCGAGGAGATTCGTCGTGCGCTCAATAAGCCGCTCGACGAGATGGCCAAGGCCGTCAAGGACGCACTCGACGCCACGCCGCCCGATCTTGCCTCGGACCTTATGTACTACGGCATTCTGTTGACCGGCGGCGGTGCGCTGCTGCGCGGCCTCGACGTCCGCTTGCGCGATGAGACAGGCGTTTCGGTCAACGTGAGCCCCACGGCGCTCGACAACGTCGTAAACGGTTGTGCCCGCGTGCTCGAGGCCAACGCGTTTGACGGCGGTTTCGTCCAGACCAATGCTTAATTTCCAAAAGGTGGATTCCATTTGGCACGATCTTCGGGTTTCTCTTCAAATCTGAATACCAAACGACAATCAACGGGTATGCGCCCGTTGATTGTTTTCAGCCTGATTTCTGTGTTGCTGCTCACGTTTTACATTCGAGAGGGCGAGGCCGGGCCGATACATGCCGTGCGTTCGGGCGTCACGACAATCACCTCTCCGGTGCGTTTTGTTGGCTCGGCGGTGGCGGCGCCATTCAATGCCATCGGCAACGTTTTCTCCAACCTCACCGCTTCGCAGGAGTCGCTCGACGACCTTAAAAAGCAAAACGAGGTTCTCACTTCCAAGGTCGCGGAGCTTTCCGAGGCCCAAAAGACCGCTGAGCGCCTTGAGGGTCTTGTGGGCCTGCAGTCGACCTATAACCTCAAGTCCACTGCGGCTCGTATTGTCGGAGCCTCGGGTGACGCCTGGACGTCGACCGTCACCATCGATAAGGGTTCTGCCGACGGGCTTACCATCAACATGCCCGTGACGAGCTCGGCCGGCGTCATCGGCCAGATTATCGAGGTTTCGGCCAAGACATCGACCGTGCGCCTGATTGGCGACGAGAACTCTGGTGTGTCCGCTATGGTGCAGGACACGCGCGCACAAGGCATGCTACAGGGCCAGCCCGATGGCACGCTGCGTCTTGAGTACGTGAGCGTCGACTCCGATGTTAAGGTTGGCGATATCATCGTGACCTCGGGCATCGGTGGCGTGTTCCCCAAGGGACTGCCGCTCGGCACCGTGTCTTCGGTGGAAAAATCCGCAAACGACGTGTACTACACCATTGTGGTACGTGCGCAGACCACGGCCGAAAATAACGAGGAAGTGCTCGTCATCACCTCGCTCACCGACGAGCAGTCGGCTTCGGACGATGACGTGAGCTCGGCCAATAGTGCCCCGCAGGGCACGTCGCGCGATGCCGCGACTCAGTCTAAGGACGAGAAATCGGATGATGATTCCGACACGGCCGAAGCGTCCGATTCTGGATCGAGCGAATAGGGAGGCATGTCCATGGATCTACACGAGCAGGGGACTGGCTCCCGCGCCTTTGCAATCGCCGCTATCGTCTGCGTGCTGCTGCAGGCGGGACTGGCACCGCAAATCTCCATCGCGGGCGGCCGCGTCAACTTTATGATTATTTTGGTGTGCCTGGCTGTGTTTTCGGGCGACCCTGCGCGTGCCGTCGTGTGCGGCTTTTGCAGCGGTCTGTTTTACGACCTTTCCGCCGCCGTGCCGGTGGGCGTTATGTCGCTGCTGCTGACCGTGGGCAGTTTTGCTTTGGTGCACAGCGCGGCTGGTCAGACGGGCGGCTCGCCGGGCGCGCGCGGCGTTACCGTGGGCGCCTTTGCGCTTGCCATCAACGTGGTCTACAGCATCATCTTGCTGTTTATGGGTCTGGAGACGAGCTTTGTGGTGGCCATCTTTGGGCACGCTCTGCCGTCCTCGATCCTGACGGGCTTGATTGCCATTCCGTTTTTGATGTCCGGCGCCGCTCCGCAGTCTGGCTATGGGTTCTCCGCGCGCGGTGGGCGTCAGACGGGCATGCGCTTTAAGCCCAAGACCCGTAAGCTCAAATAGGGGAGGCCTCAAGATGTCTTCCCAGTTGACGGTTGTTGTCGCCGGTATCGCGCTGGTCGTGGCCATTGTGGTCGCGCTGGTCATCATGCGCCGCGGCGACTCCCGCTTTACCTACGACACACAGCACGGAACGGCCCCGCGCGCCACCGAGGGCGAGGGCAATACGGCCGCCACGGCCTTCAAGGGCCGTTTTTCCATCCTCACCACGGGCGTGGGTGCCATGTTTGCCGCGCTTGCCGTTAAGCTGTGGGGCATGCAGATGGTCTCGTCGGACTACTACGACAAGCAGGCCAAGAGCAATCAGACCCGTACCGTTACCACGCCGGCCGTCCGTGGCCGCATCTTGGACCGCAACGGCGTCGCACTGGTGCAAAACCGCCCCTCGCTCGCCGTCGTCGCCTATCGCGATCTTGCCGACGACAAGGTGCTGGTGCGTCATCTTGCCAACGTGCTCGGCATGCCGTATGTCGCGGTGCTGCGCAACATCCAGGACAATTCCGAGGGCGCGCAGAGCCTGCATACGATCGCGACTGACGTGCGTCGCTCTACCGTCGCCTACATTCAGGAGCACGCCGGTGAGTTTCCCGGCGTGAAGATCGCCGAGCGCACCGAGCGCCAGTACCCGTATGGCGAGACCGCCTGCCATATTTTGGGCTATACCGGCACCATTACCTCCGAGCAGCTCGAGGCGCAGAACAAGAAGTCGTCGGACGGCAACGAAAGCGCGGCTGGCCAGATCTCGTATCAATCGGGCGATATTGTGGGTCAGGCGGGCGTAGAGATTTACTACGAAAATCTGCTGCAGGGCATTCGCGGTGAGCAGACCGTGAAAGTTGACGCCTCGGGTAACGTTACCGGTCAAGCCGGCGCCGTTCCCGCCAAGGCCGGTTCTGACATTAAGCTTACGCTCGATCTTAAGATTCAACAGGCCTGCGAGACGGCTCTGGCGAATGCCATTGAGCTTGCCAAGACTACGGGCCATAGCAATGCCGGCAACGGAGCCGTGGTGTGCCTCGACCCCAACAACGGCGAGATCTTGGGCATGGCAAGCGAACCCAAGTTTGATCCTTCTGTCTTTATCGGCGGCGTTTCCAATGACGTGTGGACCGAGCTTAACGATGACGAGGGCTCGCATCCGCTGCTCAACCGCGCCATTAGCGGCCAGTACATGTCCGCCTCGACCATCAAGCCCCTCTCGGCGTTGGCTGGCCTCGAATTTGGCACGTACACTTCGAGTCAAACGACCAACTGCACGGGATATTGGACCGGCTTGGGCAAATCTTGGGGAAAGTACTGCTGGCTGCACTCCGGCCACGGCACGATGACGCTGCAGTCCGGTATCGCCAACTCCTGCGACCCCGTGTTCTACGATATGGGCAAGGCCTTTTTCTACAACGACCAGCATCCCGAAGGCCTGCAAGAGGTCTTTCGCCGTTGGGGCCTGGGCAAGACCTGCGGCATCGACCTGCCGAGTGAGGGTGCGGGCCGCATTCCCGATGCAGAGTGGAAAGAGTCGTACTTTACCGACGCCTCGGCCGAGGACCGCAAGTGGAATGCCGGCGATATGACCAACATCGCCATCGGTCAGGGCGACATTCTGGTGACACCGCTGCAGATGGCCTGCGCCTACATGGGTATTGCCAACGGCGGCAAACAGTATGTGCCGCATGTGTTCTTGTCTGCTGTCTCGCGTGATGGCGACGGCGATGCCTACAAGTACAACGGCAAGGGCAAAAAGAAGCGCCTTGAGGCTCAAATTAACAACGATGCCGATCTTGCGCTGGTCCGCAACGGCATGCACGATGTGATTTACTCGGCGTCGACTTCGACCGCCGCGCACTTTAACTCCCTGACCCCTACGGTCTACGGCAAGTCCGGCACGGGCGAGAAGAGCGGCGAGGACGATTACGCGTGGTTTTGCGCCTACGCGCCGGCCGATGACCCCAAGTACGTGATCGCCACTGTCTTGGAACAGGGCGGTGGCGGCTCCGATACCGCGCTGCACGTTGTGCGCGATGTCCTCGGTGCGATTTATGACGAGCCCGACACGTCGACGGCCACGGGCGATTCCTCGGTTCGATAGGAGGTTGCGATGGACTTTTCGCCGGCGGACCTGTTCCGCTCAACCAAAACCGGCTCTCGCAGCAGCCTGGACCGCGTCAACAAGCAGATTTCCGCATCGCGCGGAACGTTTCGCCAAAAGGTGCACGTCGGCGTGCTGTTGGCGACTGTGGCGCTCGTCACCTATGGCGCCATTATTATCTGGTCCGCCTCGCAGTTTAAAGCCGATGCCTCGTTCTCGCGTCACCTGCTGGGTATCGGTATTGGCGCGGTGCTGGCGGTGCTCGTCTGGCGCACCGACCTGCGCGGCATTTCCAACTTTTCGACGGCCCTGCTCGTCATCGATCTCATCGTGATCTTCTCGCCTAAGATTCCGGGCCTGTCCTATACGGGCGGCTTGGGAATGACGGGTTGGATCAAGATTCCCGGTATCGGTTTAACATTCCAGCCCGTTGAGCTTGCCAAGCTCATCACCATCTTCTTTATGGCCACGCTTGGCTCGCAGTACAACGGGCGCATCGATACCGCTCGCGACTACATTAAGCTCTGCGGCATGCTGTCCGTTCCGTTTTTGGCCGTCGTCGCCATGGGCGATTTGGGCTCGGGTCTGGTCGTGCTGGTGTCGGGCGCCATCGTCATCTGCATGAGCGGTGCGCGCCGCGAATGGGTGCTGTCGACTTTGGCTCTGCTCGTGGGTTTGGTGGCGCTCGTCCTGGCGCTCGATTCGGTCTTCGATTCGCTGCTCGGCCACGATGTGCTCATTAAGCAGTACCAGATGAATCGTCTGACGGTCTTTATCGACCCCGACAACGCCGATTCGGACGATGCGTATAACCTGCAGCAGTCGTTGATCGCGGTCGGCTCGGGCGGTTTCTTTGGTAAGGGCCTGGGGCATGCGACGCAGTCGGCCGGCGGCTTCCTGCCCGAGTTCCATACCGACTTCGTCTTCGCCTTTTTGTCAGAGACGTTCGGCTTCTGCGGTTCCTTTTTGTTGCTGTGCCTGTACGTGCTGCTCATCTTCTCGACGATCCGCGTCGCCTTTAAGTGCGAGTCTTTGTTTCTACGCTTGTCATGCGTGGGTATTGTCGGCATGTGGGCATTTCAGACGTTCGAGAACATCGGCATGTGCATTGGCATGATGCCGATTACCGGTATTCCGCTGCCGTTCATTAGCTTTGGTTCGTCGTCGATGATGATTCAGTTGTTGACGGTGGGTATCGTACAATCCATATGGCGGCATCGTTCGGGCGCCGCGTAACCGCTGGAGGGGTTTGCCATGAAGATTCCCGTGGAAAAGCTGACCCGCGCTTTTAAAATGGGCGCGACCACCAAGAGGGATTCCGATACGCCGGTGCGCGTTTCGGTCTACCTGGATTCGACCGCCTCGCGTTTTTTGGTCGAGACGGTGCGCGATGCCTTTGTGCCGCAGACGACCTCGGGTATTGTCCGCGTTGAGCGTCTGGGGGAGGAGCGTATCGTCCCCAAGACCGATACCGACGTGGTGCTGGTGCTTTCGTGCGGATCTGAGCGCCTTGAGAGTGCTGTACAGGAGCTCGTCATTGCCGGCGCGCCCGTGTGCGTGCTGGCCGAGTCCGCTGTCGAGGTGCCTTTTATCCAGGAGTCCACGCCCATGCTCGGCGTGGTAGCGGCCACCGATAAGACGTATCTGCTCGAGACACTCGCCCGCTGGATCCTGGACCGTACGGAAAAGGAGACGGCCTTTGCGGCGAACTTTGCCTTTATGCGCATCGCCGCCGCCAACCGCATCATCACCTCGTGCGCGCTTACCAATATGGCGACGGGCGCGCTGGTGTTTTTGCCGGGGGCCGATTATCCCGTTATGGCGCTGGCGCAGGTTGGCATGCTCTTTGAGCTTGCGGCCATCTTTGGACGCGGCATTAAGCCCGAGCGCGGCTACGAGGTCGCGGGCGTGCTTGCCGGCGGCTTGGTAATGCGCGCCGTCACTCGCGCCCTGGTAAAGCAGACGCCGCATATCGGCTTTGCCGTCAAGGCACTCTCCGCCGCCCTCGGCACCTATGGCATGGGTCGTGCGCTCGTGTCTCTCTACGAGCGCGATATCGACTACAGCCGTGCCAACGAGGTGGTTGCCGCCACGTTCTCGCGCGTCCGCGACCTGGTGACCACGGTTGCCGGCGCTACCCGTCCCATGAATCCTTTTGAGGATGCATCCGATCTCACTGCTTAGGGGTTTCTTTTGCGCGTTCCATACCAAGACTGTTTTCATTTGATCGAGCCGCTGCTCGCGAAGGTCGAAAAGCCGAGTCGCTATATCGACCACGAGTGGGGTACGCTCTCCAAGGCCGATGCCGACTATCGTTGCTGCATGATTTACCCGGACGTGTACGAGGTCGGCCTGCCCAACCAGGGTATCGCCATCCTGTACAACATCCTTAACCAGGCCGAGGGCATCTCCTGTGAGCGCGGTTATGTGCCGTGGCCCGATATGGGCGATGCCATGCGCGAGGCCGGTATCCCGCTGCTGTCGCTCGAAGGCGCTGCGCCCGTGGCCTCGTTTGATATCGTCGGTATGCATGTGCCGCACGAGATGGCCGTGACAAACTTTCTCGAGGCGCTCGACCTCGCCGGCATTCCGCTGCTGGCTGCTGACCGCACCGAGGACGATCCCATCGTCGTCGCCGGCGGACCTTCGGTTTATAACCCCGAGCCGTATGCGGCCTTCTTCGATGCCATCCTGATTGGCGAGGGTGAGGAGTCGCTGCTCGAGATCTGCCAGTTGCATCGCCGCCTGCGTGACGAGGGCGTCCCGCGCGCCCAGATTGTCGAGCGGCTCGCGACCGTCTCCGGTACCTACGTGCCGTCGCTGTACGAGGTGCGCTATGACGAACCCTGCTCACCGCACGGCTACACCGTGCCGCGTGAGGGTAAGGACGTGCCGCCGGTGGTCTACAAGCGCGTCGTCGAGGACTTTGGCGCTACCAATCCATTGTCGCAGTCGTGCGTGCCCTATGCGCAGCTCGTTCACGATCGCCTGTCTATCGAGATCCTGCGCGGCTGCGCTCGCGGTTGCCGTTTTTGCCAGGCCGGCATGACCTATCGCCCGGTGCGCGAGCGTTCGGCAGACCAGATTGTGTCCTCGGTGATCCAGGGTTTGCAGAAGACCGGCTATGACGAGGTGTCGCTTACCTCGCTTTCGACCACCGACCACTCCTGCATCCGCGACGTGCTTGGCAGGCTCAACCGCCGCTTGGAGGATACGGGCATTCGCGTGTCCATTCCCTCGCAGCGCCTGGATTCGTTTGGCGTGGATATGGCCGAGTCGGTCGCCGGAGAAAAGAAGGGTGGCCTGACGTTTGCCCCCGAGGCCGGTAGCCAGCGTATGCGCGACATCATCAACAAGAATGTGACCGAGGAGGACGTGGACCGCGCGGCCAAGGCGGCCTTCGAGGCCGGCTGGAACCGCATGAAGCTCTACTTTATGATGGGTCTTCCCGGCGAGCGCGATGAGGATATCGTGGCCATCGCCAACCTGGCCGACCATGTGCTCGAGCTCGGCCGCTCCGTGGTGCCCAAGGCGCGCCGCGGCTCCATCTCGGTGTCCATCTCGGTGTCGGTGTTTATCCCCAAGGCTGCCACGCCTTTCCAGTGGTGCCCGCAGCTCGATTACGACGATGTCAAACGCCGCCAGAAGCTCCTCATTACGAGTGTTCGCAACCGTGCGGTCCGCGTGCACTACCACGATGCCGAGACCTCGCTTATCGAGGCGGCGCTGTCTCGTGCAGGCCGCGACATGACGCCTGTCATCATCGATGCCTGGCGTGCCGGTTCGCGTTTTGACGCCTGGGTGGAGCATTTTTCGCTCGATAACTGGAAGGAGGCCGCGGCCAAAAACGGCATCGACCTCAACGAGCTCGTGCACCTGCCCTACGAGCTGGACTGGCACCTGCCCTGGGAGCACGTGAGCCCCGGCTGCTCGCGCGGCTTCCTCGAGCGCGAGTACCGTCGCTCGCTGGAGGGTGCCACGACGCCCGACTGCACCCGCACGTCGTGCACCGGCTGCGGAATCTGCCCCACGCTCCACGCCAAGAACGTATTGGTGGGTGATCGCGCATGAGTGAGCGCTTGACCGACAACCCCACGCTCTTTAGGCTTCGCGTTCGCTACGGCAAGCGCGATCGTCTCAAGTACCTGGGCCATTTGGAACTAATCCATACCATTGAGCGTATCGTGCGTCGCGCGGGCCTGCCCTATGCCGTGACGCAGGGATTCTCTCCGCACATGCGCGTGGGTTTTTCCTCGGCGCTGCCCGTGGGCACGTCGTCGACCTGCGAGTGGTATGACCTGTTTATGACCGAGTTCGTCGCGCTCGACGAGGCCTTTGGGCGCCTGGCCGCGGCATCTCCGGCCGATTTGGCGCCCATCGAGGCCGCCTACATCGACGTGCATACGCCGGCGCTCACGGCCCAGCTCACGCGCCTGTCGTACCGCATCGACCTGCACCTGGACCCTGAGTCACCCGTGAGCACCGATGAGGTGCGCGCCGCGATTGACACGTTGCGTGCGGGCCACGGCATCGACTATGCGCGCGGCAAAAAGAGCAAGCGCCTGGACTTGGACCATACGCTCGTGGGCTACGAGCTTAAGGCGGGGGAGCGCCCGGACCATCTGGTGCTCATACTCGACACCCATGCCGACAACGAGGGCTCCATGCGTCCGGAGATTTTGCTTTCTGCTGCTGATGTTTTGTTGCAGGGCTTGACCCCGGGCGTCGATGCACCTATTGTTTCCACCGGTATGCAAGACCTCGTGACCATCTGCTCCTACGATGTCGAGCGTCAGAATCAGGCATGCGAAGACGACGAGGGCCGACTCGTCAGCCCCATACCTGTGCGAACTTGTGGATTTGCTCCACATACTCGTTGACGGGGGTATTAACGCCTGCTACTATATTCGGCTGTTGCACTAACTGATGCATGAAGGGCAAGTAAACATGTACGCAATCGTTAACACGGGCGGCAAGCAGTACAAGGTCGCCACCGACGATGTCATCACCGTCGAGAAGATCGAGGGCAATGAGGGCGACAAGGTCACCCTGCCGGTCATCTTCCTCAACGATGGTAAGAAGATCGTCACCGATCCCGACAAGCTGGCCAAGGCCAAGGTTACCGCTCAGATCGTTGAGCAGTTCAAGGGCGAGAAGCAGCTGGTCTTCAAGTTCCACAAGCGTAAGCGCTATCGTCGTCTGAAGGGTCACCGTCAGCAGCTCACCAAGCTGAAGATCGTGAAGGTTCAGGCTACCTCCCGCGCCAAGAAGGCTGTCAAGGCAGAGGCTGAGGCTGTTGCCGAGGCTCCCGTCGCCGAGTAGATTACACTCGTAACGAAAGAGTAGGTATACACAATGGCACACAAAAAAGGACTCGGTTCCTCCCGTAATGGCCGTGACTCCCGCGGTCAGCGCCTTGGCACGAAGCGCTTCGCCGGCCAGACGGTAACCACGGGCACGATTCTCGTCCGTCAGCATGGCACGCACATCCACCCGGGTGCGAACGTTGGCCGTGGCAAGGACGACACGCTGTTCGCGCTGGTCGACGGTACCGTTGAGTTCCACAAGGGTATCAAGCACAGGGTCAGCGTACGCCCGCTCGCGAACGCGTAATTCACCCTTCATAGAGCACATATGTGGGAGGCACTTGAGTTTTAGGATTCAAGGGTCTCCCTCTTTTTTTGTAGGAGGCGATTCTGTTGTCACAGTTCACCGATATCAGCCGCATTAACGTTTGCGGCGGCGACGGCGGAGCCGGATGCATGTCGTTTAGGCGCGAGGCATTTGTTCCCAAGGGCGGCCCCGATGGCGGCGACGGCGGCCGTGGCGGCAATGTCGTCATCCAGGCCGATGCTCAGCTGTCTTCGCTGATCGATTACCGCTTTAAGCATCACTTCCGTGCCGAGCGTGGCACGCACGGCCAGGGCGCCCGTCGCAATGGCAAGAGCGGCGAGGACCTGATTTTGAAAGTTCCCATGGGCACCGTAGTCCGTGAACTCGATCCCGAGACGCAGACCCCGATGTTCGAGATTGCCGACCTGGTGCACGATGGCGAGCGCGTTGTCGTGGCGCCCGGTGGGGCCGGCGGTCTGGGCAACACCCACTTTGTGACGTCGGTGCGCCGCGCGCCCGCGTTTGCCCAGCTGGGTGAGCCTGCCGAGGAGCACTGGATCGAGCTCGAGATGAAACTTATGGCCGATGCCGCGCTCGTGGGCTTTCCCTCGGTGGGCAAGTCCTCGCTCATCGCGCGTATGAGCGCCGCCCGTCCCAAGATCGCCGACTACCCGTTTACCACGCTCGTGCCCAATCTGGGCATGGTGCGTGCCGGTGAATATTCTTACGTCGTTGCCGACGTCCCCGGACTCATCGAGGGTGCGAGTGAAGGCAAGGGCTTGGGTCACCAGTTCCTGCGCCATATTGAGCGCACTGCTTTGATTATGCACGTTGTCGATATGACGGGCGGTTTTGAGGATCGCGATCCGGTTGAGGACTATCGCATCATTAACCGTGAGCTCGAGCAGTATGGTGCCGAGCTCTCGGAGCGCCCGCAGATCGTCGTCGCCAACAAGTGCGATGCGCCGGGCACGGCTGACAAGATTGCCGACCTTAAGCGTGCAGCGCTCGACGACGGCCATATGTTCTTTGCCGTTTCCGCCGTGACGGGTGCCGGCCTCAACACCCTGATGCTTGCCGTGGGCGAGCAGGTGGCTAAGCTCCGCGCGGAGCTTGCGGTTTCCGATGAGCCGGTCGATTTGCGCGATGAGGAGTGGGAGCGTCGCCGTCTGCAGCGCGAGAAGCGCTTCCGCATTGTTGAGGAAGAGCCGGGTGCTTTCCGCGTGGTTGGTCGCGCGATCGAGCGCATGGTTATCCAGACCGACTGGGAAAACGAGGAAGCTGTCATCTACCTGCAGCATAAGTTTGCGCGCATGGGTGTCGACGATGCGCTCGAGAAGGCCGGCTGCCGTGCGGGCGACGAGGTTCGCATTTGCCAGCGCGCCTTTGACTTTGAGGGCGCCGAGGACTTCTTGGAGTTCGAGGACGAGCTCGAGGATGCAGGCGTTGAGGTTATTGACGTAGCGGCCGAGGGTGCGGACGTGGCTCATGTCACCGAGGGCTCCGAAGGCGCTACCGAAGTCGACGTTATTGAGACCCCGGAGGGCGAGTAGGCCATGTCGCTGCGCGGTGGAATCGGATTGCCTGAGCTGCCCATCAAGGATGGGCACGAGTTTCGGCTTGGCATTATGGGCGGCACCTTTGACCCGATTCATTACGGGCACTTGGTTACCGCCGAGCAGGCTCGCGAGTCGCTCGACTTGGACGCTGTGCTTTTTATGCCGGCCGGCTCTCCTGCCTTTAAGCTCGACAAACCGGTGACGCCTGCTGAGGACCGTTATGCCATGACGGTCCTCGCGACTGCCGCGAACCCGGCCTTTTTGGCAAGCCGCTTCGAGATCGATCGTGCCGGTGTCACCTATACAGCCGATACGCTGCGTGCCCTTCGCGAGTTTTACCCGCCACAGGTGAAGCTTTACTTTATTACGGGTGCCGATGCGATTATCGATATTGTGACCTGGCACAATGCTGATGAGATTGCCGAACTGGCAACCTTTATCGCTGCGACACGTCCCGGCTTTGACATCGATACGGCCCGGACGAGGATTAAGGAATCGGGGCTGCCATTCGATGTGCGCTATATTCAGATTCCGGCGCTAGCGATTAGCTCGACCAACATCCGCAAGCGGGTTGCCCGCGGCATGAGCGTGCGCTATCTTACGAGCGAGTCCGTGCTCGGCTATATCCGTAAACGCGGCCTGTATGCCGATCTTGGGCAAGACGATTTTGATTGACGGGGGGAAACGTTGTCGGTAGAAGATCAGTTTGAGGGCGACGAGCGCGCGCTCTTGACGCGTATCCACGAGTTGCTCGATGTGCGCATGAAGGATAAGCGTAAGCGCTACGTGCATTCGCTCGGGGTTGCCGAGACGGCGCTGCACCTAGCCGAGGTATACGGCGTCGACCGCTTTGATGCCGCCGCCGCCGGCCTGATCCATGACTGGGACAAAGTGCTCTCCGACGACGAGCTGGTCACGCGCGCTCTGCATTATGGCATTAAGATTGCCGGCTCTCCGTCTGCCGCGACGCCGCTTTTGCATGGCCCGGTTGCCGCCTATGAGCTTCCGCAGCTTTTTCCCGAGCTGTCGCCGGCGGTCTTTCAGGCTGTCGACCGTCACACCGTGGGCGCTTGCGACATGACGCCACTCGATATGGTGGTCTTTGTGGCCGATGCCATCGAACCCAACCGCCACGGCGATTATGCCCATGCGCTGCGCAAGATGGTGGGGAAGTCCTCGCTCGACGAGTTGTTCTTCTCCTGTTTTGCGCAGGGTCTGGTCTATGTGATCCAGTCCGGGCGCTATCTTTATCCCACGGCTATTACGATTTACAACCATTACGCCCAGCTGCGCTAGTTCGGGCTGTCTAGAAAGAGGTATTCCATGGCCGATGAGACCATGACTGACGAGCAGATTCTTGAAGGTGCGGAGCACAAGAGTTTCGTGGCCACGTCCGACCGCACCGCCGCGACGCTCTCCGCCAGCGGTGTCGCCGCCGAGGATGTCGCCCGCGCTGCCGCGCAGGCCGCCTACGACAAGAAAGGCGAGGACGTTCAGGTGCTCGACCTGACTGAGCTTTCCGATGTGTGCGACTACTTTGTCCTTGCTACCGGCACCAACAACCGCCAGGTTGATTCCATCGTCGACGAGATTGAGGAGAAAGTCGCCGAGGCTTGCGGCGAGCACCCGTTTTCCATTGAGGGCCGCGAGCAGAAGACCTGGATGCTCATGGACTACGGTTCGGTTGTCGTCCACGTCTTCACTCCCGAGGCACGTGAGTTCTACCGTCTCGAAAAGCTCTGGGGCGACGCTCCCCAGCTCTCCCTGGACCTCCTCTAGTAACTCATTTGGGACGGGGCTTTTTTAGCTACCCTCAAGTATTTCGCCGGGCAGTCGCGTTTTTCCGCGGCCGCCCGGCTTTCTTTTTGCCCAAAAGTAGCTAATTTGGGACGGGGCTTTTTTAGCTACTACCTACCGTTCGCCGAACATCGCGATTTATAGCTCCCAGTACGTTTTTTTCTACTCTGGCTCGGGTAACGTAATTGTCATCTGTAGAGGAGGGGATGCGTATGACTCGGACTGCGCGAGAAATCTCTGTATATGGTTTTTACCATGTCGTCCAAAAGGGATGTGCCGACCAACTCATATTTGAGGATGACGAAGATCGGCTCTATCTGATTCGGCTGATTGCTTCGAAATGCCAGAAGTTTAAAGTGGATGTCATCGCGTGGTGCCTTATGGATAACCATATTCATCTTCTGCTTGACGACGAGCATGTTCATCTGAGCGATTGCATGCATTCGATTACGACGGCGTATGCCATGTATTTCAACTCAAAGACAGGCAGGAAGGGGCCTGTTTTCCAGGATCGATTTAAGAGTGTGCCGATCCTCGATGATGATCAGCTGCTCAACTGCGTGAGATACATTCACGACAATCCCGCGAAGGCGAGGATTGGGACCGCTTCGCTGTATCGATGGAGCAGCTTTCGCGAGTATATGGGATATCCGGGTATCTGTAAAACGGATTGCGTTCTCGGGTTGCTCGGTGACTCTCAGAGATTTTTTGCCTTCAGCACCTCGGGTGAGCCCAATCGCTATTGCTTCCGTGACGGCGCTCATGTGAGCGACACAGATGCGCTGGAGTTTGCGCAGGCTCTTCTTAAGCCGTACGAGCCTCATCACCTTAAGGCTTTGCCAAAGGGGGCGCGCGATGCCTGCATTCGTACTTTGAAGAGCGAGGGCTTTTCGATTAAACAGATCGTCCGCCTTACGGGCATTGGACACTGCACCATACAAAAGGTCAAAGTCAAAAAATAGCTCATTTTGGACGAGGTCTGTGTTGCGACCGCGTCAGGTATGGGTTGGGTAGCTAATTTGGGACGGGGCTATTTTAGCTAACCCTACAAATCGGTTGAGTTTTATTCCGGCCCCGGGTGATTCGCTGCCAGCTGAAGGGTAGCTAAAAAAGCCCCGTCCCAAATTAGCTGCCCCGTACTACCCTGACAATCTAAAGTAGCTAAAAAAGCCCCGTCCCAAATTGACTACTTAGTGGGAGGAGAAGCGTGATTGGCGGCCGAAGGATAGGGCGGTGTCGCCGAACTTGTCTCGGACCGCGTCGATGGCGACGGAGAGGTCACGGCGGTCGCTGGATTGGGCTCCGCGGTCGTCGACTTCGCAAAACAGGTCGGTCTGTATGCCGCCTTGATGATTGAAGTCACTCATGCCTATGCCGGCAAGGCGTACATGCATTCCTTCCTGCCAGATGTTGTCGAGCAATTCGATCGCTACCGCCACAAAGATGTTCTCGTCGTCGGTGGGATGGGGGAGTCGTCGCTGTGCCGAGCGACCGCTGCCGTACGAGTACTTAAGTTTGAGCGTCACCGTGGCGCCGGTAAGTCCCTGGCGGCGCAGGCGACGTCCGACGGATTCGCCCAATAGTGCAATCGCCGCTTCGATGTCCCCGCGCTCGGTCAAATCTTTCGCAAAGGTGCGCTCATTGCTTACCGACTTGACCTCACGCTCTTCATCGAGGCTCGTGACTTCGGAAACCTCGAGCCCCAACGCACGCTGGCGCATGCGCTCGCCGTTAACGCCAAAAATCGCAGACAGTGTGGATTCCGGTGCGCGCGACAGCTCGCCCAGCGTGTAAATCCGCATGCGGCGCAGCCGCTCCTCGGCCGAGCGCCCGATACCGCTCATGGCAGAAACAGGTAACGGTGCCAGAAAACGCTGCTCAGTTCCCGGGCGTACGACCGTAAGCCCAAACGGCTTGTCTCGCTCGCTTGCAATCTTGGCCACCGTTTTGTTGCAACCGACGCCGATGGAGCAGGTCACCCCCAGTGCCGCCACGCGATCGCTGATGCGTCGTACGACGAGCAGTGGGTCCTCGGGCGCAAAGCGGCCCGGCGTGATGTCGATAAAGGCCTCGTCGATGGACACGCGCTCAACGCGTGGTGTCTCGTCGGCAAGAATATTCATTACCTGTGCGCTAACCTCGTGGTAGCGATCGAAATGCCCGTGTGTCCAAATGGCCTGCGGACAGAGGCGGCGTGCCTCGGCCGAGGGCATGGCGGAGTGCACGCCAAAGCGGCGTGCCTCGTATGAGCAGGTGGAGACGACGCCGCGCGATTCGGCGTCTCCGCCTACGATAAGCGGCTTGCCGCGCCACTCGGGATGATCGAGCATCTCCACGCTCGCAAAAAACGCATCGAGATCCATCAGACCCACCGCCGGACCCGTCCAGGGCGGCGGCGTGACGCCCGCAGTATCCTCATAACCGTATGTATGTTCGCATCTTTTCATGGCATGAGTATACCGCGCAGCTCATGTGGGGTGCGTGGATGTGCTTGCAAATCGCGAATTCTTGTCTAAGATATGGATTTGCCTTCGACTACACCGAAGAAGTTGGTCTCACGGACTTCACCTGCCCGCGTCGATGGCGTATTATGTTCAACTGTTTGTTTGTAGTTGCAGCCTAAAGCTGCTTGGTTGGAGGAGTTTCCTTTGGCAGTCAAGATTCGCCTTGCTCGTCACGGCGCTAAGAAGCGTCCGTACTACCGTGTCGTCGTCGCCGATTCCCGCGCCCCGCGTGACGGTCGTATCATCGAGGAGGTTGGCCGCTACAACCCGATGACCGCCCCCAAGACCATCAACCTCGATCTCGAGAAGATTGCTGACTGGCAGTCCAAGGGCGCTCAGCTCACCGACGCTGTCGCTGCCCTGGTCAAGGCCGCCAACGAGGGCGAGAAGACCGAGACCGTCGTCAAGAAGTCCAAGAAGCAGCTCGCCAAAGAGGCCGAGGCCGCTAAGGCTGCCGCTGAGGCCGCTGAGGCCGCTGAGGGCGCCGAGGAGTAAATCGTGCCTGAGGTTGACGCTGCACAGCTCGAGGGTGAGGCAATGCTCTCAGATCGCATCGCCGATCTCGTCGAATATCTCGTTGTTCAGATCGTCGACGACCCGGATTCCGTGAGCCTGGAAGTTATCGATGGCGACGATGCCTCAACTATTGAGGTTTCGGTTGCCGAGGATGACGTAGCTAAGGTCATTGGCCGTCGCGGCCGTACCATCAAGGCCATTCGCACGCTTGCCCGTGCACTGGCCGCTCGCCTCGACACTTCCGTCGAGGTAGAGGTTCTGGGCTAGGACCTTGAGGTCCCAGTACAAAAACATCGCCCGTGTGGTTAAGCCGCACGGAAGGAAGGGGGAGGTCCTCGCGCAGCCGCTGCGGGGGCTTCCTTCTGTATTGGAGCCGGGTATGCGTGTCGCCCTGACGCCACCGGCGCTCAAGCGTGACCGCTTTTGCACGGTTACATCCGTTACCGATACGGGCGATGGCGATCTGGTTTCGTTTGAGGGCATTGACGACTTGACGGCCGCCGAGGGCATCACGGGTTGTTTCGTTCTGGCGAACCGTGATGACTTTGAGCTCGATTCACTTGATGCCGCCTATACCGACCTTATGGGTCGCGAGGTGGTTGACGAGCGCTTTGGGTCGCTCGGAACGATCGTTGAGATTATGTCGACGCCCGCCAACGACGTTTGGGTTGTCGAGGGTGATCGGTATGGCGAGGTGCTGATTCCCGTGATCGAGCAAGTTGTGCTCGATCTTCCCGATCGGGGAGCAATATCCGTCCACGTTATGGACGGCTTGATCGATATGGACAAGTAGGGAGGACAACATGCTGATCGAGACCCTTTCGGTCTTTCCCGAGATGTTTGAGCCTGTCATGTCCACATCGATTTTGGGCCGTGCCCGCAAGGCCGGCCTTTTTGATTTTAAGGCGTATAACCTGCGCGACTGGACGCACGATCGCCACCGTACCGTCGATGACGAGCCGTACGGCGGCGGTCAGGGCATGCTCATGAAGGTCGAGCCTATTGCCGAGGCCATCGAGGCCATTAGCTCTGAGGGCCCCAAGCCCACCGTGGTGTTCTTTACGCCCTGCGGTGAGCCTTTTACGCAGCAGGTAGCCGAGCGCCTGCTCCAAAGCGAGCGCCTGTTGTTTGTGTGCAGCCGTTACGAGGGTGTCGATGAGCGCGCGTATGCCTATGCCGACGAGCGTCTGTCGATCGGCGACTATGTGCTCACGGGCGGCGAGCTGCCTGCTATGGTCGTTGCTGACGCCGTCGTGCGTCTGATCCCCGGTGCTCTGGGAGATGAGATGAGCAACGTTGACGAATCATTCTCGACCGCCGAGGACGGAGGCCTGCTCGAGTACGCGCAGTACACCCGTCCTGCCGAGTTTAACGGCGAGGGCGTGCCTCCCGTGCTTGTGAGCGGCGATCATGCTAAGGTCGATGCCTGGCGTCGCAAGAATGCCATCGAGCGCACCTGTCGCTGGCGTCCCGATCTGATTGAGACGGCGCGCCTTACGCCCCAGGAGCGTGCGTACGCGCAGGAGATTTTGGACGCTTCGTATTCGCAGAGCGAGGAGTGAGAATGGTTCCGTCGCAGCATTCCATGCTAAAGGGCGCGTTTGAGTGGGTCGTGGTCATCGCAATCGCGCTCGTGGCCACCTTCTTGATTCGCACCTTTGTGGTCGAGCCCTTTGTGGTTCCCACCGGTTCCATGGAGTCCACGATTGAGATTGGCGACCAGATCCTGGCGCAAAAGGTGACGCTTGAGCTCGGTCAGCCTGTCAAACAAGGCGATATCGTGGTGTTCCACAACCCCGATGGCACCTCTGAGCACGATGTGCTCGTCAAGCGGGTCATCGCCACGGCCGGCCAGACGGTCAACCTGCAGGACGGCAAGGTGGTCGTTGACGGCCAAGCGCTCGACGAGGACTATACGACGGGCATGAGCTGGCCACTGTCGGTCCAGGCGCCTGGTGCTCAGGTGAGCTATCCCTACATCGTCCCTGACGGGTGCGTGTGGGTGATGGGCGACAACCGCGAGAACTCAGCCGACTCACGCTACTTTGGTCCGGTCGACCGTTCGGACCTGATCGCCGTGGCGCTCGTGCGTTACTGGCCGCTCAACCGTCTGGGCGCTATCGACTAAAAACCGCTATAGTACAGTACCTAACCGTGTAATCGTTTCGACGAGGGGATATTAGAGGCATGAACGCTTCATCGCTTTCCTTCCAAGACATCATCCTGCGCCTCCAGCAGTACTGGGGCGAGCAGGGCTGCGTCATTATGCAGCCCTATGACTCCGAGGTCGGTGCCGGTACCTTCCATACCGCGACCACGCTGCGCTCGCTCGGTCCTGCCGAGTGGCGCACCTGCTATGCGCAGCCCTGCCGCCGTCCCGCCGACGGTCGCTACGGCGAGAACCCCAACCGCATGCAGCACTACTATCAGTTCCAGGTGCTCATCAAGCCCTCGCCGGTCAACGCCCAGGAGCTTTACCTGGGGTCTCTTGCCGCCATTGGCCTGGACCCCAACGACCATGACGTCCGCTTTGTTGAGGACGACTGGGAGAGCCCGACGCTCGGCGCCTGGGGCCTTGGCTGGGAGGTCTGGCTCAACGGCATGGAGGTCACGCAGTTTACGTACTTCCAGCAGGTGGGCGGCATCGAGGTCGACCCCGTGCCCGTCGAGATCACCTACGGCCTGGAGCGCATCGCCATGTACGCCCAGGGCGTCAACTCCGTCTACGACCTGGTGTGGAGCTATCTGCCCGACGGCACGCCCATGACCTATGGCGACGTGTTCCTGGAGAACGAGCGCGAGTTTAGCGCCTACAACTTTGAGGTCGCTAACGTCGAGATGATGCGTCAGAAGTTTGACGACTACGAGGCCGAGTGCCACTCCTGTCTGGAGCGCAAGCTGCCGCTGCCCGCATACGACTGCGTCATGAAGTGCAGCCATGCCTTCAACCTGCTCGATGCCCGCGGCGCCCTGTCCGCAGTCGAGCGCGCCAACTACATCCTGCGCGTCCGCGCTGTCGCCAAGGCGTGCTGCGAGGCCTATATGGCCGAGGTCGCCGGAGTTAACGAGAATGCCGACCAGGAAGGCGAGGTGGCGTAAGCCATGGCAGACGCTAAGGATTTCCTGTTTGAGATCGGTACGGAGGAAATGCCCTCCGCACCGCTGAACAATGCCGTCAAGCAGCTTGGCGATATGATCGCCAAGGGCCTCGACGAGGCCGGCCTGGCCCATGGCGAGGTCCGCGTGATCTCGAGCCCGCGTCGTCTGGCTGCGCTCGTGACCAACGTCGCCACCGCGACCGATGAGGTCCACGAGGTCAAGCGCGGCCCTGCGGCAAACATTGCCTTCGATGCCGACGGCAACGCCACCAAGGCCGCCCAGGGCTTCGCCCGCAAGTGCGGTGTGGCTGCCGAGGACCTGATCCGTCGCGAGGACACTGACGGTCGCGAGTACGTATTCGCCGAGAAGAACATTCCCTCCGTGCCGGCTACCCCTATTCTGACGGCCCTGTGCGAGAAAACGATCGCAGGCCTGCAGTGGCCCAACTACCGTAGCCAGCGCTGGGGCCACGAGCACGCTACGTTTGTGCGTCCGGTCCGTTGGATCTGCTGCCTTCTGGGCGAGGACGTTGTGCCCGTGACGTTTGCCGATGTGACGAGCGGCAATACCACGCGCGGACATCGCGTGCTGGGCGCCGGTGACCATGTTGTCGCCAGCCCCGCCGTCTACGAGCAGGTGCTCGAGGACGCCGGCGTGCTCTCTGCCGAGCGTCGTCGTGAGGCCATCCTTGCCGGTATTGCCGAGGTCGAGGCCGCTCGCCCTGGCTGCCATGTCGATACGCCCAAGAAGGTCTTCGAGGAGGTCATTAACCTCTGCGAGTGGCCGACGGTGCTCGTCGGTACCTTCGACGAGGAGTTCCTCAAGGTCCCGCACGAGATCATCTGCGAGTCCATGCTCACCAACCAGCGCTACTTCCCGATCTATGACGGCGAGGGCAAGCTCACGCGTGAGTTCGTGGTCGTCTCCAACAGCAAGCCCGAGAATGCCGAGCGTGTGATCGACGGCAACGAGCGCGTCGTGCGCGCCCGTCTGGACGATGCCAAGTTCTTCTACGAGGAGGACCTGAAGATCTCCCTCGACGAGTTCCGTGAGCGTCTGGCCAAGGTTGCCTTCCAGGAGAAGCTCGGCAGCGTGCTCGCCAAGTCCGAGCGCATTGAGCAGCTCGCGCTCGCTATTGCCCGCGAGGCCCATCTGGGCGCCCACCTCGCTGCCGATGCCGCTCGCGCCGCGCACCTGTGCAAGGCCGACCTGGTTTCCAACGCCGTCGTCGAGTTTACGAGCCAGCAGGGCGTGATGGGTGGCTATTACGCAACTGCGATGGGGGAGAACGACGAGGTCGCCCACGCCATTCGCGATCACTATCGTCCCCGCTTTGCCGGCGATGAGCTGCCCGAGGGCACCGCTGGCTGCATCGTGGCCTGTGCCGACAAGCTCGATACCATTGCCGGTATCTTTGCCATCGGTGAGCCCCCGACCGGCTCTTCCGACCCGTACGCGCTGCGTCGCGCCGCTATCGGCATTATCAACATCCTGCGCGATCGTCTGCCGATCGACCCCACGACGCTCATCGACTTTGCCCTTGAGCTCTATAGCGAGCAGGGCATCGAGTTCGACGCCGCCGAAGTCGCCCAGCAGGTCCGTGACTTCTTCCACGGCCGTCTGGTGAGCATAGCCCGCGACGAGAAGATTCCGGGGGATACCGTCGCCGCCGTCTCCGCGGTGCACATCATCGCTCCGTCCGTCTTCTTCGCCCGCTGCGCCGCGCTCGACGAGGCTCGTAAGAACGATGCCGAGACCTTCGACAACCTGGCTACTGCCTATGCCCGCGCCGCGCACATCTCCAAGCCCGAGCTGGGTATGGAGTACGACCGCAGTCTGATGGGCGAGGCCGAGCTCGCGCTCGCCGATGCCTCCGAGGCTGCTCAGACCGCTGTCGATGGCGCCCTTGCTGCCGAGGATTACCCGGCCGCATTTGCCGCCCTTGCCGCCCTGCGCGCCCCCATCGACCGCTTCTTCGACGAGGTTATGGTCATGGACAAGGACGAGCAGCTCCGCGATAATCGCCTTAAGCTGCTCAACCGCTTCGAGGCCGTTTTCTCTGGCATCGCCAACATCGGTGAGCTTGCCCGCAAAAAGTAAACTAGCCTGCGCATAAGCGCAAAAGGAGCCCCGCATGGATTGCCCGGTCACCGCTCGTCCCACCGTTATCGTTATCTCCGACTCGCTCGGTGATACCGCTTGTGAGGTGGTGCTTGCGGCGTCCGGGCAATTTGATGAAGGGGCTTTTCGTCTCTTGCGCTTGCCCAAAGTGAACTCGGTGGAGCAGGTCAAGTCGTTTGTGGGCCCGCGCGTCGATGCGGACCATCGTGATATCGCCGTGTTCCACACTATCGTCGATCCGGCGCTTCGCGCCCGCGTGCTCGATTACCTGGGTATGCTGCATATTCGCTCTGTCGACCTGATCGGTCCGACCCTTGCCGTGCTGTCGTCGCTCATCGGTGTGCCGCCCAAGGGCGTTGCGGGCGTTATTCACAAAACGGATGACCGCTATTTCCACCGCATTGAGGCTATGGAGTATTTCGTTGAGCACGATGACGGGCGCGGTTGCGACGACCTTTCGGGGGCCGATATCGTGCTGCTGGGCGTGTCGCGTACGTCCAAAACGCCGCTGTCGATGTATTTGGCCTATCAGGGTTACAAGGTCGCAAACGTTCCGCTTGCGCACGGCATGGAGCCGCCGAAGTCGATTTACGAGGTCGACCCGATGCGCCTGTTCGGCCTGATTTCGACCGTTGACGTAATTTCTGAGATTCGCGACAGCCGCTTGGGCGATGACTACGCCCGCGCCGTCGCCGGCTCCTATGCCGAGCCCGAGAGTGTGCGCAGCGAGCTTGAGGAAGCCCGTGCCCTCATGAAGCGCCTAGGCTGCTTTGTGGTGCGTACCGACGGTAAGGCGATTGAGGAGAGTGCATCCGAGATCATCGGTCATTTGGAGGAAATCCAAGAAGCTCGAGCCCGTCTTGCCGCTCTCCGAGCCCAACAAAAGTAGCTAATTTGGGACGGGGCTTTTTTAGCTACCCCGGCTGAGGCCGCGAGCTTTTTGGCCGATTGCCGACGGGGTAGCTAAAAAAGCCCCGTCCCAAATTAGCTACTTATGGTAAAGCGATTTAGCAAAGTTCTTTCAGTTAACCTGCAGGTCTCGTACACTGGTATCTTCATAAGGTAACCACCTTTATCTACCGTTTACCGTCAGTTTTACCACGTTTACCAAACCTCGCACCCTCTACGCAAGCACTTCCAATACCCGCCGTATAGTACCCTCACGGCTCGCATCCGGCGGGTCGATTCGTTACCACGGTCGTGCGTGACAGCGCATGGAAGGGGAGTATCGTGAGCGATTGCAAGAGGGTTTACCGTTTTGGAACCGACGCCCAGGGCACCTGTGTCACTGAGGGCGACAAGTCCATGAACTTCGTGCTTGGCGGCAAGGGTGCAAATCTTGCCGAGATGAGCCGCATCGGCCTGCCGGTTCCCGGTGGCTTTACCATTACCTGCCAAACCTGTGTCGAGTACTCCGGTGCCGGCAACGTGTGGCCCGAAGGTGCACTCGATGAGATCGTTGCCGCCGAGGCCGATCTCGAGGCCCGCTGCGGCAAGAAGCTTGGTGACGCATCCGACCCGCTGCTCGTGTCGGTTCGCTCGGGTGCTCCGTTCTCCATGCCCGGCATGATGGACACGGTCCTCAACTTGGGCCTTAACGACGACTCCGTTCTGGGCCTCATTGCCCAGACGCAAAACCCGCGTTTTGCCTGGGATAGCTACCGCCGCTTTATCCAGATGTTCTCCAACGTCGTTATGGGTGTCGATGCCGACTTGTTTGAGAACGCCCTGACCCAGGCTCGCTTGGTCGCCGGCGTTCGCGTCGATTCCGAGCTTTCGGCCGAGGACCTGCAGGAGCTTGTCGAGACCTTCAAGGGCATCTTCTCCGAGAACGTCGAGGCTGCCCTGTATCCCGAGCTCGAGGTTGTCGACGGCAAGCCCGTCTTCCCGCACGATCCGGAGCTTCAGCTGCGCCTTGCCATCCAGGCCGTCTTTGGCAGCTGGATGAACGAGCGCGCCTGCATCTACCGCAAACAGCATGGCATTTCCGACGAGCTCGGTACTGCCGTCAACGTCCAGGCCATGGCTTTTGGCAACAAAGGCGAGACCTCTGCGACCGGCGTCGCCTTTACGCGCAATCCGGCCGATGGCACCAAGGAGTTCTACGGTGACTTTTTGGTTAACGCCCAGGGTGAGGACGTCGTCGCCGGCATCCGCAATACTGAGCCCATCGCCGACCTCAAGACCACCCCGGGCCTCGAGTCCGCTGGTGAGGAGCTCGAGCGCGTTTTCCTGACGCTCGAGGATCATTACCGCGATATGTGCGATATCGAATTCACCATCGAGCAGGGTAAACTTTGGATGCTTCAGACCCGCGTGGGCAAGCGCACCGCTACCGCCGCGCTGCGCATCGCTATCGAGATGGTCGAGGAGGGTCTCATCACCCGCGAGGAGGCCGTGAGTCGCATCGATCCCGCGCAGCTCGACCAGCTTCTGCATCCGCAGTTTGACTCCTCCAAGAAGTACGAGGCCCTGGCCTGCGGCCTTAACGCCAGCCCCGGCGCCGCCGTGGGCGAGGTCGTGTTCTCGAGCGACGATGCCGTCGCGCGCGCCAACGAGGGCCACAAGGTCATTCTGGTTCGCTGGGAGACCAACCCCGACGACTTGAAGGGCATGGTCGCTGCCGAGGGCATCCTTACCAGCCACGGCGGCAAGACGAGCCATGCTGCCGTTATCGCCCGCGGTATGGGTACGCCCTGTGTCTGCGGCGTTGAGCGCTTCCATATTGACGCCGCCGAGAAGGTCGTGCGCATCGAGGGCAGCGACCGTGTGCTGCACGAGGGCGACATCATCTCCATCGACGGCACCCAGGGCATTGTCGTCGACGGCGCCGTCGATCTGGTCTCCGCCGAGCTCACCGGCGACCTGGACACCATTCTGTCCTGGGCAGACGAGATTCGCCTGGACGAGACCGACGGTCACGCCAACCACGTGCGCGTCAACGCCGACAACCCCGAGGATGCCGCGCTCGCACTCGAGTTTGGCGCCGAGGCCATCGGCCTGTGCCGCACCGAGCACATGTTCCTGGGCGACCGCAAGAACATTATCCAGAGCTTTATCCTGTCCGACGACGAGGCCGTGAAGCAGCAGGCCCTGGCCGACCTGCTCAAGGTTCAGACCGAGGACTTTCTGGCGATGTTTAAGACCATGTCCGGTCGCGATGTGGTCGTTCGCCTGCTCGATCCGCCGCTGCATGAGTTCCTGGATAATCCTCGCGAGCTCGAGGTCGCCATCACCAAGAAGGAAGCCGCCGGCGCCAGCGAGGAAGAGCTTGCCACCCTGCGTGCCCGCCTGCGTCGAATCGACGGCATGGTTGAGTCCAACCCGATGCTCGGCTTGCGCGGTGTGCGCCTGTCCGTTGTCTTTGGCGATCTGCCGCTCATGCAGGTTCGCGCCGTCGCCACGGCTGCTGCCCGCCTTATCAAGGAGGGCGTCGACCCGCGCCCCGAGATCATGGTCCCGCTCGTTTCCATCACAGCCGAGCATGTCCAGACCCGCGAGGTCATCGAGCGCGTGATCGCCGAGGTATCCGCCGAGGAGGGCGTCGAGCTCAATATTCCCGTGGGCACGATGCTCGAGCTGCCGCGCGCCTGCATGGTCGCCGACGAGATCGCCCACCATGCCGACTTCTTCTGCTTTGGCACCAACGACCTCACCCAGACAACCTTCGGCTTCTCGCGCGACGACGCCGAGGCCAAGTTCATCCCGCTGTACATGCACAAGAAGATCCTGAAGGATAATCCCTTCGAGACCATCGACGCGGCGGTGCTCGAGCTGGTGCGTATGGCAGTCGAGAAGGGTCGCGCCGCCAACCCCGACATGCACTTTGGCGTGTGCGGCGAGCACGGTGGCGACTCCAAGTCCATCAAGGGCCTGTTCAACGTGGCCGATGTGGACTACGTGTCCTGCTCGCCCTATCGCGTACCCCTCGCACGACTGGCTGCCGCTCAGGCAAAGCTCGAGGCCAAGCGTTCCGCTTAACTGAGTCGCGTTCCATTTGCGCCTCTTACGCCCCCCTTCGCGCCGCCGCGCCCCCTGTGGACGCGGCGGCGTTTTATATTTATTCTGTTGGTTCAATACATTGGCAACTGACGGGAGGACTGCGATGAAAAACCTCACCAGGTATTTGCAACGAGCGCGTCGGGGAGCACAGATGACCCTGTGCTGGGTGGTCGTTGCGGTCACGGCGCTTTGCGGGATGCCGACGGCCGGTTTTGCCCTTCAGGATGAATCGCGCGACGAGCTTTATGGCGACGTGGTCAACCCGCTCACCATTACGGTCAACGATCGCGACTGCACGTTTGTAGATATCGATGACGGCAAACTCGAGGACCGTACCTCGATGTACGACAACGTCTCGTTCTATACGGCCGCCGTCAAAAAGGTGTTGCCCAACTGGGCATCGCTTGCCTATAACATCCTTGGCTATGGTGGAGGCGACGACTCCGGGGACTTTTTGTACTGGGACCACGCCGGCAAGGGCTTTGAGAAGGACTTCGGTAAGGGTCACTACATCTATCTGTATGATGCGCTTTCGGGCGGCAACGGTGAGCATTCCGACGGCGCCGACAAATCGAAACAGAGTGGTCTGACATCGGCAAAAAGCCTCAAAGCTGTCTACGATCGCTTGACCGACGATATCGCCGGCTGTATCGGTCACAAGCTGACGGGCTCCGATTTCCGTAAAAACGTGCCGCTCGACGGACTGTCGCAAGACGCGACTGAGCAGGACGTCATCTATGCCACCATTGCTTGTGTCGACAAGCTCGGCGGCACCTATCAGTATGATTTCAATGGCTTTGGCATCGCGTTCTATAACTTTAGAGTTCAGCAGCTCAACAGCATGAACAAGCTTAACTGTGCGCCCGAGGACGCGCCGGGCTATTCCTTTGTCGATTCTAAGACTGAGCAGGAGCTCGTTACCTCGGCTCTTAACGTCGGCTATGAGGACGCCTCGCAGAGCATCACGCTCGCCCGCGGTACCGAGGAGACGGTCGGCACGAGCACTTCTGAATCCACATCGTATTCCAAAGGCGGCTCGTGGGGCGCATCGGTGAGCCTCAAGGAGTCGCTGGGCGTGCCCGCAACAGCGAGCGAGGAGATCGAGACTTCGTTTTCGGCCGAAACCACGATGTCCCAGTTGTGGGAGGCGAGCAAGACCGAGGAACAGTCGATCACCACAACGGACAATCAGTCGGTCACCGTCGATATGACGATCCCTGCGCACACGCAGGTCAATAGCAAGCAGACGAGTTCTACCACGACGCTGTCCGAGGACTATGACCAGCCGGTGGGCGTGACGTTCGACGTGATTATCTTTAACATGAACGGCGAGTGCTACGACGACAACGCCGCCGTGCAGGAGTTCCATACCGCCGGTTATGACCAGCGCTCGTTCTACACCACCTTTGGCGATCAGTCGACCGACGCCGTGCAGAACCTGTTCCTGCGCTCAATCGCCCATCGTGGCGACGACGGCTACGATACCACCGCCGGAAACGTTACGAGCTGGTCGCATCGCACCAACAACCACATGGTGCGCGCCATCGATTGGAATTCTGTCCTGGCCGATCGCGAGGTGCCTTCGCGCAACGGCGGCGCCCCGCGCACGTGCAATGTGCTCAACGACATGGCCGCCACCTACCCCATGTCCATTACGGGTTCCAATCTGTCGTTTGAGTCGGTGACGGTCGATACCCAGTTGGGCACGCCGCAGCCCATTAAGCCCATTTCCAAGATTCTCGTATCGCTGCAGACCGATAAGACCCGAAGGCTTACGGTGGGAGACGAAGACCCCATCTCTTCCTATCGCGTGCGTGCAAGGGACGAGGACGATGTTGACTATTACGGCTTTGTGAAGTCGTCGGGCGACTGGCGCGTGGTCGATAAAAACGGCAAGAAATGCAAGTCCGACGTCATCGAGATCCAGACCGACCCTGTCACCCACGAGCAAGTCGTGGTGGGTAAAAAGGCCGGCACCGCCTACGTAAAGTACTTTATCCCCGAGGACACCTATGTGGACGTGAACGGGCATGTTTCGACCAATGACGAGATCGACGCCGCGGCCTACAAATATAAGGTAAGCGACGCGGCGCCCGAGTCGTTTAACGGCAGCATCAAACTCGAGGGCTCGGCACAGACCGTCGTCGGCGTCGAGGAGAATCTCAACGGCATCGACGGCCTAACGGCTACGGTCTATGACACGACGGGCAAGGAAGTCGATAGGGTCTGCAGCTGGGAGGCCCAGGAGCTCGAGAGCAAGGGCATTTCGGTCGCGACGGACGGCACGATGACCATCTCGCAACCGGGCACCTTCCATGTTCGCGCCTTTATTGACGGCGTGTATTCCGATTGGGCCGAGGTCATCGCCGCACCCGCGCCGGTCGACCCGATGACGACCGTGGTCGAGACACCGGTGAGCGTTGCGTCCGTTTCTTCGGGGGATTCTTCGGCAACGACGGATAGCGCGGCTCCTGCCCAGGGAGAGCAGGCGGCTTCCGATGCGAACGCGGCCGATTCTGCTCCGGCGAGCGACGATGCCACTGCAGTGACTGACGACACCGCGCCCGCTGCCGCGAAGGATGCCTCGCCGATTCCTACGGGCCTCGTTACCGTTTTGACCGATATCTGCCGCTACGGTATCGATCACGGCCTCATCGGCACATCAAACAAGGAAGAGATGACCAAGCAGGACTTCGACATCTTAGGCATCCTGTACCTGATGGCGGACAGCCAGGACCTGGTGCCCCAAGCCGCCGAGGATGCGATGAACGAATGGGCTCATGACAACTATAATGACGAAGAGCTTGCCACCTGGAAGCAGCATGCGCTTTCGGTGCTGCTCGAATACGGTTATATCGCGCCCGGAACGACCGTGACGACGCCGACGACTGATGCTGCGGACGGCGCATAAGTGCAGAAAGAGTGCGTGTTTTTGTCTTTTTGCGCACGGGCAAAATAGTTCTTGCAGCCAAGGTCGTGGCGTGTATACTCGAATACGTTTGTTCAACTACGTGCCGGCCAAGGTGGTACGGCACCTCTAGAAGAGTAAGGAATTGCACATGGATTACATCCGCGCAATCGAGCGTCAGCAGATCCGCGAGGACATCCCGCAGGTCCGCGTTGCCGACAACGTCAAGGTTCACTACCGCATTAAGGAAGGCGACCGCGAGCGCATCCAGGTTTTCCAGGGTGACGTCATCCGCATGGCCGGCGCCGGTGCCCGTGAGACCTTCACCGTCCGCAAGATTTCCTTCGGTGTCGGTGTTGAGCGTACCTTCCCGCTTCACAGCCCCAAGATCGCCAAGCTCGAGGTCGTCCGTCATGGTCGCGTCCGTCGCGCCAAGCTGTACTACCTCCGCGACAAGGTGGGCAAGGCTGCTCGCATCCCCGAGAAGCGCTAAGAAGATCGCAGCGTCTGCCCACTCGTTTGGACACAAGGGTCACCTTCGGGTGGCCCTTCTTTTTATCTGATTTCCATGCAAGGAGGGCCTGGTATGGCCAATATGACGAGCTCGATTTCGGCATCGCAGGTTGCCGGCGAGCTGGCGAGTGCCACGTTCGAGGAGATTCCCGCCCTCGTGGAGCACTATCGCGAGGATCCGCGCCAGCAGGTGATCAAGGCTTGCGAACGCGCACTTAAGCGCCATGCCAAGGAACTTTCCGAGCGCGAGCGCGTCAACGGCATGTACGAGCTGATGCATGAGCTCGGCGGCGATGGCGTGGTCGTTGGTGTTGACGAGGTGGGGCGCGGCTCTGTCGCCGGCCCGTTGACGGTCTGCGCTGTCTGCCTTCCCATGGAGCCGCGCGTTTGGGGCATTAACGATTCCAAAAAGCTCACGCCTGCCCGTCGTGAGCTGCTCTCGGTGCAGATTGCCGAGGTGGCTACGGCCATTGGTTTTTGCCATATCGCTCCTGCGGATATCGATGAGATGGGCATGGCCCGCGCCATCCGCACTGCCGTCGCGGGTGCGGTGGCCGATACGGGGCTCGAGCCCGATTGCGTGCTTATGGACGGCAATCCCTTGGGCGCCGTCCCTAACGAGCGCGATGTGGTCAAGGGAGATGCCAAAATCGCCTGCATCGCCGCTGCTTCCATTATGGCCAAGGTCACGCGTGACGAGATGATGGTCGAGTACGATGCCGAGTATCCCGAATATCATCTTGCTGAGTCAAAGGGCTATGCGAGCCCCGAGCACATTGAGGCTATTCGTAAACATGGCCTTTCTCCGTTGCATCGTGTGAGCTTCTGCGGAAATTTTTTGCAGACGGAGCGTCTTTTTTAAGGCAAATATGGAGACAGGGACTTCTGGGATTTTATAAACCAGCTGGTGGGGACCGCATGCAACGCAATTGTTGCATGCGGTCCCTTTTTTGTTTGTTTTTGGTTGGTCTTTGGTTTTCTTTTGGTACTTACCCGCAAGAAAGGCGGCCTCATGATCGGGTCAATATCGTGCGCGGGAAAGGAGACCCCATGTGCGCCGCAAGTGCAAAGAGCAAGACGCAACAGCTCAAAGAGCTTTGGGAGAGCGGGGAGATTGATTGCGCGTCGATTACGCCTGGGTTCATTAAGGGCCTCAGTCCTCGAGAACTGGGCATGCTGGGCGAGCTTATTGCAATCGATTACTTTCGTGAGCGCGGTTATGCCCTCTTGGAACAGGGCTACCGGTGTCCCGAGGGCGAGGCCGATCTGGTACTGCTTGATGAACTTGATGATGTCGTGGTGATGGCTGAGATCAAGACAAGGCGCGTCGCCCTAGATTGCAACACGCGGGTCTTTCCCGAGGAGGCGGTGGACGCCCAGAAGCAGCGTCGCTACCGCCGTATCGCGAGTTGTTACCTTATGGATCACTATCCCCTTAAGGCGATTCGCTTCGACGCGGTGGGCGTTACTATCCGCGGCGGTCATATTGCGGAGATTGAGCATCAATACAACGCATTCGATTGGCAGGTATCGTGATGGCGTTTGACACCTTTGCCGTCCACGCTGCATGTATTCGTGGCGTCGAGGCGATTCCCGTCACGGTCGAGGTCTCGCTTGCCGGCGGTATTCCGGGTATCCAAATGCTTGGCATTCCAAGTATGGAGGTGATGGAGTCGCGTGGCCGCATACGCTGCGCAATGCGCTCGGCAGGATTTGAGATTCCACGGGCGGGCATTACCGTCAACTTGGCTCCGGGCGACATCCGTAAAACGGGCAGTGGTTTTGACCTGCCGATTGCCATCGCGGTACTGGCGGCCGATGGGCAGATTCCCCGCGACCATCTAGACCATTGCCTTATTGCCGGTGAGCTCGGGCTGGATGGTAGCGTGCTGCCCGTAAAAGGCGAGGTTGCGTTTCAGTTGTTGGCGCGTGATATGGGCCTGTCCTTTATTGCGGGAAGGTCGGATCAACATGTGCCGCTTGCCGGTGTGGACTGTGGCTTTATCGACCATCTGTCTCAGCTCGCCCGCGGTATGGGCGAGGCGGCTCGGCATTATCTGGATTCCGAGGGTGTCGAGGCGTCGTTTGAGCCAGAACTTGATTATGCCGATGTGCTGGGGCAGGAGGTTGCCAAGCGCGGCATTGCGCTCGCGGCGGCGGGGGAGCTCGGCCTGCTTATGATTGGCTCGCCGGGTTCGGGCAAGACCATGCTTGCACGCCGCATGACGGGTATCTTGCCCGAGCTTTCTCTCGAGGATCAGCAAGAGGCGCTGTGCATCCATTCGGTCTTGGGCGAGAACATCGATGGCTTGCTGGCGGGACACCGGCCGTTCCGTAGCCCCCACCACAGCATTTCGACTGCGGGCCTTATTGGCGGCGGACGGCCGGTGCACCCGGGCGAGATTAGCCTAGCGCACGGCGGCGTGCTCTTTTTAGACGAGCTTGCCGAGTTTCCCAACAGCGTGCTGCAGACACTCCGGCAGCCCATAGAGCGCGGCTACGTCAAGATCGTACGCGTCGATGGGGCTTTCACGTTTCCCTCGAGGTTCCAGCTGCTTGCCGCGAGCAATCCCTGTCCCTGCGGCTTTTTGGGCGATCGCGAGGTACCGTGCCGCTGCTCGGCTTCGATGGTTGAGCGCTATCGGTCTAAGCTACGTGGTCCCTTGGCCGATCGTATTGACCTTATGATTGACGTGACCCGACCCGACCCGCAGGTAATTATCGAGGGCGCCGAGGGTATGTCGTCAGCTGAACTACGTGACTATGTTGTGCGGGGTCGGGCATTTCGTGCCTGGCGCGAGTCCCGTATGGACGATGCAGATGCCGAGGCCGAGGACGATGAGTCACGTTCCATCGACGGCGTCGTTTCGACCTTTGCGCTCGATGGGGCAGCGGAAAAGTGCGTGCTCGGCCTGTCGAGGCGCACACATCTCACAGGGCGCGGCATCGTGCGCTTGGTGCGTATCGCGCGCACGATCGCCGATGTCGCCGAAAGTGAGCGGGTAACCCAAGACCACGTGCTCGAGGCGGCGATGTACCAGGGGAGGAGGGACCAGTAATGCCCGAGGAGACTTTTGAGCTGCATCCCGGTGATGCGTTGTATCCAGATACCGTTTTGGAGCTCTCTGATGTACCCCAGACGCTTTATGTGCGTGGCGACCCCGCCGCACTGTCGACGCCCGCGCTCTCCATCATCGGCGCTCGCAAGGCCTCGCCGTACGGCCTTGCCGTGGCAGAGCTGGCCGCGAAAGTTGCGGTCGAGGCGGGGGTGACGGTGGTCTCGGGCGGTGCGGTCGGCTGCGACCAGGCCTCGGGTTGGGCCGCGGTCAACGCTGGTGGCAGGCACGTCGTGGTGTTGGGTACGGGCGCCGACGTGGTTTACCCGCGCTCGAGTGCAGGGCTCATCGCGCGCACGATCGATACGGGCGGCGCGGTCGTGTCCATCTCGCCTTGGGGTATGGGGCCACGCAAGTTTGCCTTTCCGCGGCGTAACCGGGTGATTGCCGCGCTTTCGCAGGCGCTGTTCGTGTCGGAGGCCGGCATGCCCTCGGGCACGTTCTCGACAGCAGAGGCCGCCATGGACCTGGGGCGCGAACTGCTCGCGGTACCGGGCTCCATTTTGTCACCAGAGTCGCGTGGGACCAACTACCTCATCGCCAACGGGGCCTGCTGCATTGTTGACGAGGAGTCTATTGAGATGGCCATCTCGCGAATATACGGCACCCTGCGTTATTCACGTCCCGATGCGCCCGGTATCGCCGATCTGGACCCCACGCAGCAGGCCGTGATGCACGCGCTCATTGCCTCGCCGCTCAAGGTCGATGACATTGCCGCGCTCGTCTCCCTCGATGCCGTCGGCGTGCTCAAACTCCTGGGCTCACTCGAGCTCGAGGGACTCATCGAGCGCATGATGGATGGAAGGTATGCGCCCTCAAAGTTTGCGCTTCACGCTCAGACGCCCTTCGGTCACAATGGAAAGCGTGTCAATTAGAAAGGTGTTTGCAGATGCTGTTTGATCAAGTGACGGTTATCGGTGGCGGTCTGGCGGGATCGGAATGCGCGATTCAGCTGGCAGATCGCGGGTTTGCCGTAAAGCTGTGCGAGATGCGGCCGCTGGTGACCTCTCCTGCCCACCATACCGATCACTTGGCGGAGCTCGTCTGCTCCAATTCGTTTAAGTCGACCCGACCCGATTCCGCCGCCGGCCTGTTGAAGGCCGAACTCGAGCGTATGGGTTCGGTGCTGCTCGACTGCGCTCATCGCGCTGCCGTTCCCGCTGGTGGCGCCTTGGCGGTCGACCGTGTTAAATTCTCCGAGCTCGTTGAGGCCGAGGTTGCCGCCCGTCCCAATATCGAGGTCGTTCACGGCGAGGTCACCCAGATTCCCGAGGGCCATGTGGTTATCGCCGCGGGTCCCTTGTGCTCGCCGGCGTTGAGCGGGGAGGTCATGAAGCTCGTCGGTGGTGATTCCCTGGCGTTCTTTGACGCCGCGGCCCCGATTGTCGATGCCTCGACGCTCGATATGGATGTGCTGTTTTCGCAGTCGCGCTACGAGGAGCAGGGGAGTGGCGACTATCTCAATGCCCCGCTCAACAAGGAGGAGTACGAGGCCTTTATCGAGGCGCTTACCACGGCCGATCGCGTGGTGCTCAAGGACTTTGAGGGCGGGGACCTCTTCCAGGCCTGTCAGCCTGCCGAGGAGGTTGCGCGCACGGGCAAGGATGCCATCCGCTTTGGCGCTATGAAGCCCGTCGGGCTCACCGACCCGCGCACCGGTCGCCGTCCCTGGGCGGCGATTCAGCTGCGCGCCGAGAACAAGGAGAAGACCGCCTATAACCTGGTTGGTTTTCAGACCAACCTGACCTTCGGCGAGCAGAAGCGCGTTTTTCATATGGTTCCCGGTCTGGAGAATGCCGAGTTTTTCCGCTATGGCGTCATGCATCGCAATACCTTTGTCGATGCTCCCCATGTGCTCGATGGGACCTTCGCCGTGCCCGGCACGGGCGTGCGCCTTGCCGGACAGATTACCGGTACGGAGGGTTACATGGAAGCGGTCGCGACGGGTCTCCTCGCTGCGCTCAATACCTATGCCGAGGCTATCGAGGTTGCTCCTGTCGAGCTGCCGCGCGTGGGCGCTCTCGGCGCGCTCGTGGGCTATGCGACCGATCCTGCTACGGTCGGATATCAGCCCATGCATGTTAATTTTGGCCTGGTGCCTCCCCTCGAGGACGGTAAACGCCGCAGCAAACGTGAGCGCTATCAGGCCTATGCGGATCGTGCCCTTAAGGCCTTGGATTCCTATCTGGAATCGCGCTCCGACCTGTTTGGGGGCGACCGGTCATAGCCTTTGACCTGTACGGTGCCGTCGACTCGTTCATAGCCTATATTGCACGCGTCGAGGGGCTTTCTTCTAACACTGTTATCGCTTACGGCTCTCGTCTGGAGCGTTTTGCCGCTTGGTGCGAGCGTGGGGATATCGATGCACGCACGGCGGACGTACGTACCGTTCGTATGTATCTGGCAGAGCTGTCGCGCGAGCAGGTGGCGCCCAGGACGATTGCGGCGCACCTGTCTGCCATTCGTTCGTTCTATCGATGGATGGCTGCCGAGGGTCTTATCGATGGAGACGCTGTCTCTGCGATTGCCTCGCCCAAGCTTCCACGCGATTTGCCCGGAGTGCTGACCACCCAGCAGGTTAAGGCACTGCTTGCATCGCCAGACGTTTCAACGCCTGCGGGACTGCGCGATGCGGCGATGCTCGAATTGCTCTATGCATCTGGGGCTCGCATCTCTGAGCTTGCGGCACTCAATGTTGAGTCCATTGCTTGGTCCGAGCGAACGCTGCGGCTTTGGGGTAAGGGGAGCAAGGAGCGTATCGTGCCCCTGTATCGGCGTGCTCTCGATGTGACCCGCCGCTATATTGAGGAAGGAAGACCGGAGCTTCTTGCTCAGGCAAAGCGTGGCGACGGTACGAACGGTGTGCATCCGCTGTTTATCTCGGCACGCGGCAACCGTATGAGCGCCGCCATGCTTAGGCGACGGTTTCATATGTTGGCGACGCTTGCGGGTATCCCTTCCGATATCGCCCCGCATGCGATGCGCCATACTTTTGCGACCGATTTGCTCGAGGGCGGAGCGGACTTGCGCTCTGTCCAGGAGTTGCTAGGGCATGCAAGCTTGTCCACCACGCAGATTTATACGCATCTCACGCCCGATCGGCTCAAACGCGCCGTTACCCAAGCTCTTCCGCGCGGCGAATAAGGCAGGAGATGGGTTCTATCCAATCGATCGCGCGTCCGTGTGTGTGGTTTTGATTTCGGGTTGGCAGAAAGATGTAATCCTGCTATCATTCATCGGGTTGCTTCACGGCAACAGGTTTTTATCACGCACGCGCGGCTACTTCATACCGTGGTGCCCGGGCTTTGGTAGCACATGTCCGGGTTGGTTTTGGAGGATGACCCCGCGCGGAGGCAAACCACAGGAGGTTTAACATGGCTACCAAGATTAATATCCGCACCCTGCTCGAGGCCGGCTGCCACTTCGGTCACCAGACCCGTCGCTGGAACCCCAAGATGAAGCCGTTCATCTTCGGTGAGCGCAACGGCATCTACATCCTCGACCTCAAGCAGACCATTCTTGACGCCGACCAGGCTTACACCTTCGTCAAGAACGTTGCCAAGGGTGGCAACGTGCTGTTCGTCGGCACCAAGAAGCAGGCTCAGGAGGCCGTCAAGAACGCCGCTGAGCGCGCCAACATGCCTTACATCAACCAGCGTTGGCTCGGCGGCATGCTGACCAACTTCGTCACCATCCGCTCCCGCATCAACCGCATGGAGGAGCTCGAGGCCATGGTCGAGGACGGCCGCATGGCTGTTCTTCCCAAGAAGGAGCAGGCTGTTCTGGGTAAGGAGCTCGCTAAGCTCCAGACCAACCTCGGTGGCGCCCGCGACATGAAGGGTCTGCCCCAGGCTCTCTTCGTCATCGACACTAAGCGCGAGGAGAACGCCATCAAGGAGGCCCAGCGCCTGAACATCCCCGTCGTCGCTCTGATCGATACCAACTCCGATCCCGACGAGGTCGAGTACGGCATCCCCTGCAACGATGACGCCATCTCCGCTGTCACCCTTATGTGCGAGCTCATGGCCGACGCCTGCCTCGCTGGCTCCGGCAAGGAGCAGGTCTCCGAGGCCGAGATGGCCGCTGAGCCCAAGGCCGAGTAAATCAGTCCTAATTAAGTCTTTTTCATCTCTTTGAAAGGAACCACAATGGCCCAGATTACCGCCGCTATGGTCAAGCAGCTCCGCGAGATGACCGACTCCCCGATGATGGAGTGCAAGAAGGCTCTCGTCGAGGCTGACGGTGACATGGACGCCGCTGTTGACGTTCTGCGTAAGAACGGCCTCGCTAAGGCTGCCAAGAAGGCTGGCCGCGAGACCAACGAGGGCGCTATCGCCGCGTTCGTCTCCGAGGATGGCAAGACCGGCGCTCTGCTCGAGCTCTCCTGCGAGACCGACTTCGTCGGCTCCAACGCCAAGTTCACCGGCTTTGCTTCCAAGGTCGCCGAGGTTGTCGCCACCACCGAGCCGGCCGATGTCGACGCTCTGCTCGAGAAGCCGATGGGCGAGGAGACCGTTTCCTCCGAGCTCACCGAGATGATTCACATCATGGGCGAGAACATGAAGATCTCTCGCTTCGCCGCCCGCAAGGTCGAGAACGGCGCTCTCGCTTCTTACATCCACATGGGTGGTAAGATCGGCGTCCTCGTCGAGTTTGCTTTCGAGAAGGCTGAGACCGCTCAGGCTGAGTCCTTCAAGACCTTTGCCCACGACGTTGCCCTTCAGGTTGCCGCTGTCGCTCCGATCTGCGCTACCCGCGATCAGGTTCCGGCCGAGACCGTCGAGCATGAGAAGCAGATTTACATGGCTCAGGCTGCCGAGTCCGGCAAGCCCGAGGCCATCCAGGAGAAGATGGCTGTTGGCCGTCTGGAGAAGTTCTACAAGCAGTCCGTGCTCACCGAGCAGGAGTTCATCAAGGACAGCTCCCTCACCATCAAGAAGTACGCTGAGCAGGTCTCCAAGGAGCTCGGCGATACCATTACCGTCGTTGCCTTCGACCGTCTGGTCCGTGGCGAGTAAATAAGCTCTTGTAGCTGGTAATGAGCAGGCTGTGGGTTTTACTCACAGCCTGCTTTTTCATGCCTCTAAGCAGAGCCTTTGATATCATATTGAGAGTCTAATTAAAGGAGGATCGCTTTGTCCGACATCCGATATAAACGCGTGCTTCTGAAGCTTTCCGGCGAAGCACTGATGGGCGATGGCCACTATGGCATCGACCCCAAGATTACCGACCATCTTGCCAAGCAGGTCAAGGAGCTGCTCGCCGTTGGCCATGAGGTCGGCATCGTTGTCGGCGGCGGCAATATTTTCCGCGGCATGGCTGGAGCTGCCGGCGGTATGGAGCGTGCTCAGGCCGATTACATGGGCATGCTTGCAACCGTTATGAACGCGCTCGCCCTGCAGGATGCCTTCGAGCATAACGATGTTCCTTGCCGCGTTATGAGTGCCATCCAGATGAACGAGATTTGCGAGCCCTATATTCGTCGTCGCGCCATCAATCACCTCTCCAAGGGCAATGTCGTTATCTTCGCAGCCGGCTCGGGCAATCCGTACTTTACGACTGACACCGCCGCGGCCCTTCGCGCCTGCGAGATCGGTGCGGAGATTCTGATTAAGGCCACCAAGGTCGACGGTATCTACGACAAAGATCCCGTCAAGTGCGCCGATGCCGTCCGCTTTGACAAGATCACCTATCACGAGGTGCTCGTCCGCGGCCTGCAGGTTATGGATTCCACGGCTACGGCCCTGTGCCAGGATAACCGTATGCCCATTTTGGTCCTCAACATCGATGGCGAGGACAACGTCAAGCGCGCGCTTTCGGGTGAGCCCGTCGGCACGCTCGTCTATCAGGAGGATTAAGCATGGCAGAGAACATCACCGCCCACATGGACAAGTCGCTCGAGTCCCTCAAGCATAACTTCTCCAAGGTCCGTACCGGCCGAGCCAACGCTAACATTCTGTCCGACATCACCGTCGATTATTACGGTGTTCCCACGCCGGTCACGCAGGTTGCCGCCGTTAAGACCCCCGAGGCCCACATGCTGCTCATCGAGCCGTGGGATAAGGCGCTTATCAACGCCATCGTCAAGGCCATCGGCGCTTCCGATCTGGGTATTACCCCCAACTCCGATGGCACCGTTGTTCGTCTTCCGTTCCCGGCTCCCACCGAGGAGCGCCGTCGCGAGCTCGTCAAGGAGTGCCGCGAGTACGCCGAGCAGGCCAAGGTTTCTATTCGTAACATCCGTCGCGACTTTAACAACAAGCTCGAACGCGATGAGGAGCTCACCGAGGACGATGTCCGTCGCGAACAGGCCAAGGTGCAGAAGCATACCGACGAGTATGTCGCCAAGGTCGAGGAGCTTCTGAAGGAAAAAGAAGCCGAGGTCATGGAGATCTAAGGTGCAATACGACGAGAACAAACTGGTCGAGTACTTTGCCGACGCCCCTGCGGGCGTCGGTTTTTCCGACCTTGACCTCAATAACATTCCGCGCCATATCTCGTGCATCATGGACGGCAACGGTCGCTGGGCTACGGCGCGAGGTCTTGCCCGTACCGAGGGCCACAAGGCGGGTATCGTCTCCCTTCGCGAGATCATTACCGCCTGCGTGCGTCTGGGCGTCGACGTGCTTTCCGCCTATGCGTTTTCAACCGAAAACTGGAACCGCCCGCAGCATGAGGTTAACGTCTTGATGCATCTGTTTGCCAAGACGTTTATCGATGAGCTGCCGCTTCTGAAGCGCGAAAACGTGCGTGTTGTCTTTTTGGGTGATATTTCCGCGCTGCCCAAGAAGACCCGCGACGTTTTTGAATGCGGTCTTGCCGAGTGCGCCGATCACACCGGTATGACGCTGGCGCTTGCCGTCAACTACGGCGCCCGTGCCGAGATTACCCGTGCCGCCCGTCAGCTTGCGCTCGATGCCGCCGCCGGCAAGATCGATCCTGCTGCTATCGACGATGATATGGTTGCTTCGCACCTGTACACCGCCGGTCTTCCCGATCCCGAGCTGGTCATTCGCACCTCTGGTGAGCTACGCCTATCGAACTATCTGCTGTGGCAGGTGGCTTATTCCGAGTTCTATGTCACCGATACCTATTGGCCTGACTTTGATCGTTGGGGCCTTGTTGACGCCATTTTGGCCTATCAGGGCCGTGACCGTAGGTTTGGTGGACTGAGCAAGACCGAGGAGGCTTAATCGTGTCCGATCGTCCCAAGGCATCTGCTCCCAAGACGCCTGCGCGCAAAGCTGCCACTGCGGGAGCGCCTGCAGCGAAGAGCGGCACCGGTTCCTGGCTTGCGGGCTTTATTACCCGTGCCGCCGCCGGTATCGTCTACGCCGTCGTCTTTATCCTGTGCCTGGTTTTGGGTATCGTGCCCACCGCCATTTTTGTCTCTGTCATGAGCGGGCTTTGCTGCTTTGAGTTTTTCCGTATGACGAGGCTCGATGGCAAGGTCGCCAACGAGCATCTGGGCATTATTGCCGCCGTGCTCTTTCCGTTATCGGCGCTTGGCGATTCGCTTTTGCTGAACGCCCTGCTTTTTGCACTGATGCTCGCGGTGGGCATTTGGTATGTTTGGTCGCCGCGTACCCGCATCTCTGATGTGGCCGTGACGCTCATGGGTCCCATCTACACAGGCTTTATGCTGTCGGCTATTGTGCTGCTGCGCGATGCCGTGCCCGGTTTTGCCGGAGCCCTGCTTTCAGTGGGTGTTTGCGCGTCCCTTTGGGTCTCCGATTCGTTTGCCTACATCGTGGGCAGCCGTATCGGAAAACACAAGATGGTCCCCAAGATCTCTCCCAAAAAGAGCTGGGAGGGCTTTGTCGGCGGCATTCTGGGCTCGGTTCTCATCTGGCTCATTTTGTGGGTGACGCATCTCTATAAGCTGAGCTTGCCCTATGCGCTGCTTTGTGGCGTGGTTGTGTCCATCCTGGGCGTTATCGGCGACCTTATCGAGTCGCGCATCAAGCGCGGTGTGGGCGTCAAGGATTCCGGTAACCTTATCCCGGGCCACGGCGGCATGCTCGATCGTAGCGACTCGCTTATCTTCGGCTGCATCACCGCGCAGCTGATGCTGATGATCGGAGGCGTGCTGTAATGTCCTTCCAGACGACCTATGGCTCCGATGGACGTCTCCGTGTTGCCATCCTGGGCTGTACGGGCTCTATCGGCACTCAGGCGCTCGATGTTTGCCGTCAGCATGCCGATCGTCTGCAGGTGACGGCTCTTTCCGTTAATTCCAGCACCTCCGAGCTCGTTGCCGCTGCCCGCGAGTTCTCGGTTCCGGCGGTTGCCGTGGCCGATGTCGCTCATGGCGATGACGCCGTGCTGCAGGAGTTGCCCGAGGGAACGGAGCTCGGCGTTGGTGCGCAGGCGGTTTGCGAGCTCGCGCGTCGCGACGATGTCGATTGCGTGCTTGTCGCTATTGTGGGCGCCGCCGGTCTCGAGGCGAGCCATGCGGCCTTGACCTCGAATAAGCGTCTTGCCCTTGCCAATAAGGAGTCGCTCGTTGTTGGCGGTGACCTGCTGATGCCGTTGGCTCAGCCCGGTCAGCTTATCCCGGTCGATTCCGAGCACTCTGCAATTTACCAGTGCTATCTGGGTGAGAATCCGCGCGAGGCTCATTGTATTTGGCTTACCTGCTCGGGCGGTCCGTTCTTTGGCCGTTCGCGCGAGGAACTCGACCGTGTGACGCGCGCCGATGCCCTGGCGCACCCTACGTGGGCTATGGGTGCCAAGATCACGATTGATTCCGCTACCCTCATGAACAAGGGCCTGGAGCGTATCGAGGCGATGCACTTGTTCGGTTGCGACCTCGACTTTATCAACGTGGCCGTGCAGCGCCAGTCAAAGATTCATTCGATGGTCGAATTTGCCGACGGCTCCGTGATGGCGCATCTCGGGGCATCTGACATGCGCATTCCCATCCAGTTTGCCTTCTCGTATCCCGAGCGCTGGGATACTCCGGCTCCGCGCATCGATTTCCGCGAGTTGGGTCAGCTTACCTTTGATGCGGCCGACATGGATACGTTCCGCTGCCTGGCGCTGGCCGAGCGTGCGGGCAAGACGGGCGGCACCATGCCGTGCGTGCTCAATGCCGCCAACGAGGTCGCCGTCGATGCCTTCCTGCATGATGGCTGCAGTTTTACCGATATCGATCGCATCGTGGAATCCTGTATGGATGCGCATGATGCGCAGACGGTCGATTCGTTTGAACAGCTTCGCGGTATCGATGCGTGGGCGCGTGAAAAGGCCGCGCAAGTGCTCGCCGCAACCCGTTCTTAACCCATAAGGATTGCTTTTTCGTTTTATGGAAACTGTTCTGAGCGTTCTCTCATCGGTCTTTTGGGGCCTGCTGATGCTTTCCGTCCTCGTGTTTTTGCACGAGGGCGGCCACTTTTTGGCGGCGCGTGCCTGCGGCGTCCGGGTGACTGAGTTCTTTTTGGGCCTGCCGTGTCGCTTTGATATTCACCATACGTCTCGTCGGATCGGCACCAAGTTTGGCGTGACCCCGCTGTTGCTGGGTGGGTATGCTGCCATCTGTGGCATGGATCCGACCGATGTCTCGTGTGCCGATCGCGTGCTTGCCGCCATCTATCGCCACGGCCGTGTGACGGTGGCCGATCTTGCCGTCGAGCTTGAGCTGTCCGAGGAGGATGTGCTCGAGGCCTGTGCTTTGCTGCTGGGTTGGGGCTCCATAGCTCCTTGGTATGAAGAAGGAGAAAAGCCTTCGCCTGGTTACTATCCCACCAAGTACCAGACCCTGCCGCGTGATGCGGCGGGTTATACCACCTTTGACGGCCGTCGGTTCGATCGCGAGCACGCGACTGCCGAGGGCGATGTATGGGAACTGCCGTGCGGCGAGGCCGAATTCCTTGCACGCGAGCGCTCGCACACCTATTTGGGTCAGGGCTTTGTCAAGCGTGCCTTTATGCTGCTTGCGGGCATTATCGTCAATATCCTGACGGGCTTTTTGCTCCTTATGAGCATCTATTCCATCGCGGGTGTCACGGTGCCGGTGGACACCAATGTGATCGGCCAGGTTGACGAAGGCTCGATTGCCTCCGCGGCGGGAATCGAGGATGGCGACGCGATTCTTTCGGTCGACGGAGTATCGTGCTCTACCTGGATGGACGTTTACGATGCCATTGGCAAGGCTGCCGGTAAGGACGATATCGCCATTGAGTACGAGCGTGACGGCAAGAAGCATTCGACCACGGTTGCGCTCAAAGAGGACGAACGCCTAGGTGTGTATGTCTCTACGCAGGTGGTCCGTTTAGACCCTATCACGTCGGCTCGCCTGTCGTTCTCCTATGTCGTGCAGACAGCGCAGGGCGTGATGCGCCTGCTCCAGCCTCAGCATACGATGGAGATTCTCGATCAGTCCTCTTCGATCGTGGGTATTAGCGTTATGTCCTCGCAAGCTGCTGCTGCCGGCCCTGCCACGTTCCTTTCGTTTGCCGCCCTCATTTCGTTCTCGCTTGGCTTTATGAACCTGCTGCCCATCCCGCCACTCGATGGCGGCAAGTTGGTCATCGAGATCATTCAAAAGATTGCGGGCCGCGAGCTTCCGCTCAAGGTCCAGACGATTGTGAGCTATGTGGGCATCGCGCTCTTTGCGCTGCTGTTTGTCTATATGCTTCGTTCCGACATCCTTCGATTTATTCTGTAGGGGAGTGTTTGGATTGTCTTTATCCCATCCTTTGCCTCACGAGTTGACGCGCCCCGTGCATGTGGGCGGCGTGCAGATCGGTGGAGGCGCGCCGGTGGTGGTCCAATCTATGACCTGCACTGATACCGCTGATGCCCAGGCAACGCTTGCGCAAGTGTGCGCGTTGGCGCAGGCTGGCTGCGATATCGTGCGCGTGAGCGTGCCCACCGAGGCCGCGCTTGAGGGTTTCCGCACCATCTGTGCCGAGTCTCCGGTGCCGATCGTTGCCGACATCCACTTTAACCATAAGCTCGCCATTGGTGCCGTTGAGGCCGGTGCTGCCAAGCTGCGCATCAATCCCGGCAATATCGGCGATTGGGCCAAGGTTGACGCGGTGATCGATGCTGCGGGTGCCGCGGGCTGTGCGATTCGTATCGGCGTCAATGCCGGTTCGCTTGAGCAGGATATCGCTGAGCGCGACGACCTCACGCAGCCCGAAAAGCTCGTGATGTCGAGCGAACGTTTTGTCAAGCATTTTGAAGACCGCGGCTTTACGAACATTGTGCTTTCGGCCAAGGCCCATAGCGTGCAAACGACGCTCGACACCTATCGTGCCCTGTCGCGTGAGATTCCCCACGTTCCGCTCCACCTGGGCGTAACCGAGGCGGGTACCAAGCTGCAGGGCACCATCAAGAGCTCGGTGGGCCTTGGAATCCTGCTGTCCGAGGGAATCGGTGACACCATGCGCGTTTCGCTCACGGCCGATCCGGTTGAGGAGCCGCCGGTCGCCTGGGGAATTTTGCAGTCGCTGGGCCTGCGTCGCCGCGGCCCCGAGATTGTCTCGTGCCCCACGTGCGCCCGCTGTCAGGTTAACCTGATCGCAATCGCCGAGGAAGTAACCGAGCGGCTTAAGAACTATGCCGCGCCGCTTTCGATTGCCGTCATGGGATGTGCCGTTAATGGCCCCGGTGAGGCTTCTGATGCCGACCTGGGCGTTGCTTGCGGACGTGGTCAGGGCCTGCTCTTTTCGCATGGCCAGATCATTGGTAAAGTAGCGGAGGACCAAATTGTCGACGCGCTTATGGCCGAGGTCGACAAGCTTATTGAGGAGAATTAAATGACCCGAGCAATGTATATGTCTAAGCTGTATGCTCCGACGCTCAAAGAGGATCCGGCCGACGCTGAGCTTGCGAGCCATCGCCTGCTGCTCCGTGCCGGTATGATCCGCAAGGAGGCCGCCGGTCTCTATTCCTATCTGCCGCTCGCGTGGCGCTCGATTCGCAAGATTGAGAACATCGTGCGCGACGAGATGGACGCCGCCGGCGCCCAGGAGCTCATGATGCCCATCATGGTCGATGCCGAGCTGTGGCGTGAGTCCGGCCGTATCGATGCCTATGGCAAGGAGCTCGTGCGCTTTGATGACCGCCACGGCCGCGAGTTCGTGCTCGGCCCCACGCACGAGGAGACCGTGACTGCCCTGGTGCGCAACGAGCTGCGTTCATACAAGCAACTGCCGGTGAATCTCTATCACATCCAGGACAAGTTCCGCGACGAGTTCCGTCCCCGCTTTGGCCTGATGCGCGGTCGCGAGTTCATCATGAAAGACGCCTACAGCTTTTCTGCCACGCAGGAGAGCCTGCAGGAGGAGTACGACAAGATGAAGCAGGCCTACGCCAATATCTGCGAGCGCTGCTACATCAAGGCCCTGCCCGTCGTCGCCGATTCCGGCGAGATCGGTGGCGACACCTCCGTCGAGTTCATGGCGCTGGCAGATGCCGGCGAGGCTTCGCTGGTCTACTGCGACGATTGTGGCTTTGCTGCCGATGACGAGGCGGCAAGCACCAAGGTCGTTGTGACCGAGGGCCCCGGCGACGGCACACTCACCAAGGTCGAGACTCCGGGTATGGGCACCATCGAGGCCGTCGCCAAGTTCTTCGGCTTCCCCGAGAACGGTACGCGCAAGTCGCTGGCCCTCATCGACGCCGAGGGCAAGCCGGTTGTGGCCATCGTTCCGGGCGATCATGAGCTCAACGACTGCAAGGCCGAGCATGTCTTTGGCAAGGGCTATCGCATGATGGCCGACGAGGAGCTCCAGACCTACGGTCTGCATAAGGGCTTTATCGGACCGGTTAACCTGCCCGAGGGCATTCGTCTGGTCTGCGACGAGAGCCTGCGCGAGTCCAAGCAGTGGGCCTGCGGTGCCAACGAAGTCGACTATCACTTTACCGGTGCCTGCCCCGAGCGCGACTTTACCGTCGACGAGTGGGCCGACCTGGTTACCGTCGTTGCCGGCGACCCTTGCCCGCACTGCGGCAAGCCGCTCTCCGCTGCTCGCGGTATCGAGGTTTCCCAGGTCTTCCAGCTGGGCACCAAGTACTCCGAGGCCATGGGTGCCACCTTTATGGACGAGGACGGCAAGGAGAAGCCGCTTATCATGGGTTGCTACGGCGTGGGCGTGTCCCGCTCGCTCGCTGCCGTCGTGGAGCAGCACAACGACGAGCACGGTATCGTTTGGCCGGTCTCTGTTGCCCCGTACGAGGTTGCGGTGATTCCGCTCGACCCCAAGAAGGAGGAGTGCGCTTCTGTTTGCGATCAAATCGTCGAGGGTCTGTGCGCCGAGGGTATCGAGGTTGTCGTTGACGACCGTGACGAGCGTCCCGGCTTTAAGTTTGCCGACAACGACCTTATGGGCTTCCCTTATCAGGTGGTGCTCGGCAAGCGCGGCCTTAAGAACGGCACCGTCGAGCTCAAGGATCGTGCCACGGGCGAGCGCGAGGATGTGGCGATCGATGAGGTTGTCGCCAAGGTCGCTGAGCTTGTGAAAGCAGCACGCCGTTAATCGAGCCTGCTGCGTTTAGTGCACTTGTTAAGCGGCCCTGCGTCTCTCGAGGTAGAGATGCAGGGCCGCTTTTGCGTCTAAGGGACAGTTGTTGCTAAAAGGAAAACCCCGCAGCCCATGCGAGCTGCGGGGTTTTCCTTTGTGCCTCCGATGCGAAATAAATCGCTCAGATATTACTGATAATCGACGACGTCGATCCAGTTCTTCAGGAACTCATCGTTCACGTTGCGCTTACGAGCGAGCTCGGAAGCGGCGACGATGCTCGTCCACTGACGCACGACCTGCATAGGCATGTCGGCGCGATCGCAGTAGAGCTCCAGGTAGGCCTCGGCCTGGTCCTTGCTGTTGAGGGCAAAGAGCAGGTAGCTGGTGGCAACGTCGGCAGCAGGGGAGCCCTGGGTGGCGTGTGCCCAGTCGCAGACGTACAGCTGGCCGTCGTCGCCAACGATGACGTTGGAGGGGTTGAAGTCGCCGTGGCAGACCTTGAACTCCTTGGTCATGCCGTCCAGACGCTCCTGAAGGTTGTAGCGCGTGGTGGCATTGAGCTGATCGAGGCTGTCGATCATGCGGGCGAACTTGTCGCGCTGACGGTTGAGCAGCGGGGAGGTGTAGCCGTGGATCTCGATCTGGAGGTCGACGAACATCTCGAGGTACTCACCAAAGCGCTGGGGCTCGGCAGTCATCTTCTCGGCAAGGGTGGTGCCCGGAACCTTCTCGGTCACGAGCGCCCAGCCGTTGGCGTTCTCGAGCTGAGAAACCTCGAGAGCCTTGGGGCTGCGGATGCCGCACTCATTGATGCGGGCAAGATTCAAAGCCTCGTTGAACACGTCGGAGACGGGCTTGGTCTCGTTAAAGACCTTGACGATCTTGTCGCCCAGGTCGTAAACGACTTTGTTGCCGCGACGGACGAGCTCGGTCTTGGATTCGGGGAGCAGCATGATTGCATCCTTTCAACGATGCGATAGAAGCAGCGGCGGGGGCGTGCGTGCGCCCGTTCACCCCCGCCGAAATAACCGTGCTAAAAACTAGCAGACGGCGTAGTCCTGGGGCTCGCGGCCATAGTAGGCGTCCAGGTAGAGCTCCTTGATCTCGCTCATGAGCGGGTAGCGCGGGTTAGCGCCGGTGCACTGGTCGTTGAATGCCTGCTCGGTCATCTCGTCGAGGGTGTCGAGGAAGTACTGCTCGTCAACACCGTAGTCGGCGATGGTCTTCTTGACACCGATGAAGTCCTTGAGCTCCTCGAGCTTCGTGATGAAGTTCTCGAAGACTTCCTTGTCGTCCTTGCCCTCGATGCCGCAGTACTTGGCCATCTCGGCGTAGTTGTGCAGCGCGTTGGGGTAAGGATACTGGGAGAACGTGCCCATCTTGACGGGGGCCTCGGCGGCGTTGTAGCGCATGACGCGAGTCAGGATGATGGCGTTGGCGATGCCGTGGGGCAGGTGATGGAAGGCACCGAGCTTGTGGGCCATGGAGTGGTTGAGGCCCAGGAAGGCGTTGGCGAAGGCCATACCGGCCATGCAGGAGGCGTTGTGCATCTCCTCGCGGGCATGCGGGTCCTTGGCGCCGTTTTCGAAGCTGGAGGGCAGGTTCTCGAAGACGAGCTTGGCAGCGCGCTCCGAGAGGCCCTTGGTGTAGTCGGAGGCCATGATGGAGACATAGGACTCGATGGCGTGGGTCATGACGTCGATGCCGGAGGCGGCGGTCAGGCCGCGCGGGGCGGTCATGCAGTTGTCGGCGTCGACGATAGCCATGTTGGGGAGCAGTGCGTAGTCGGCGAGCGGCCACTTGATGCCGGTCTCCTTGTCGGTGATGATGGCGAACGGCGTGCACTCGGAACCGGTGCCCGAAGAGGTCGGGACGGCGACGAAGTAGGCCTTCTTGCCCATCTCGGGGAAGGTGAAGATACGCTTGCGGATGTCCATGAAGTCCATGGCCATGTCCTCAAACTTGCACTCGGGGTGCTCGTACATCATCCACATGATCTTGCCGGCGTCCATAGCGGAGCCACCGCCGACGGCGATGATGACGTCCGGCTCAAAGAGAGCCATCTGCTTGGCGCCGCGACGTGCGCACTGCAGCGACGGATCGGGCTCGACGTCGTAGAAGCAGTCGTGGGCGATGCCCATCTCGTCGAGCTTGGCCTCGATGGCGCGGGTGTTGCCATTCTTGAAGAGGAACTGGTCGGTGACGATAAAGGCGCGCTTCTTGCCCATGACGCTGCCCAGCTCGTCGAGAGCGACGGGCGTGGAACCCTTCTTGAAGTAGACCTTCTCGGGAGCGCGGAACCACAGCATGTTCTCACGGCGCTCGGCCACAGTCTTAACGTTGATCAAGTGCTTCACCCCAACGTTCTCGGAGACGGAGTTGCCGCCCCAGGAGCCGCAGCCCAGGGTCAGAGACGGCTTCATGCCAAAGTTGTACAGGTCACCGATGCCGCCGTGCGAGGACGGGGTGTTGATGACGATACGGCAGGCCTTCATGACATGCTCGAACAGGCTGATCTTATCGGCCTGGGCGGGATGCACGTACAGAGAGGCGGTGTGGCCCGGGCCACCGGCGAGTACCAGGTGCTCGGCCTTGTCGACGGCCTCCTGGAAGTCCTTGGCGTGATACATGGCCAGGACAGGGGAGAGCTTCTCGTGGGAGAACTCCTCCTTGGCGGGGTCGGTGGAGGTGACCTCGGCGATCAGGATCTTGGTCTTGGCGGGAACCTCGATACCGGCGAGCTCGGCGATCTTGGCGGCAGCCATGCCGGGGATGCGGTGATCGAGAGCGCCGTTCTTGAACATGGCGCCGCGCAGGGCCTCCATCTCGGCACCCTGCTTGACGAAGTAGCAGCCGCGCTTCTGGAATTCGGCCTTAACCTGGTCATAGATGGTGTCGATGACGGTCACGGACTGCTCGGAAGCGCAAATCATGCCGTTGTCGAAGGTCTTGGAGTGGATGATGGAGTTGACGGCGAGCAGCACGTCGGCGGTGTCGTCGATGACGACCGGGGTGTTACCGGCGCCAACGCCCAGGGCGGGCTTGCCCGAGGAGTAGGCGGCCTTGACCATGCCCGGGCCACCGGTGGCGAGGATGATGTCGACATCGCGCATGACCATGTTGGTCAGCTCGATGGAGGGGACATCGACCCAGCCGATGATGCCCTCGGGGGCGCCGGCCTTGACGGCGGCGTCAAGCACGAGCTTGGCGGCGGCGATGGTGCACTTGGCGGCAGCCGGGTGCGGGGAGATGATGATGGCGTTGCGGGTCTTCAGGCTGATCAGCGTCTTGAAGATCGCGGTGGAGGTGGGGTTGGTCGTCGGGATGACGGCGCCCACGATGCCGATGGGCTCAGCGATCTTGGTGATGCCGTAGGCCTCGTCGCGCTCAATGACACCACAGGTCTTGGTGTTCTTGTAAGCGTTGTAGATGTACTCTGCGGCGTAGTGGTTCTTGATGACCTTGTCCTCAAGAACGCCGCGACCGGTCTCCTCGATGGCCATCTTCGCCAGCGGGATACGAGCCTTGTTGGCGGCCATGGCGGCCTCGTAGAAGATCTTGTCGACCTGCTCCTGCGTGTACGTAGCAAAAAGCGCCTGGGCCTCTCGCATCTGAGCGAGCTTAGCCTCAAGCGCCTCTACGTTGTCCACAATTGCGGGAGTAGTGTTTTCCGGTGACTTTTTCACCATTTGTGTCTCCTTGCGATCGGAGATTTACCCTACGTGTTGCATGATAGCAAGAAATTATTCGGCGAACGGTAAGATTCCCGTAAAAGGCACACTAAAACGCTTCAATCTACTGAAGCGTTTTAATTAAAAATATCAGCCTGGCATCGGCCCGCTCATTGGCGACAGACTTATATGAGTGCTTTCACTCATTTGGGACAGACATCGTTTTGCCATTTCGCTGTTCTGGACCTGTTATTGCCGCTTATTGGATATAAATAGATCACAGGCTCAGCATTTCGCGTTGCTTCTCTCCTTTTAGGTGTTGCCTGTACAGTTTTGAAAGGAGAGATTATGCCCCGATGTGCCCGCGCCGTTTCGATCACCGGCTATTACCATGTTTATGACCGCGGCAACTCCAAGCAGATTATTTTTGAAGATGACTCCGACCGCTATCGTTTCTTGTCGGATATCTCGGACAGGTTTGCGCGCCATAAAGTGGCGGTGTTGGCTTGGTGCCTTATGGACAACCACTTCCATTTGATGGTTGATGACCCTTATGACAACCTTTCAAAGGCGATGCAGTGCGCATTGACGGCGTATGCCAAGTATTTCAATGGGAAAACGGGAAGAACGGGCCATCTGTTTGACAATCGCTATTCGCGGGTTGCGGTTGAGTCGGACACTCAGGCGGTGCAGCTGCTCGATTATATCCATCTCAATCCTGTGAAAGGTTCGCTCGACTCACTCGAGGCGTACCGATGGTCAAGCTTCAAGGCCTATCAGCTGGGCCTTCATTTTATTATGTATTTCAGATACTAAGATTTATTTTTAGTCGTTGATAGGTCGAGCACTTATTGTGATGTTTAACTAAGCGTTATCCAGTGAATTGATGTTTGTTCAGGTGACAAAAAATGTTTGCCGTTGAAAAATGCCTCTACCCGAAGGCCGACGGGGGAACGATGGACGGCTGGATCATCAACCATCCGGACGCCTACCCCTTCTGGGCCAACAAGTTCCTCCACAAGATGAACATGGGCTCGCCCCAGACGGCGAGGCAGTACGCCTACAAGCTGTGCAAGCACCTCAACTACCTGCAGGACTGCTGGCACATCGGCTACGCCGACGCGACCGCCAAGCACCTCGCCGGCTTCCTGCGCTTCCTGCAGTTCGGAAACGTCATCCCGTTCGTCGGCGCAGTGGAGGGAAAGAGGTCCGGCTTCACCGTCAGGGGCTACTACACGGTCGTGGCCAGCTTCTACACCTTCCTGCGCTCCCAGGGCAGGGAGGTCAAGATGGAGGTCGCAGAGGAGCGAAGTGGGGAGAACCCGCACTCCTTCCTCTACGGCCAGGGAATCGTGACCACGTCGCCGCGCTATGTCGCCGAGACGTCCTTCGTCAGCGGCAAGCCTCCTGTGGACTACGAGAAGTGGTACACGGACGAGCAGGTCGACGCCATCCTCAGCAACCTCCGCACCTACCGCGACAAGGCGGTCTTCTCCCTCTCGCTCGACGGCCTTCGCATCGACGAGATCCTCTCCGCCCAGATCGACCTCTACCGCGCAGACGAGGGCACCTTGAAGCTGTTCCGCAGCAAGGGCAGGCGCGAGGGCGAGGGGCGCGTCTGCGTCTTGTCGGAGCGCTCGCGGCGCCTGCTGGAGGAGTACCTCTACAACGAGCGCAGCGCCGTCGAGGGGAAGCTGATCGATTCCGGAGTGCTCGTACCGACCGAGATCTTCCTGAACCTGCGCGAGCGCGAGGGCAGCTTCGGCAAGCCGATGGCCTACCACAACGCGCTCGAGATCATCAAGCGCGCCGCCAAGCACGCCGGCCTCGACCCCGCCAAGGTGCGCACCCACTCCGGCAGGAGCACGAAGATGGAGGAGCTCCTCAGGCAGCAGGCCCTAGACCCCGCCTCCCTCACCGACAACCAGATCCTGGACATCATGGGCTGGAAGAGCATGGAGTCTGCCGAGCCCTACAAGAACAGGCAGGACAGGGTGACCGCCGTCGAGAACTGGAAGAGGCTCGAAGCAGCCAAGGAGAAGAGGCGCGCCGATGATCAGGCAACCTGAGGAGGCGCTCGAGCACATCAGGGACAACTCCGGGGGTGCGAAGCGCAGCAACAACTACACCCATGTCGCAGACACGGCGACGGTGAGCGACTTTGCTGCCTTGGCCGCCTGCGTGGAGTCGCGCACGCCGCTGCCCTCCTGCGAGGGCCTGGAGGAGTCGCTGAAGGGGACATATAGCTATGGGACCCTGTGTCGTCTTGCCCTGACCTCCATGTTCTCGGAGGAGGAGCTGAGCGACTACTTCCTCGACGTGCTCGTCTCCATGCACGAGGACGAGGAAGCCTGGGAAAAGCCCGGCATAAAGAAGCTCTTCAAGGTGATAACCGGGTTGACCTACCAGGTCAGGGACCGCGTTAACCCCCTGATACGTATCTTTGGCGAGACGTACATGGAGCGCTTCTACACCTATCACCGCTTCCCGGTGCAGATCGGGGACCGCGCCGTCGAGGCCATCAATCATCGGGAACCCCTTGCAGCGGTCCGCGAGGAGTTCAACGGAAGATACTTCAGAAGAGCTCACGACTCCTTCCTGATGTGGCTCGACAACTGTGTTGTCGAGGAGATCGGCGAGGAGGAGTTCGCGGCGTATGTGCGCGACATGGCAGAGAAGTATGCCTCGGGGCTGTCCGATCGCAACTACCGACACTTCACCTACCCGCGCCTGACCGCGTACATCTTCGGGTTCTCCTGGCGCCCTGTCGGGAGGTACCGAAAGCACAGAGAGAGGGGGCACGGCAAGCGGTGGGACTATCGCAGGCTGCATGAAGTAATCGCTAGGGAGATGTTGCCCTACACGTACGCTGCGTACGCTACGACCTCTAACCGGACCACCGTATATGAATTCCTAGATCTCAGCGCGGAGGAACGCGCCTATTACGACGAGAAAGCTGTGCGGGTTGACAAGAGCTCCGTCCCTGCTGGACTGCTTGTCGCAGGTGACTCCCAGTTGCCGGCACCGGAACTGCCAGGCGGCGTCAGCTTCGAGGAGCTCCTGGGCGCATACGATGCGTTCTTCGCCGGCAGGTACCTGGCCCCCGACTCTCCGAGGGGGCCGATCTTGCCCCTCCACAGATTCCGTCGCGACTTCAAGGAGCATTTGGAAGACGAGGACGTGAGGAAGTTCGCGGCGTTCAAGAAGGTGCGGCAGACCCCCACCCTCGCAAACGCTTTTGACGAGCACCTGGAGAACAAGATCGCCGGCCTGCGCAGGTTCATGTTCGACGGCAACGCCGACGAGGTGGCCAGCGACAAGTCGGAGGTGTGGTTCTACTTCCCCAAGGGGGAGACGTTCTCAGGCAGGCGGTTCGACTTCTCCGTGCTGGACGGGACGGGTTTGTTCCAGCAGGATGCGAGGGAGTATCTGAGGTTCCTCTACCAGGATGCATGCCAACGCGCGAGCTCTGACCATCGCGCGTTGGCGCGCATCCCGGCTGCGATGGCCGATCTGCTAACCGTGCTCTCCTTCCTCGTCGGCGAATACGGCATCACCTGCCCAGAGGACGTGGGCGAGCTGCATGTCCTCGCCGCGCTCTCGCATATGAGCAAGGAGGGCTATGCACCCGGCACGCTCAAGCATCATCTGACCAGCTGCAGGAGGTTCTTCCGGCACCTCGTCGCTCGCGGGCGCCTTGACACGGACCCGACCGCGAACCTGACGGTCAGGAGCGGTTCTGACTACTCGAGGGCGACCCCGGAGATCCCCGAGGACATCCTGGTGTTCCTCGAGGAGCACGTCGACGAGCTTGGGTCGAGCGCCTGCAGGCTGATGCTCAAGCTCGCAATGGAGACCGGGTGGCGCCTCTCCGATATCAAGAGCATCCGCGTCGAGGACATCACGGCCGAGGACCCCGCCAGCGGCATGCCGCAGGTGAGGGCGAGGTCCCCCAAGACCGCGGCATCCAGGATCAAGCGGCGCCTCGGCGACAAGATCTTCGCCGTCATCTCGCCAGGGCTCCACGGCGAGATCGAGGCCTACATCGAGGAGACCTCCGCCCTCAGGGAGATGTACGGGGTCGAGACGCTCTTCTTCTGCATCACCAACGGGGTTAAGACCGAGTTCCCCGCGACGACCTTCAACGGAGCGATCAACAGGCTGCTCGAGCGGTACGGCATGCAGTCGATCGACGAGAGTTACGACACGTTTTGCTCCAGGCAGACGCGCAAGACGGTCGCCGTCGAGCTCATCACGTCGGGTGCCACGCTTACAGACGTGCAAAAGCAGCTCGGCCACGTCGACCACAGAACCACCGAGCGCGTCTACGCCGAGGTGAGGATGAGGAGGCTCGCAGAGCTGAACAGCGAGTTCTTCCAGCAGAAGTTCAACCTCCTGATCGAGAGCGGCAGGCTCGACCTGTACACGGAGGAGGAGCGCCGCTGGCTCTACGTCGACTTCTGCACCAACCGCCGCAACGTGGAGCTGGGCGTGTGCTCAAAGCACCCCTCGGAGGGCAGGTGCGCCGACCTCGGCAACATCAGCTGCGCGTCCTGCCCCAAGCTGTGCACGGGAAGGGCCTTCCAAGCACGCTGGCAGGAGCTCTACGAGGACTCGTCGAGGCTGCTGGCGCAGTTCGAGGCCAAGTACGCGGAGCTGGACATCCCGATGGACGAGTACGAGGGCTACACCGAGTACGCGCAGGAGAGAACCCTGAACGAGCGCTACAGGGCCGTGCTCGACGCTATTGAGGAGGGAACGCAACATGCCTGACAGCCTGCTCTTCCCCACATCCGGGTCCGCGGCCCTCGAGCCAGTCGTCCTCTCCAACACCGTGTCCGTCACCGACGAGCAGGCGGCCAGGATGCTCTCAGACTACTGCTCTGCCTCGAGCTTCAGCGACGACGTCTGGCAAGCCGACAAGGTGAAGCCCGACAAGAACGTCAAACCGAGCTCGCGCAACATATATTTCACGGGTATCTCGAACGAACACCTCAAGAAGGAGGCCAAGAGATGGGCGCTGACGAGGCTCGTGAAGGGGCGGGACCCCGCTGCCATCAGCTCAGACATCTGCATGTCCATCAAGCACTGCGCAGACTTCATCCCCGACGATTGCAAGAGCTTCGCAGAAGCCCCGCCGGAGGCGCTCGCCTCCTTCTATGCCTACCTCTTCTCGGGAGAGCGGAAGACCTCCCTGAGAAAGCGCCTGCATTACTGGCACGCTCTCGAGGCATTCGCGAGGGAGTCGGGGTTCACCGACATCAGCTCCGCCATGCAGAGGTTCGTGCTGGAGAGGGCCCCCGCCTACGTCAAGAAGGAGGACAAGTACATCCCCGACGAGGTGGCCGGCCAGCTCGACGTCATCTTCATGAAAGACGGCATCCCGCTGGTCTACAGGTGCCTCTACTGGATGCTGCGCCTGATCCCCAACCGCGCCACGGAGGTCCTCAGCATGACGGTCAGGTGCCTGAAGCGGCTCGACGCGGACACCTACACCCTGACGATCCCGTCGTTCAAGCAAGCGGGACCCTACGTCCCGAGCGACATCAAGCTGATCGAGGTCAGGTACGAGGGCATGGGGAAGCTCCTCGTCGACCTGGTGGCAGCCCAGAGGGACGAGGTGCTGGCGCACCTCGGCGAGAATGCAAGGTGGCTTTTCACCTCGCGGGCCTACAGGCTCATAAGGGACCCGAAGACGGGGGAGAGATGCTATAGGACTCACGGGTCGGCATTCAAGCCGAAGAACCTTGGAAGCTGCAACCGCTTCTTCTCGCGGCTCTGCAAGTGCAGGGGAATCGTCGACGAGCACGGCGAGCCCTACTCCCCGACGACGCACCAGTTCCGCCACAACGCCGTCAGCGACCGCATGAACTCGGGCCTCTTCCGCGCCATCGACCTGCTGCCGCTCACCGCCCACCACAACACCAAGATGATCGAGCAGAGCTACACCCACACCTCCGTCAAGGACCTGCGCAAGGACGACCCCGTCGTGTTCAGGGGCAGGATCATCAACACAGACGACCCCGCGCGCTTCGACAGGATCCTGTCGAAGCCCTTCGCCAAGAGGGTCCACAGGATCGGCCTGTGCTCGGACGCAAGGGGCTGCAGCGCCGACAGGTCGAGGTGCCTCCGCTGCAGCTACCTCGTCCCCGACGCCGGCGACCTCGACTACTATCAAAGCGAGCTCGACGACTGGCGCAGCAAGCAGGAGAAGGCTCTAAGTTGTGGCAACGAGGTCTTCGCCGAGCTCTGCGGTGCTTGGATAGACGCATACGAAACGCTGACCCAGCGCGTGCTGAGCGTTATCAGCGACGAGGACCTGGAGGTCTCTGATGAAGCAGCCCAGTGAGAACATGCAGAGGATGTACGCGGCGAAGCGCGAGAAGACGCTGGCCCTCATCCAGGGGGCCATCGACGAGATCGAAGAGGACCACCGCATCGTCACCAAGAAGGAGCTCATGGCGCTCACGGGGCTGAGCTCGGGGACGTTCAGCCAGCAGCACGTCAAGGAGCTCCTGGCGAAGAACCGGGTCTGCCAGTTCAAGCCGACGGGCAAGGTGAGCCAAGAGGGCAGGCGCGAGCTGAACAAGGACGCCGAGATAACCAGGCTGTCAAGGGAGCTCCAGAGGGCGCAGTCACGCCTGCAGGACCTCGACATCGCCCTCGACAAGAGCAGGAAGCAATCGAGGAAGCTGAAGGAGGAGAACGCGGAGCTCCAGCAACAGCTCCTGCTGCTCCGGGGCAAGTACCAGCAGCTGCTGGAGTACCTGGAGGTGCTGGGGAGCGACCTCTCGGGCATCCCCCTCGCATGACGCGGCCCCGGCCTCGGGCTCCTAGTCGTCGAGGAGGCCGTCGACAAAACGCTCCGGAGCTTGGCTCACGCGGTCGACGTTGTGGGCATAGACCATCGTGGTCGTCAGGTTCGTGTGCCTTGCGAGCGCCTGGGCCTGCTGCAGGCTGGCGCCCCCCAGCAACGCGAACGTCACCGCGCTGTGCCGGAAGCTGTGGGTCGTGAGCCTCTCGCTCATATGACCCAATCCGCTGTCAAGAGCCACAATGGCCCCGCCGACCGCTTGCAATCGGTCGGCGGGGCCTGCCGTTAACCCGTCCCGGTCCGCCCCCGGCATGTCATCGACGCCTTCGGCTCAGTCTCATATCCGCGGATACCGTTCTGTCGGCCCGCACTCCATTCCTTCGGCGGGGTTCCCCAAGTCTGTCGAGGCGCATGCGGAGGGCTCCGCGCGCACAGCGAAATAGGGGGTATCCCCGAAGGCCGCCCGGCTCGCCGGGACGGGGGCTATGTCTATTCCGCGCCCTCCCGGCACATCATGCCGAGGGCCCAGAGCCACCTCACGAGCTCGGCCGCGGTGGCCGCGTTGGCCTTCGCCGCGGGCATGCCGCGGGCGAGCATCTCCTCGCGCCGCCGCAGGAGCCGCTCGGACCCCTTCCTCCCGTGCATCCTTATCTCGAGGGGCACGCCCGTGTCCCTCGGCATGAGCTTCGGCTGGTGCCGTGCCGCGGCGTAGCACCATGTACCCTCAACGGCCAGCTTCCTCACGAGCGCGTTGCCCGCACCGCTGATGCCTCCGAGCCGCACGGAGTCGCCACTCGACCTCTGACTCGGCGCGAGGCCGAAATAGGCCGTGACCTGCCTTCCGGAACGGAACCTCGTGAAGTCGCCGACCTCGGCCGAGAAGGCCGCGGCCAGCGCGAAGGCGCAGCCCTTGATCGACTGGAGGGCGGCCACCTCCGCGGCGATCGGGCTGGCATCCACGGCGGCCCTGTACTCGGAGAGCAGGTCCGCCCGGGCCTCCGCCGCGGCCTCGACCTCGTTCCTCAGGGCGGCGAGCGTCCGAACCCCGCCATCGTCCTCCGGCCTGACCTTGTCGAGCCACCTCAGGAAGTCGTAGGTCCAGTACTTCCTCGGGTTGCCGGCGGGCGTGGTGCCGCCGTAGACGAACCCCCGCTTTGCGAGGAAGGCGAGCAGCCGCTGCTTGGCGGTCGCCAGGCGCGCGGTCGCCCCGTCGTAGGCGCCGGCGAGGTCCCTGATGCCTTCGACCTCGGGGGAGGGGGACCATACGGGGGGATGTCGTGGGCGAGTATCGCCTTGGCCATCCTGGCGGCGTCGTTCCTGTCGTTCTTGGAGGCCGAGTCGGCGGCCGACCTGGGGATCTTCGAGACCGCGGCGACGACGCACTCGACGCCGAGCCCGGCGAGCTCCCTTTGCGGGGCGAAGCCGAGGTAGCCGCTCTCGTAGGCCGCGAGCGACGGCCCGGGGAACCCATCCATCCACCCGGCGATCTCGCCCCAGGGGTTGCCGGGGAACCTCCTCGTCACGGCCTCGCCGGTGTCCGCGTCGAGGGCGCAGACGGTGGTCGACCTCAGGTGGACGTCCATCCCGAACGCGGTAGAATACTTTGGCATGGGAGCCTCCCAACCTCGTTGCGGCGCGGCTGCGCCTATGGCACTTCAACATCATTGTCGCAGCCCCGACCCGCGGTCACGAGCGGGGGCTCCTATCTTTTTAGTGCCCTCGGATTGGGTCATAGTGTCTGTCGAGCCCCGCCGCGCGCAGGGCCTCCTTCGCAATCTGCCGTATGCTGCGCGTGGACAGCGGCTTCCCATATGTTTTGTTGGAGAGGCTGGCGAACAGCGGCGAGTCCTCCCCGACGACCTCGCGCCCCTCGCACCTGCGCGCTGCCAGGTAGTCGTAAATGGGTCCTAGAGTCGCATCGGTCAGCACCACGAGCGCGTCCTTCTCGACCCTGCCCTTGCCCTGGACGAGCAGAATCGTCTGATCGCCCCTGTTGCGCAAATCACCCAGACGGCCTCGCGTGACCTCCACCGAGCGTAAGCCGACTCTGATGAGCAGGTTCACCAGCGCGAAGTCGCGCTTGGCCTGCAGCGTGTCGCCCTTCAGCACCTGGAGCACGCGCTTGGCCTGCGCCGGCGTCAGCGCGTCCTTGCGGTGGATGTTGCCCACTAGCTTGACCGTCTTTATGTCCGCGGCCACGTTCGGGTAGGCTCTCACGGACTCGAGCCATTTGAACAGGCTCTTGACCGCGGTGAGGTAGGTGCTCGCCGTCGAGGGCCGCACCCGCGCCAGCATGTCCTGCTTGTAGGCGAGAATGTCTCCCCTGGCGAGGTCTGCGATCCCTCGCTCCTCCTTCCACGCGAAGAAGCCCCTCAGGGTCCTGCGGTAGGTCTCCTTCGTGGTCTCGGCCAGCTCGGCCTCGACTAAAAAGCGCTCGAGCAGCATCTCGACGTCTGCGCTCAGGGCCACGGGACTCGAGGGCTGCTGCGTCGCTGTTATGAGTTGGTTCTGTGTTTCGTTTCCTTTCCCGGGTATGTTCTGCACATCGTGCACCACCTTCTTAATTATCTTCAATAAAGATAACATGGGAGGAGGCTGCAGTGCCAACCGCCGCCTTCGGCCATGCTCTGGCGGGTTGCGGGAAGGGCGGGCGTTTCTGCGCGATGCTTTCCAGCATCAGGCGCCAGCTAGAGGGAGCAGTGCCACGCAGTCTCTCCGCTCTCAGCACCAATCAGCACTTGGGTGAAGCGACGAGCCAAGGGCGCGCCGGCGAGTTGCCACCTGATTACCATGCTATAATCCTAGATATCAATCATCCAGCGGGGCCTTTGGCAAGCGCCGCTTCGAGTTAGGTCAGGTTAGATGAAGAACTAGCGATGCCCGTTTCGGGTACCCCATACGACAATTCTGTACATCCGGTCGCGCTTCAGGGTGCCGCATCGCTTCAGTGCCTTCTCGTTCCAAATCCATACATCGCGTGCCTGACCCCTGCGCGACCTCCTCTCAAAGGAGCTCGCCATGCAACTGAATCTCACTCACATCAGCTATACCTACCCCGGTACGGCATCGCCAGCCATCGAAGACGTCAGCGCCACGTTCCCATCGGGATGGACGGGCATCATCGGCGACAACGGATGCGGGAAGAGCACGCTCGCCCGTATCGCCGCCCGCGTTATTACACCCGATTCCGGGACGGTGAGCCCGAATCTGTTCGCGTCGTATTGCGAGCAAGACTCGACCCAAGAGCCAGACAAGCTCTTTGATCTCGCATCGGATTGGGGCAAGGAGGCGCAACGGGCAAGGGCACTGCTCCGCATCGAAGACGACTGGTTCTGGCGCTACGACACGCTCTCGGGCGGTCAGCAGAAGCGGTTCCAGATCGCGTGCGCCCTCTATGCACAACCAGATGTCCTCATCATGGATGAGCCGACCAACGACCTCGATGCCGCCACGCGCGACATCGTGAAGGAGGCGCTGGCCTCCTTCAGCGGCATCGGCATCCTCATCTCGCACGATAGAGACCTGCTCGATGGCCTTGTGGGCCAGAGCCTCATGTGCGAGGGCGCACGTTGGACCATGCGCCCCGGCGGGTACTCAAAGGCAAGCGACCAGGCGGCGAGCGAACGCGCCTCTGCGATGAGGGATCGCGAGCAAGCCTCTCGTGAAGCTAAGCGCCTGAAGGCAGAAGCCCAGCGCAGGAGCGAAGAGGCGGCGCGTCAGAAGGGCAAGCGAAGCAAGCGCGGCTTGAGCAAAAAAGACAGCGACGCTCGGGAGAAGATCGGACGCGCCATAGTATCTGGAAAGGACGGCGTAGCGGGAAAGCTCTCGTCCAAAATGAGCGGGCGGCTCGCAAAGGCCGAGGCAGAGCTTTCTGAGAAAACCGTCTCGAAAAGATACGACCATCGCATCGGCGAGTTCGGCGTCGCTGCGCGCTCAAGCTGCGTGGCGCACTTGGAGGCGTCGCGACTGTCTGCTGGCGAGTTCTCGATAGACGTGCCGGAGCTCTGGATCTCGCCAACGGATCACGTGGTGTTGACCGGTGCGAACGGAACGGGAAAGAGCCTGGTGGTGCGAAGCGTCATCGAATCTGTTCCTGATAATGTCAAAGTTGCGTACGTTCCCCAGGACGTCGGGCCAGAGGAACGCGAGCGAGCACTGAGGCATCTCCGAGACCAGGACCAGGAGACGAAAGGTCGCATCCTCTCCATCGTGGCGCGGTTGAACTCCGACCCTGACAAACTGCTCGATGGCGACGATTTGAGTCCTGGCGAACTCCGCAAACTCATGCTTGCTGAACAGCTTGTTACGAATCCCAACCTCCTCGTACTCGACGAGCCGACGAATCATCTTGATGTGGGTTCTATTGAGGCGCTGCAGGAGATGCTGAGCGGTTTCTCTGGCGCGTTACTGTTGGTTACGCATGATAGACAGCTGTCGGAGGCAGTCACGCAGATTGGCTGGGAAACTATTCAAGGTGAGAGCCTGATGAGATTGCTGGTCGTCTAAACAATGGGTTTTATAAAAGAGCCTTGTCGGGTGGATTTGCAGCTTCAGTTTGCAATTATTGTTTAACTCCGCGTGGGTAGTCGCAAGCGGCTTGCTCGTGACGACAGCGACTATTGCCAAAGGGTGGACGCAAGCGGTTTGCTCGTGATGACAGCGACTATTGTTATCCTGTGGTTGCAAGTGGCTTAAAGGTGATGACAGAGTCGTGGAGTTCGACACCAAGATGAAAGTCCCATCAAAGTCACCGTCAAATATCTAGCACGGACAAACAAATAAGGACTCATAGAAACCCTTGGTCGGTGTGCTAACATGATTACAGTGAGTAAGTAAGTCTTCAATAACACTAAGCCATTACATAATAAAACTACGATCCCTTTGACATTTGTGATGCGGCCCCTATGCTCGATATTGTCGGAGGCTCCCGTTGCTATTGCGAACATCTCAAGGAAGCTGCCGGGCGCATCTGGTCGGTGGAGGTTCTTCCACGCCGTCGGATCCCCGATGAGGAGGCCCTTTCCGTTGCGCGCGAAGTCCTGCCGAGCATAGATCCTAAGCTGCTTAAGGCCCTGCCACGCCCCGAACGCGATGCCTGCCTGCTGAGGCTCAGGCAGGCACATCTCACGGTCAAGCAAATTGCCCGTATCACCGGTATCGGCGCTACAAGTGTGACCAAGGCCACTGCGGGCTGGAAGGAAGCTGCGTGAGGCAGGGGCCGGAGCTAGTCGGGGCGCCGCAGACACGCATCATGTCTGTCCCCAATGAGTGAAAACACCCATGTAAGTCTGTCCCCAATGAGTGCAAAAAGGCGCCCTCCAGAAGAGAGGACGCCTTTGGTAAGTTCTATGTGAACGCGAGGTCTTTGACCCGGAGAGTCCGAGGTACTTGTTGGTAAGACCTTATTTAGGAGCGCGCAACCTTGCCAGACTTAAGGCAGGTGGAGCAAACGTTCATCTTGCGACGGTGACCATCGACGACGACGTAGACGCGCTGGATGTTGGGGCGGAACTTACGGTTGGTGACGCGGTGAGAGTGGCTGATGGAGCGACCGGCAACGGGGTGCTTACCGCAAACTTCGCAAACTTTGGACATAACTGACCCTCCTTGGGCGACAAACGAACATGTCGCGTTAACAAACAAGCCTGAACTATAGCACAGAAGCAGCTCCCTGTGCGTAATCTACACAGAGATATTTCTCTTATGGCGATAGTGCCCACGCTACGGCCCTGGACGTAGATCCGATTTGCGTGTAGCAGAGGGGATTATGCCAGCTCGCATCGACGTTTTCAAGCTTGTCCCGCAAATATATATAGGTTTATGGAGCGTTGAGTCCGTTTGCGGATTGCTCCGTATTAATGCTCGCAATTAAGCTCGGGGTTGGCTACACTATCCCTTGACCATTAAAGGGGTACGAGATACCCACATGGATTTATATTGCTGCCATAGAGCAGTCCTTCCTGTGGGTGTCTGGTCCGCTTTGAGCGGTCGGGCATCTATTTTTTTGACTGTATCAGCAGTCAAGACATGTGAGGAAGGAGATCGATGGGCACGACTTCCCCCAAGGCGGTCATCATGGACGAGACCGCCGTCAACCGAGCGATGACCCGCATCGCGCACGAGATTCTCGAGCGCAACGAGGGCTGTGAAGACCTCGCTCTGGTCGGCATCGTCACGCGCGGCGACCTTCTGGCAAAGAAGCTCGCCGAGGCGATCAAGGAGATCGAGGGTGTTGACGTTCCGCTCGGCAGCCTGGACATCAGCTTCTATCGCGATGACTATGCGACTAACTTCGCTCCCGCGATCCACGCTACCAACATTCCCTTCAGCGTCGACGGCAAGCGCGTCGTTTTGGTGGACGACATCCTGTACACGGGTCGCACCATCCGCGCCGCTCTGGACGCCGTTATGGACCTGGGCCGTCCGAGCCGCATCGAGCTGGCAGTTCTCGTTGACCGCGGTCACCGCGAGCTCCCTATCTCGCCGGACTTTGTCGGCAAGAACGTTCCCTCGTCGCACGAGGAGAACGTGCACCTATATATGAAGGAAGTCGACGGCCGCACCGCTGTCGAGATCAACGACGTCGCGCCGGGTTCCCACGTGGGCTCCGCGCCGCTGGGAGGTGAGTAGTACCGTGGCGTTCAATCATAAGCACCTGATCGACATTACCGAGTACTCCGAAGAGGACATCAAGCTCATCCTCGAGACCGCCAAGGCGTTCTCCGAGGTCAACGAGCGTGCCATCAAGAAGGTCCCCACGCTCAAGGGCAAGACCATCGTCAATATGTTCAACGAGCCCTCGACGCGTACCCGCAGCTCCTTCGAGCTTGCCGAGAAGCGTCTTTCGGCCGACAGCCTCAACTTTGGCGGCTCCTCGACCTCCACGGTCAAGGGCGAGAGCCTCGTCGATACCGTCGAGACGCTCAACGCCTACAAGATCGACTGCATCGTCGTGCGCGACAAACATGCCGGTGCTCCCTACATTGTCACGCAGAATTCGCCCGCGAGTGTTATCTGCGCCGGTGACGGTAAGCACAACCACCCCACGCAGGCTCTGCTCGACCTGTACACCATCTGGGAGCACAAGGGTGACTTCCACGGTCTGAAAGTCGCCGTCGTCGGCGACATCGCCCACTCCCGTGTTTGTGGCTCGCTGATCCCCGCGTTGAAGATCATGGGCTGCGAGACCTACGCCGTCGCCCCCGGCACGCTGCTGCCGCCGGCGCCCGAGGTTCTGGGCTGCGACCACGTGACGAGCGACCTCGATTCCGTCCTGCCCGAGCTGGACGTCGTCTACATGCTGCGCGTACAGCAGGAGCGCCTCGAGGGTGCCCCGTTCCCGACCATTCGCGAGTACCACAAGCTCTTCGGCCTGACCAAGGACCGTGAGAAGCTCATGAAGCCCGACGCGATCATTTGCCATCCGGGCCCCATCAACCGCGGCGTCGAGTTCGACTCCTATATGGCCGACCACCCGCAACGCTCCGTCATCCTGGAGCAGGTCTACGCCGGTATCTGCGTGCGTATGGCTATCCTGTATCTGCTGCTTGGAGGTGCCGATAATGGCCTTGCTTCTTAAGAATGCCCACGTCGTCGATCCGTCCGTCGAGCTTGACGGTGTCGTTGACGTCCTGATCGACGGCGACAAGATTGCCGAGGTCGGCGAGAACCTCGCCGCCGAGGGAGCCGAGGTCCGCGACCTTTCCGGTAAGTACCTTGTCCCTGGCCTGGTGGACATGCACGTCCACCTGCGCGAGCCCGGCTACGAGGTCAAAGAGGACATCGAGAGCGGCACCCGCGCAGCTGCCAAGGGCGGCTTCACTGGCGTGTGCGCCATGCCCAACACCGACCCCGTTACCGATAACGGTACCGTTGTTGAGTTCGTCAAGTCCCGCGCTGCCGAGGTCGGCCACTGCCGCGTCTATCCTTCTGGCGCCATGACCCGCGGTCTTAAGGGCGAGGCTATGTCCGAGATGGGCGATATGGTCGCCCACGGCGCCGTCGCCTTCACCGACGACGGTCGCGGCGTGCAGGGTGCAGGCATGCTCCGTCGCTGCATGGACTACGGCAAGATGTTCGGCAAGGTCTTCATGAGCCATTGCCAGGACGAGGACCTGGTCGGCCACGGCCAGATCAACGAGGGCAAGGTTTCGACTCGTCTGGCCCTCGAGGGCTGGCCGGCTGCCGGCGAGGAACTCCAGATCGCCCGCGACATCGAGATCGCCAAACTGACCGGTGCCAAGCTGCACATCCAGCACATCTCCACCGCCCATGGCCTGGAGCTCGTGCGTGCCGGCAAGGCCGCTGGCGTTCAGGTTACCTGCGAGGCCACCCCGCATCACATGTTCCTGACCGAGAACGACCTGGACGAGACCTACAACACCTCGCTCAAGGTTAACCCGCCGCTGCGTACCGACGAGGATGCCGAGGCCATCCGCCAGGGTGTCATCGACGGCACCGTCGACGTCATCGTCACCGATCACGCTCCCCACACGCCGTGGGAGAAAGCCCGTGAGTTCGAGCTCGCGCCCTTTGGCATGATCGGCCTCGAGACCTCGCTGTCGCTCGTGCTCACCGAGCTGGTCAACACGGGCAAGATGGGTATGGGCCGCATGGTCGAGCTCATGGCTATTAAGCCGCGTGAGATCCTGGGCCTCGACCAGGTTCAGGTCAAGGCGGGCTCTGTTGCCGACCTGACCGTCTTCGACGCGTCTGTCACCTGGACGGTCGGCGAGGACGGTTACGAGTCGCGCGCCGAGAACTCCGGTTTTGCCGGCCGCACGCTCACCGGTCGTGCCACCGATGTGTTTGTCGGCGGTAAACAGACGCTTGCCGACGGCTGCATCTGCTAGCATAGCCTTATCGCTTTTGTGCGCGGTGCCCTTGCGGTGCCGCGCTTTCTGTTCGTTTGGTCCATGCAACTGCATGGGGGATTGGAGCGTCTATGCCCACACCTTCCACTGCACGCATGCACGACTTCGAGGTCGTCTCGAACCAGGAGATCGCCGACGGCATCTTCTCGCTCGTTATTTCGGCCCCCAAGCTTGCAAGTGCGCTCAAGCCCGGTCAGTTTGTGAACATCGCCGTGCCCGGCGATGCCTCTTCGTTGCTTCGCGTGCCCTTGAGCTTCTATCGCTCTGACGCCGAGGCCGGTACCGTCGAGCTGTGGTACGCCGTCGTGGGCGACGACACCCGTCGTCTGTCGCAGATGGGCCCCGGCTCCAAGTCCAACCTGTTGGGCCCTGGCGGCCGCGGCTGGCTGGTACCCGAGGGCACCAGGAAGGCGCTGCTCGTGGCGGGCGGCATCGGTGTTCCGCCCGTGCTGTGCCTCGCTGGCATGCTTGCCGAGCAGGGCGTGGCTGTTGACGTGTGCCTGGGTTTTGGCACCGCGTCCAAGGTCGTGGGCGTCGATGAGTTCCGCGCGCTGGGAGCCACGGTCAACGTGTGCACCGACGACGGCTCGTTGGGTACGCATGGCTTATGCACCGATCCTGCCGCTGAGCTGCTCGGCAAGGGCGGTTACGACTACGTCGCCAGCTGTGGTCCCGCCGTTATGATGAAGAAAGTCGCCGCCGCTGCCGCCGAGGCCGGCGCGTACTGCGAGGTGTCGCTCGAGCGCATGATGAGCTGCGGCTTTGGTGCCTGCAACACCTGCAATGTCGAGACGGTCGACGGTATGAAGGGTGCCTGCATGTGCGGCCCCGTGTTTGATGCTTCCAAGGTGGTGGTCTTCTAGTGGGTACCGTGAACATGTCCGTCGATTTCGGCGGCGTCAAGATGCAGAACCCCATCAACACCGCAGCCGGTACCTTTGGCTACGGTTGGCAGTTCCAGAACTTCTTTGATGTCTCCCAGCTGGGTGCCATCACCACCAAGGGTTGCGCTGCCGAGCCCTGGCCCGGCAATCCTGCACCCCGCATGGCCGAGATCCCCGGCGGCATGATCAATTCCGTGGGCCTGCAGAACCCCGGTGTGGCCGCTTTCGCCCGCGAGTCCGGTCCGTGGCTCGAGCAGCTCTCCAAGGACGGTTGCCAGGTCATCTGCCAGGTTGCCGGTCACTCCGTTGATGAGTTCGTGCGCGCGCTCGAGATGTATGTCGAGCTGTGCCCCTGGGCTGCCGGCTATGAGATCAACGTGAGCTGCCCCAACATTGCCGCCGGCGGTGCCGCCATGGGCTCCACGCCCGAGGGCGCCTCTTCCGTTATGGCTGCCTGCCGCAAGGTGACCGATAAGCCACTGTTCGTTAAGATGGCTCCGGTCAACGTCGCCGAGATCGCCCGCGCCCTCGAGGCTGCCGGCGCCGACGGCCTTTCGGTCATCAACTCCATCCAGGGCATGGCCATTGACGTGCACACCCGCAAGTCCCGTGTGGCCAAGCCCAAGGGCGGCCTTTCGGGCCCGCTGTGCCACCACATCGCCGTGCGCATGGTCTGGGAGGTCGCCCAGGCCGTCGATATCCCCATCAACGGTGTCGGCGGTGTCATGACCGGCGAGGATGCGGCCGAGTTTATCCTGGCCGGCGCCACCTGCGTGTCGGTCGGCATGGCCAACTTCGTCGACCCGTGTGCTTCGCTTAAGATTGCGCACGAGCTCGAGGCCTGGGCGGAGTCCCAGGGCGTAAAGGACATCAACGAGCTGGTAGGTGCGTTCGAATGCTAGAGACCGATGCCCGCGACCGTGTTATCGTCGCCCTCGACTGCGACCGTGAGCGCGCACTCGAGCTCGCCCACGAGCTTTCGGGCCATGCCGCCTGGCTCAAGGTGGGCATGACGCTCTATTACGCCGAGGGTCCCGAGATCGTCAAGACGTTCAAGGATTTGGGCTTTAAGGTCTTCCTCGACCTCAAGTTCCATGACATTCCGCATCAGGTGCGCGGTGCCGCTCGCTCGGCCTCGCTTGCCGGTGCCGACCTGCTCTCGGTCCACGGCTTGGGTTCGGGCGCCATGCTCGCTGCCTGCCGCGAGGGTGCCGAGGAGGCGCGCGAGGACCGCGCCAAGCTCGTCGCCATTACCGTACTTACGAGCATGAATCAGGATGCGCTGGCGGAGATCGGCGTCGAGTCGCCCGTGGCCGAGGAGGCCGCTCGCCTGGCAAAGCTCGCTCAGGCCAACGGCATCGACGGTATCGTGTGCTCGCCGATGGAGGCTCACGACATGCGTGAGCTGCTCGGCCCCGACGCGCTGATCGTGACTCCGGGTGTGCGTCCGGTGGGTGCCGCCCTGGGCGATCAATCCCGTGTGGCGACACCTTCCCAGGCTATCGAGCGCGGTGCGAGCCACATCGTGGTGGGCCGTCCTATTACCGGCTCCGACGATCCGGTTGCGGCCTTTGACGCCATCGTCGCCGAGCTGGTCGAAAACGTCGCGTAAAAGATTCCCTCAAGTCACCACTTTTGGGTCTTATTAGCACAAATTAGCCCTTGTGCCTGCGAAAACTTTCCCATCCTTTGTGTGGAATCACAGGTCAGGGGCTCAACTTTGACCTCCGTATATTGCACTTTTCGCAGGTATCGTCTAACCTATGGAGCCGTCGATTGGGCATTTAGTGCGTTTGACGTGCTAAAATGCCAATTATTGCATCAGATATAACCCAACTATTTGGAGGTTCGAATGGCACTCCCTCAGCTTACCGACGAGCAGCGTAAGCAGGCTCTTGAGAAGGCTGCCGCCGCACGTCACGCTCGCGCTGAGCTTCGCGAGCAGATCAAGAAGGGCGAGAAGTCTCTCGAGTCCGTGCTCAACTCCGATGACCCCATCGCTTCCCGCATGAAGGTTTCCACCCTCATCGAGTCTCTGCCCGGTTATGGCAAGGCCAAGGCCGCCAAGATCATGGAGGAGCTCGGCATCTCCGCTACCCGTCGCGTCCAGGGCCTCGGCGTCCGTCAGCGCGAGCAGCTCCTCGAGCAGCTGACCAAATAAGTGAGCGCTCAGGATTCAAAGCTCTTTGTGATTTCTGGACCGTCAGGTGCAGGCAAGGGGACGCTCGTCAGTCGTGTGCGCGAGCGCCGCTCGAACCTGGGCCTGACGGTTTCGGCTACCACGCGAGCGCCACGTAAAGGTGAGGTCGACGGCGTCAACTACTTTTTCCTGACGCGCGAGGAGTTCGACCGCCGCGTGGCAAACGGTGAGTTTGTTGAGTGGGCCGAGGTCCACGGTAACTGCTACGGCACGTTGGTGAGCGAGGTCGCATCCAAGCTCGCCTCTGGCTCGTCTCTGATTTTGGAGATTGATGTCCAGGGTGCCCTGCAGGTCAAGGAGCGTTTCCCCGAGGCCGTGTTGATCTTTATCAAGCCGCCTTCGCTTGAGGTGTTACGCGATCGCCTGGTCGGTCGCGGTACCGAGACGCCCGAGACGATCGAGCTGCGTATGGCAAACGCCGCCGATGAACTTGCCCTTGCCGACCGCTACGACGACGTCGTGGTGAATGATGATCTCGACCGCGCGACCGATGAGCTCGTTCGCGTTCTCGATATGCATGAAAGGATCTGAGGTCCGTGTCCGTTGTAAAGCCTTGTATTGACGATCTTCTGGAGAAGACCGATCACAACCGCTTCCTGCTCGCCTCGCTTGCCTCCAAGCGCGCCTGCGACATTAACAGCATGCTGCGTGGCCAGCACAACCGCGTGCTTGCCGTTCAGGATGTCGATGACATTACCATTGGCCTCTCCGGCGCCGATACCATCTCGATGGCTATGGACGAGATTGTCGACGGCGATATCTCCTACGACGAGGCTCGTTACAAGAAGGCGCTCGGCCACAAGGTTGCTGAAGCCTAAATGGCAGCTCGCGTCTGCCTGGTCCACTATCACGAGGTTGGACTGAAGGGCAAGAACCGCGCACATTTTGAGCATATCCTCATGGATAACATCAAGGCGGCCTTGGCCGCCTTTTCCGTGAATGCCGTGTCTCGAATTTCCGGTTATATCCTCGTGACCTTTAACGAGCATCAGGCCGACGAGGCGGCGCGTGTCATTCGCACCGTCCCCGGCGTTGCCCGCGTGTCCCTGGCATATCACACCAACCGCGACCCGCAGGAGTACTGCGCCGCCGCCGTGAAGGCGCTGCGCGAGTTTGGTCCCTTCGATTCGTTTAAGGTGCATGCCAAACGCTCTAACACCGACTACGAGCTCACCTCGATTGATATCAATCGTCAGGTTGGCGAGGTACTGTGCGAGGCCTTCCCCGATAAAAAGGTCCAGATGCACGACCCCGACGCGATGGTGCACGTACTGGTGGTCCAGGGTAGCGTTTACGTGTATGCGCGCTCCGAGCGCGGCGTGGGCGGTCTGCCGGTGGGTTCCGCCGGCAAGGTTGTGACGCTTCTGTCGTCGGGCATCGATTCTCCGGTGGCGACCTGGATGCTCGCGCGTCGCGGCGCGGTGTGCGTGCCGGTACATTTCTCCGGTCGTCCGCAGACACCCGATACGAGCGAGTATTTGGTGCAGGACATTATCCGTGCGCTTGCGCCGGGCGTCCAGATCGGCCGCCTGTACGTGGTGCCGTTTGGCGATTGCCAGCGTGAGATTTCCGTGGCCTGCCCCAGCAACCTGCGCGTGATCATGTATCGCCGCATTATGTATTCGGTTGCCGAGCGCATTGCGCATATCGAGGGCGCCAAGGCTATCGTGACCGGTGAATCGCTCGGTCAGGTTGCCTCCCAGACGCTCGAGAACATTATGGCCGTCAACGAGGCTGTCAAGATCCCCGTGTTCCGCCCGCTGATCGGTTCGGACAAGCAGGAGATCATCGCGCGTGCCGAGGAAATCGGTACCTTCGATATCTCGACCGAGGCTGCTCCCGATTGCTGCACGCTCTTTATGCCGCGCCGCCCTGAGACGCACGCAAAACTCGATGCCGTGCATGAGGCGTGGGAGCTGTTCGATCACGAGGAGATGATTGAGCGCTTGCTCAAACAGACCGAGTACATCGACTTCGAGAGCAACACGTACAAGGCCCCTAAGACCTTAAAACGTAAACATCCTCAGCTTGCTCCACGTGAGATTTACCAAGATCACGAATAATGTTGTGTATAGACCGGCGGTGCATTTGCATCGTCGGTCTTAATCTACCTGGGCATTAGGCGATAAACGGTTCATTTGTCGACGTGTATCTGAATAAATGGACACTATCCTGCAAGGTTTTGGTCAGCTTTTGGTTTGACTTCGATAACCGGTGTGGGCGTGCGGAGGCTACGGCGCTCGTTTCCTGACACGATGGTGTTGGGAGGTGTTTGCTATGGCGCAACGCGAGCAACACGAACGGGTTAAACGGATGGACCGCTGGGCAGAAAAGCTGCTCGGCCATAAGGCGATGGTCGTGGCGATTCTGATTGTCATTGCCGCCGCGAGCGGCTTGGCGATGGCAAGTTTTGGTGGCCGCTCCAGCGGCGTGTCGTTTGAGCGTAGTGATGAGGCGAGCGCCTCGGATGTGCGCGGGGCCGGGGATGGGTTACCTGATGATGCCGATGAGTCGTCTGCCAAGAGTTCTTCTACTGCTGAGGTGTACGTCGATGTTGATGGCGCCGTTGCGAGGCCTGGCGTGTACCGGCTCAAAGACGGAGCGCGGGTGTCCCAAGCGATCGATGCCGCCGGAGGGCTTACGGCTGAGGCGGATGTGACAGGGCTTAATCGTGCGTCCAAGATCACAGATGGTCAAAAGATCTATGTTCCGATGGTGGGGGAGCAACAAGCGGCTGCGGCGGTCGGCGGGGTCGAAAGCGGTGCTGCCATGACTGCTGGTGCGGGGTCTTCGTCGGGGCTTGTGAATATCAATACGGCAAGTGCGGCGGAACTGCAGACGCTTTCGGGCATCGGGCCTTCTACGGCCCAGTCGATTATCGATGAGCGGACTCAAAACGGGGCCTTTGCCTCGGTCGATGACCTCATGCGCGTATCGGGGATCGGTGAGAAAAAGCTCGCCAAAATTAAAGATTGCATCTGCGTATGAGTGTGTCCGAGTGCGAGCATGTGATGCCGCCGCGGCCCCTGATGCCGTGGACGATGGCCCTTTGTTCTGGCTTGTGTGCGAGCTGCGGCCTGGTACTTAACGTGGCAGCCGATTTGCTGCTGGGAGAGCGGGCAGCGCCCGTCACATTGCTTATGGCCATTCCCGTTGCGGCTGCCGCGTGCATCGTATTGGCTCGGTTTTGTATGCGTCTTGTGCGGTGGAGGCGATGGCTGTATGCCGCGTCCCTCGGCCTCCTGGCGGGAGCGGTCGTATCCGCGGGTTGGGCGATAGGGGCGCTGCGTGCTTCGGGGGCACTGGATAATCGAGCTGCGAGCAGTCTCGAGTTTGTTGTACAGGGTGACCCATCCATCAATGACGGGACGTACTCCTATACCTGTGATTCATATGCGGGTGGAAAGCGCTTGGGCGAGATACGGCTGTCGTGTGATCGTGAGCTCAGCGCCGGTTCGCATGTGCATGCTGTCGGTCGAATTTCGCGTTTTGAGAATGATGCGTATGGGCGCTCACGCGTACTGCGGGGCGAGCTTCGAAAAGTTAAGGTCATCCGGTTGGTATCGGTTGACGAGGGCTTTCCGGGGCTGTTGCCTTGGCTGCGAAACGAGCTCCTTGCCGTTATCGCGCCCGAGACCGATCCGGCGCGCTCGCTCATTGCCGGCGTTGTCTGCGGACGCTCCTCCGAGCTGCGTGCTCAGCCGGCGGGCGATTTGTTTTCGGTAACGGGCACCGCACATCTTATCGCCGTCTCGGGCAGCCATCTTGCCATCGTTGGGTTTGTGATTGAGAGCGCCCTGCAAAAGACTCGCCTCTCTCGTGGGCTGCAGAGGGGGCTGTTGGTGCTGGCCCTCGCTGCCTATGCCGTCTTTACGGGCGCTTCGCCCTCGGCCGTGCGCGCGTGCTGTATGGTGGCGGTGACGCTTGTCGTCAACGGCGCCGGACGTCGTCGGCATGGCCTTTCGGCTCTATTTTTGACCATGACAATCTTTATGTTGCTGCGGCCGACAGTATTGTTCGAGATGGGTTTTCAGCTATCGTGCGCCAGTGTTTTTGCCATCCTTTGTTTTTGCCCCTACGCTACCTACGCCTTGGGCGAGCTGAGCGTGCCATCGGGGGTTGCCAGTATTTTGTCCGTCACGCTGTGCTCGCAGATCGCGACACTTCCCGTAACCATTCCCGCATTTGGGATGTTTTCGCTCATTGCCCCGCTTGCAAATGCCGTGATCGGTCCGGTGATAAGCGTGCTGCTCGCATCTTCGGTTGTGCTGGTGCCTTGCTCGCTTGTGCCGCTCTTGCGTCACGGGGCGCTTGTGGTGCCCATGGCTATCGCTCGCTGTGCCCTGTTCTTTGAGCAGCTCTTTGCTGCCGTTCCGGGCGCATCCGTAAGCGTGCCGCCCGATACGCCCTTGGTATACGTGGTGCCTTTTTCGCTGGTGGTCCTCTTGGTCTTGTGGCCACGCCCCCGCGCGCGGCCCATGGCAGTAGGGCTGCTGTGTTTGATGCTTGCGGCGGGCGTTCCGTATGTCTATTGGGATCGATGTGCGCCGCCTTCGGTGACAGTCCTTGATGTTGGCCAGGCCGATGCGATTCTGGTTCGTCAGGGTGGCGCCGTGGCGCTCGTCGACTGTGGGCTCGACGCGCGCGTGGTGTCGGCGTTGGTTCGCAATAACGTCCACCATATCGACGCCGTCTTCGTGACGCATTGGGATGAAGACCATTGGGGCGGTCTTCCCGACGTACTCGATCGGTTTTCGGTTGGTAGCATTGCGGTTGCGGCGGATGCGCTGGGCAGCGCGCCTGCTGAGGTTCTGAATCGCCCAAGCGTCACGTATCGGCAGGTGGCTCGCGGAGACACAGTCGATATCGGCGCATTTCGGGCTCGTGTGATGTGGCCGTTTGATACGGTTGACGGTGAGGGCAATGAGGACTCGCTTGTCTTGCTGCTCTCCTATGCTCAGGAAGGCAAAAGCCTGCGTATGCTCCTCACTGGTGATGCCGAGCTCGATCAGGAGTGCGAGTTTGTACAGGAGGTGGGTGATATCGATGTGCTCAAGCTGGGGCATCACGGCTCAAAAGATTCTGTCGATACAGACCTGCTGGAAACCCTTAAGCCCGAGCTCTCTATTGCGAGCGCGGGCGAGGGCAACCGCTACGGCCATCCATCCGATGCCTGCATCGATGCCGTTAGCGATACGGGCGGCGCGTTCGCATGCACTATCGAGAGAGGCGACATTACCGTCTCGCCGACTGCGGCCGGTTTTGCCATGCGATGTCAGCGACCGTGATGCTGCCGTTGGCGCGGGACCAACCCGTGGGATAGAATGGCACGGTACGAACAGGAGAGCCTGCGGGAGGGGAGCGCGATGTCTGAAACCGGTCTGCTGCCGGCATATCTGATCGTCGGTACCGACGGAGTCAAGCGCGACCACGCCGTCTCGCGTATGAAAGCACGTCTGGAAAAGTCGGGTATGGTCGAGTTCAACCTCGACGAGCGCGACATGACCAAGGACCCCGATATCGAGTCCATTATCGGATCGCTCAACACTTTTCCCATGGGCAGCGAGTTTCGCTTGGTAATCCTTGACGGCTGCTCAAAGCTCGCCAAGGCGGTCTCGGAGCCGCTTGTCGAGTATTTAGCGAGTCCAAGCCCCACAACGGTCTGTCTCATCATCGCCGACTCCCTTGCCAAGAACACGCGCCTGTATAAGGCGATCGCCAAGATCGACAAGAAGGCCGTGATCGATTGCTCCGGCACCAAGCGCTGGGAGCTACCGCGCCGCGTGCAGCAGATGGCGACGCAGCACGGCAAGTCGATCTCGACGGCGGCCGCCGAGGAACTCGTCTCGCGTTCGGGTGAAAACACTCGCATGCTCGATAACGACTTGGCCAAGCTTGCCCAGATGGTCGATGCGCCGCAAATTGAGCTTGCCGATGTGGAACGCTGGATCGTGCGCACGGCCGAAGTTCAGCCCTGGGATTTTCTCAACGCGGTCTCGGCTCGTGATATGCGCCGCTCGCTTGAGCTCTTTGGGCTGCTACCCGCCAAGAGCTATGTGTGGACCTACACGCTGCTGTGCGGACGCATTCGCGAGCTTATCGTCGCCAAGGCGCTCGATGCGCGTGGGCAGGGTCGCGAGCTTGCCGCGACGCTCAAGCTTCAACCCTGGCAGGTTAAGAATCACCTGACCTGGGCACGCCGCTTTTCGATGGCGGAGCTCGTCGCGGCGCTCGAGGGCGCGGTCGATGTTGAGCTCGCTCTTAAGGGTTCGGCCGATTCTCAGAACGCGCTTTTGCTCTGGATTACGAACATCTTGAGAAAATCGTGATGATACCTGTCTATTTGACAAATTCGTTCTATCCCTTTGAGGGGGAGCGTGCTATAGTAGGCGCTTGCATGACCTCACCGTGTCTCAGAGGTGTCATACATTTTTTGCAAGGAACTCGAAAGGAACTCCAGAAGTGGCAAACATCAAGTCTCAGAAGAAGCGTATCCGCACCAATGAGGCAGCTCGCATGCGTAACAAGGCTGTCAAGTCCGAGCTCAAGACGCTGACCAAGCACGTCCAGTCCGCCGTCGCCGAGGGCGACGCCGAGAAGGCCCAGGCTGCCCTCAAGACCGTCACCAAGCGCCTCGACATGGCTGCCGCCAAGCATGTTATCCACAAGAACCAGGCTTCCAACCGCAAGTCCGGTCTTGCCAAGCTCGTGAACAGCATCAACGCCTAAGTTGTAAATTTCACACCACATAGATTACGCGCATAAATGGAGCCTGTTTTATGGAACAGACTCCATTTTTTGTACCGCTCGGGTAAGATAGTCCGCATGAATACTTCAATTGACATTTCCCACATCCGCAACTTCTCGATCGTTGCGCACATCGACCATGGCAAGTCCACGATCAGTGATCGCATCCTCGAGCTCACCCATACCGTCGACGAGCGCGACATGGAATCGCAGCTGCTCGACACAATGGATATCGAGCGCGAGCGCGGTATCACGATCAAGTCCAATGCCGTTCGCGTTTCCTATGACGCCGACGATGGCGAGACGTATCAGTTCAACCTGATCGATACGCCGGGCCACGTGGACTTTACCTATGAGGTCTCGCGTTCGCTTGCCGCTTGCGAGGGTGCGGTGCTCGTCGTCGACGCCACGCAGGGCGTCGAGGCGCAGACCGTCTCCAACGCGACGCTCGCCATGAACGCCAACCTGGATATCGTGCCCGCTATCAACAAGATCGACTTGCCGTCGGCACACCCCGACGAGGTTAAGACCGAGATCGAGGATGACCTTGCGATTCCTGCCGACGATGCCGTATGCGTATCGGGCAAGACCGGCGAGGGCATCCATGATCTGCTGGAGTCCATCGTCTTTTTGATCTCACCGCCCAAGGGCGATGCGACGGCTCCGCTCAAGGCGCTCATCCTGGATTCGTATTTTGACGAGTACCGCGGCGTCGTCGCCACGGTCCGCGTCTTTGACGGCTCCATCAAGAAGGGCGATACCCTGCGCATGATGCAGGCCGAGGGCGACTTTTTGGTCGATGGCGTGGGCGTCAAGCGTCCCGCCGAGACTCCGGTCGACGCGCTGACGGTCGGTGAGGTGGGCTACGTGGTCACGGGCCTGAAGGACCCTGAGGCCGTTCGCGTGGGCGATACCCTCACGTGGACATCGAATCCCTGCCCTGAGCCGCTTCCCGGTTACCGTGAGGCCAAGCCCATGGTCTATACGGGCTTGTTCCCGATCGACAACAAGGATTACGAGAACCTACGTGACGCTCTCGATAAGCTGCATGTCAACGACCCTTCGTTGGTGTGGGAGCCCGAGACCTCGGTGGCGCTCGGCTTTGGCTTCCGCGTTGGCTTCTTGGGCCTGCTGCATATGGAGGTCGTCAAGGAGCGTCTGGAGCGCGAGTTCAACCTGGACCTCATCGCCACGAGCCCTTCGGTGGACTACCACGTCTACAAGACCGACGGCGAGATGATTGATGTCCGCAGCCCGCAGGATCTGCCCGAGGCTACGCGCATCGAGCGTATTGAGGAGCCTTACCTCAAGGCCAAGATTATCTGCCCGCCCGAGTATACGGGAGCCGTCATGCAGCTCGCTATCGAGCACCGCGGCATTACGACCGACATGATCCACCTCACGAGCAAATCGGTCGAGATGCGCTTCGACATGCCGCTCGCCGAACTCATCCTGGACTTCTTTGACCAGCTCAAGAGTCGCACCAAGGGCTATGCGTCGCTCGACTATGAGTTCAACGAGTATCGTCCCTCCGAGCTCGTCAAGCTCGATATCCTGCTTTCGGGCGACGAGGTGGACGCGCTTTCGTTTATCGTGCACAAGGACAAGGCCTATGGCCTGGCCCGCGGGTTGTGCGACAAGCTTAAGGAAATTATTCCGCGCCAGCTGTTCGAGGTGCCCATTCAGGGTGCCATCGGCAACAAGATCATTGCCCGCTCGACCGTCAAGGCGCGCCGCAAGGACGTTTTGGCCAAGTGCTATGGCGGCGATATCTCGCGTAAGCGCAAGCTGCTCGAGAAGCAGAAAGAGGGCAAGAAGCGCATGAAGGCCATCGGTTCGGTCGAGGTCCCGCAAGAGGCCTTTATGGCGATCCTCAAGGTGGACGAGTAGTTCCATGGCGCTTTCTGAATACAGTACGCGGCTGCTGGGTGCCTATGCCGAGCAGCCGTTCCTTATGGCTCCTATGGCCGGCGTGACCGATCCCGCCTATCGCATCATGTGCCGCCGCCGCGGCGCCAATCTTGCCTATAGCGAGATGGTGAGCGTGGCGGGCCTTGCCTATGCCAGCAATAAGACGTGGCGCCTGGTGCTGCCGGCCGACGAGGAGCGGCAGATCTGCGTGCAGCTCTTTGGCTCCAAGCCCGATCAATTTGCGAGCGCCGTCGCTGCCGTCGAGGAGCGTGTGGGCGATCGCCTGTCGCTGATCGATATCAACATGGCCTGCCCGGCTCGCAAGGTCGTCACCAAAGGCGAGGGCTCGGCGCTCATGCGCACGCCCGAGCTGGCCGAAAAGATCGTCGAGGCGGCGGTGGGCGCGGCGCACGTGCCCGTGACCGTTAAGATCCGCAAAGGCTTTTACGCCGAAGATCGCAATGCCGCGACGTTTGCCCAGATGCTCGAGGGGGCGGGCGCCGCTGCTGTGGCGGTGCATGGTCGCTGTGCCACGCAGCTCTATACGGGTCAGGCCGATTGGTCGGTCGTCGATGAGGTGGCCGATGCCGTCGAGATTCCCGTTATCGGTTCGGGCGACGTGTTCTCGGCCGAGGATGCCGTGGAGCATCTGCGCAACTCGGGTGCCAGCGCGGTGTTTATCGCACGCGGTATCTACGGTAATCCCTGGGTCTTTGGCGATGCTCGCGCCCTTGCGCTCAATGGCGTACCGGCGCCGGTGCGCAGCTCTGTTGAGCGCCTGGACGCCCTGCGCGAGCATCTCACGCTGACGCATGAGCTTCTGCCGCTCATGTCGCGTGCCCGTACGTACGCAAGCTGGTATCTAAAGGGCATGCCCCATGCCGCCGCCTGGCGTGCCCAGGTGGTGCGTTGCTCCACATATGAGGAGTTCATGGCATTGGTCGATGATATCGAGCGCGATGTGGTGGCCTGCGAGGCCGCGCTTGCCGCTGGCGAGTCGGTGCCCGCTCATCCGCTGGAGGCCTAACGGTGGCCGTTACCGCGCTGTACGTGCATGTGCCGTTTTGCGCTCAAAAGTGTCGGTACTGCGACTTTGACTCACGCAGTTTTGCTCCGTGCGACCTGAGCGCTGCGCTCGATGCCTATTTTGAGCAGCTGTATGCGCGCCTTGATGCCTTTGGAGACACCGGGGCGCTTGCACAGGTCCGCACCGTCTATGTTGGCGGCGGCACACCGTCGCTGGCGGGAGAGCGTCTGGTGGAGCTTGCCCGGCGTATTTGCATGTGGTGCAAGCCCGTTGAGTTTACCTGCGAGGCTAATCCTGAGTCGCTGACCGCCGAGCTTGCCGCTGCGCTTGCCAAGGTTGGTGTCACACGCGTCTCTCTGGGCGTGCAAACGCTCGATAATGCCGAACTTACCGCCATCGGCCGTATTCACGATGCCGATCGGGCGCTCGCTGCCATCACGACGGTTAAGGACGCTGGGCTCGATGTGTCGTGCGACCTTATGTGTGGCCTTCCCGGGCAGACCGCAGCGAGTTGGAAGCACACGCTCGATGGCGTGTTGGCAGCGGCGCCGCAACATGTGTCGGTGTACCCCCTCACGCTCGAGGAAGGCACGCCGCTCTACCGCATGGCGTGTTACGACGAGTCGCTCGAGCCCGACGAGGATTTTCAGGCTGCGTGCATGGAAGCGGCGCGCGAGCGTCTGGGCGCGGCCGGCTATCACCCGTATGAGGTGGCAAGCTATGCACTCGACGGACATGAGTGCTCGCATAACATCGCCTATTGGACCGGACGGGGCTATCTGGGCCTGGGTCGCTCTGCCGCCGGTATGCTCGACGCCGAGGATTTCGATTGCTTGGCCGGGCTTTATCCCGACGTGCCCGCTCGCGGCGATGCGTATCGCGTGCGTCTGGTGCAACGCGACGATGCCGCGACGACGTTTGATGCCGAGTACCTGTCGCAGCGGGAGGCGGCGGCGGAGGATTTGATGCTCGCCTGCCGCATGACGCGTGGCATTGGGCCCGACCTGTTGGTTCGCTCGGCAAGCGTGATTCCTGCAGACGAGCTGGCGGCGTCCTGCGACCGTGCGCTCGAGTTGGACCTTGCCACCTGGGTACCCGATGATGTCGAGGGGCATGCGGGGCGCATCACCTCAAAAGATGTTGTAGCAGGTCGCGCCCGCGCCCGTTTAGCGCCCACCCACTTGGGCTGGCTCGATGGAAATATGCTGTTCGAGCTGTTTTGGGGTCTAGCTTAGGCCGCTCGGGTAGAATTACCGCAATATATACGCTGCTGTGAGCAGGAGGTTGCCGCGCATGGCGACGATGAACGAAAAAGATTACTACGAGATCTTGGGTGTCTCCAAGGACGCCACCTCGCGTGATATACAGAAGGCCTTTCAGCAAAAGGCCCGCAAGCTCCATCCGGACGTCAACAAAGAGCCGGATGCCGAGGAAAAGTTTAAAGAGGTTTCCGAGGCCTATGCCGTGCTTTCGGACGAGCAGAAGCGTGCGCGCTATGATGCCATGCGCTCGGGCAATCCCTTCGCCGGCGCTCCTTCTGCTTCGCCCTATGGCGGCGGCTACGCCGGCAGCGCAGGCTATGGCAATCCCTTTGAGGGCGGCTTTCCCTTTGGTGGCGCCTGGGGCCAGCAGCGTCGCAGCCAGGCTGCCTATAATCCCGAGAACGGCGCCAACGTGGTCGTCGATATTAAGCTCGACGCCAAGGAGGCCAAGGGCGGTGCCCGCAAGACCGTCCGCTATACGCGCTTCGATACCTGTGGTCATTGCGGAGGCTCGGGCTCTGTCTCGTCCGAGCATGCACATACCTGTCCGAGCTGCGGCGGTCGCGGCCACATCGACGTCGACCTGTCCTTCCTGTTTGGTGCCGGCACGTTCCAGTCGGTCTGCCCCGAGTGCGGCGGTTCCGGTAAGGTCGTCGCCGACCCCTGCCCCGATTGCGGTGGCAGCGGGCGGACCCGTGTGACCTCCGAGCAGACGATTGAGTTTCCTGCCGGCACGCATGATGGCGACGAGATCCATATTGACGGCATGGGTCACGCCGGCACCAACGGTGCCTCGGGCGGCGATTTGGTCGGGCGCGCCCATGTCGAGGCCGAACGCCTGGAGGGCAAGGCTCGTACCGGTTTTTACCTGATGGGCATCGTGGCGCCTTTTTTGGTGCTGTCGGCCATCTCGGGCGTGTTCTCGGCCTTTGCCATGATGTGCTTTGTTCCGTTTGCCATGGGCTTGTTCATGGTGCTTTCGGACGGCGTGCTTCACCGCAGCCTGCTGTGGTGGAAGCGCGGCGCGATGCAGTTTGCCAACGGTTTTGCCAACGGATTTATGTTTGCTCTCGTGTCGGTTTGGTTTGCGAGCTGCTCGCAACGTGCCATGCTTTCGCCCTACGCAATGCAATAACATCAAACCCTTTGTTTGCGGTCGGCCCAGCTTGGGTATAGGACGCACTGTGACAATAATGAAAGTCGGAAGGATTCGGTCGTGTCGGAAAATAGGGATTACTACGAGGTACTTGGCGTCGACAAGGATGCCGACGCGCGGACGATTAAGCGCGCGTTTCTAAAGAAGGCCCGTATCGTACACCCGGACGTTTCGGACGACCCCGATGCCGAGGCCAAGTTCAAAGAGCTCAACGAGGCATATTCCGTTCTTTCCGACGAGCAGAAGCGTGCAAACTACGATCGCTACGGTTCGCCCGACGGCCCCGGTGGCTCCGGCTATGTCGACATTAACGATATCTTTGGCGGCATGGGCATGGACGACCTCTTTTCGTCGTTCTTTGGCGGCGGTGCCGGCGGTGGCGCCCGAAATCGCCGCGAGCGTCGTCGCGGCCGCGATATGGCCATCTCCCTTTCGGTGACCCTTGAGGAGGCGGCGCTCGGTTGCAAAAAGACGATCAGCTATGACCGCCTTGCCCCCTGCGAGGATTGCAATGGCACCGGTAGGGCCGAGGGTGCGGCCGAAAAGCAGTGCAGCCGTTGCCACGGCACGGGCTATGTCACGACGGTCCAGCGCTCGTTCCTGGGTCAAGTTCAGTCCTCTTCGCCCTGCCCCGACTGCCATGGCGAAGGTACGGTCATCGACCATCCCTGCGAGACCTGCGACGGTCAGGGCCGCACGCCTTCGCACGAAAAGATCGACATCGATATCCCCGCCGGCGTCTCGACCGGTCGCCAGCTGCGCGTGAGCGGCTTTGGCGAGGCAGGCCTTCGTGGTGAGCCCTCGGGCGACCTGATCGTCAACGTGCGCGTCGCCGATCACGAGCGTTTTAAACGCAACGGCGGCGACCTGTACCTCGTGAGCGATATCTCGATTGCGCAGGCTGCGCTCGGCTGCGAGATTAAGGTTGAGGGCATTTTGCCCGACGAGGTCGTCAAGGTGTGCGTCCCCGCCGGTACGCAGTACGGCGACACCGTGAGTGTCAACAACTACGGTATGCCCCGTATCGGCGGTGGCGGCTCGCGTGGACGCTTGATCGTTCAGCTGCGCGTGCTCGTCCCCACGAACCTTTCCGCCAAGCAGCGCGAGCTGCTCGAGACTTTCGCCGCCGAGTCGGGCGACGATGTCGCTTCCGGCAAGAAATCGGTGACCGATCGCATTAAGAGCGCTCTCGACGACATCCTCGATTAAGGAGCCCGCGTGCTCGCACCTCATATCTCTGTTGTCAACCTCGGCTGCCGTGTCAACCGGGTTGAGTCCGACCGTATCACTGCCGATCTTATGCGCCTGGGTTTTGCAATGGTGGAGCCTCAGGATGCGGAGCTGATCGTCATTAACACCTGTGCCGTTACGGGCGAGGCCGAGGCCAAGACCCGTAAGGCCGTCCGCCATGCGCTGGCTCATCCAAAAGAGCCCTATGTGGTCGTGACCGGGTGCGTTGTCAATTTGCACCCCGAGGAGCTTCTGGAGCTTTCGGACCGCGTGATCGCGGAGCCGTCTAAGATCGATGTCGCCGAACGCGTCTGCGAGGTGCTGGGCGTTGAGTCCGATAGCGTGGCCGCCTGTAGCGACGGCGATGTGGTCGACGCGCTCGGTCGCTCGCGTCTGGGTGTGAAGATCCAGGACGGCTGCAACCATCGTTGCACCTATTGCATTGTGTGGAAGGCCCGCGGCCCCGAGCGCTCCGTGCCGGTCGAGTCTGTGCTCGAACAAGTTCGTGAGGCTCAGGAGGCCGGCGTGCCCGAGGTGGTGCTGACGGGCGTGAACCTGGGCGCCTACGATGGCAAGAGTGCGACTGACGAACACGTCGAGATCGATGAGCTGCTCGAGGCCATCATGGAGCGTACGTCTATTCCGCATGTGCGCATTTCCTCGGTCGAGCCCATGGATATCTCCGAGCCCCTGCTTAAGGTCATGGCGCGCTATCCGCAGCGCATCGCCCCGTTTTTGCACCTGCCCGTGCAGTCTGGCTGCACGGCGACCCTGCATCGCATGGGACGTCCCTATAGCGCCGAGGCATTTGAGGAGACGGTGCGTATGATCCGCGCCAACTTGCCTCAGGCGTCCCTTTCGTGCGACGTCATCGTCGGTTTTCCCGGCGAGACGGACGCGGAATTTGAGGAGTCGCTGGCGTTGTGCCGTCGCGTGGGCTTTTCGCGCATGCATGTCTTCCGCTATAGCAAGCGTCCCGGTACCCTTGCTGCCGATATGCCCGACCAGGTGCCGCCCGAGGTTATGGCTGAGCGCAGCCGTCGTATGCGAGCCGCGGCGCAGGAACTCGCCATTGCCGACGCCCGCCGTCGCGTGGGCACCGTCGAGCGTGCCGTGCTCGAGTATGGCGACAACCTGACGCTCGGTTCGTTCCATCATGCCCGTCTTGACGATACCTGCGGACTCACAGCCCCGTGCCTGCTCGATGTTGCTATCATCGGAGTCGATGATTCCGGCTTGGTCCATGCACGCAGGGAGGTTCATGGAAGCCTCGAAGATTAGACTTACCGTTCCCGATGGAATTGATCCCTCGCGCGTTTTGGGTGCCGGCGACGGCGTCCTTCGTGCGCTCGAGAGCTTGGTTCGCGCCCACGTGGTCGCCCGTGGCGACCGTATCGCCGTGTGCGGTGACCCGGACGAGGTCGAGCTCGTGGCGCGCTTTTTCGAGCATGCTTTTCGCGAGGCTGCCGCCGGACGGACGCTGTCTGTCGACGATGTCTCTCGCTGCCTGGCCGTCTTGCGCGACGGTGAGTACGGGGCTACGTCGCTTCGCGATGATGTGCTGCTTTCGTATCGCGGTCGTGCCATTCGCCCCAAGACGCTCGGTCAAAAGCGCTATGTGGATGCCATCCGCTCGCATACCATCACGTTTGGCTTGGGTCCTGCCGGTACCGGTAAGACCTATCTGGCCATGGCGCTTGCCGTTGCCGCGCTCAAGCGTCACGAGGTGGGCCGTCTGATCTTGACGCGTCCGGTTGTCGAGGCGGGGGAGAACTTGGGTTTTTTGCCCGGTACCCTCGAGGAAAAGATCGATCCCTACATGCGTCCGCTCTACGACGCCCTTTTTGACATGATGGATCGCGAGCGCACCGATGAGCTTATGGAGCGTGGCGTGATCGAGATCGCCCCGCTTGCCTACATGCGCGGTCGTACGCTGAGCGATGCCTTCGTGGTGCTCGACGAGGCTCAAAATACCACGCCCGAGCAGATGAAGATGTTCCTGACGCGCTTGGGCTTTAACTCCAAGTTTGTGATTACCGGTGACCTGAGCCAGCGTGACTTGGTAGGTCGTCGCGGTGGTCTTGCCGACGTTGAGCAGATTTTGGGTCGTGTCGACGATGTCGCGTTTTCGCACCTCGAGCGTGCCGACGTGGTGCGTCACGCCTTGGTGGGGCGAATCGTCGAGGCATATGATGCTTATGATGACGTGCGCGAGAAACGCGTGCGCGACCGAAAGGAGTCCCGTTGAGTGTATTGATCAGCAACGATGCCGAGCTCGATACGCTGCTTGTCGCGCAGGAGGTAGAGCACATCTGCGAGGTCGTGCTTGCTGCCGAGGGCGTTGAGCGAAAAGTCGAGATTTCCCTTTCGTATGTCGATGAGGATGAGATGCACGAGCTCAACCACGAGTGGCGCGGTATCGACCGTACCACCGATGTCCTCTCGTTTGAATGCGACTCGGCCTTTGACGAGGATATCCCAGCCGACGAGACGCTCGAGCTCGGCGATATCATCTTGGCCCCGCAGGTCATTGCCCGTCAGGCCCCCGGCTTTGGCAATAGCCCTGCCGATGAGTGCCGCCTGATGCTCGTGCATGGCATGTTGCATTTACTGGGCTACGAGCATATCGAGGACGACGAGGCCGAGGTCATGGAGGCCCGCGAGGACGCCATCCTGCGCGATCTGGCGCTCGAGCGCGGCGAGGACCCCAAGCTGGTTCACGTCGGCCCCATCACCAACCATGCCCACGACTAGGAGCCGTCTATGATTCCCGGATCGAACAAGGACCATCCGTCCTTTTTAAAGTCGTTCTCCTACGCCATGGAGGGCTTCGTTACCGCCGTTAAGACCGAGCGTAACATTAAGGTCATGCTCGTGGCGGGTGTGTGCACTGTCATTGCCGGCTGCATCGTGGGGCTCGACATTGCCGAGTGGGCTACGATTATCATTTGCTGCGGCCTGGTGATTCACGGCGAGCTGTGCAACACCGCCATGGAGGCGATTGTCGATTTGGCGACCCAGGAGTTCCATCCGCTGGCAAAGCGTGCAAAGGATATCGCCGCCGCCTCCGTATACGTTCTTTCCATCACCGCCGCGATTGTGGGCTTGTTGGTATTTGCCCACGCGCTCGGCTTTATTTAGAAAGGGATTTTCATGTCCGACAATATGCAGCCTATCGATGAAACGCTGGACGACGAGCCCCTGGATGCTGTGGATGCCGAAGCGACTGAGGCTTGCGAGGTCGAGGAGTTCGACCCGTTTGAGGGCATGAGTGACGAGGAGCTCGACGCCCTGTGCGACGAGGGCGACAGCCTCGCGGGCTTTGGCGACGTTGAGCCCGGTTTCCGCAGCGGCTTCGTGGCCCTGGTCGGCCGCCCCAACGCCGGTAAGTCCACGCTGCTCAACGCCTGCTATGGCAAAAAGGTCGCCATCACCTCGCCGGTGGCCCAGACGACCCGCCGTCGCATGCGCGCCGTCGTCAATCGCCCTGGCTACCAGCTGGTTTTTGTCGATACCCCGGGTATCCACAAGCCCAAGGACGGCCTGGGGTCCGAGCTCAACAAGAGCGCGCTGTTCGAGCTGAACGATGTCGATGTCGTCGCGTTTTTGATTGATGCCACCAAACCGATCGGCAGGGGAGACGCCTGGGTTGCCGAGCGCGTCAGATGCGCCCGTTCCAAGAAGGTCCTGGTGCTCACCAAGGCCGATGAGGCCGATCCCGCACAGGTCATGGAGCAGCTTAAGGCCGCCCACGAGCTTATGGAATATGACGATGAAATCGTGACGTCGTCGGTCAAGAACTTTAACGTCGATGCCTTCATCGAGACCGTTGCGCACTTTTTGCCCGAGGGCCCGCGTTGGTTCCCCGAGGACATGGGTACCGACGCTTCCGACGAGACGCTCGTTGCCGAGTTTGTGCGCGAGAAGGTCTTGCGCCGCACCCGTGATGAGATTCCGCACTCCGTTGGCGTAATCTGCGATGCGCTCGAGCAGACCAAGAAGGTGCTGCGCGTGCATGCCACCATTTACGTCGAGCGCGAGGGCCAAAAGGGCATCATCATCGGTAAGGGCGGCGAGATGATCAAGCATATCGGCATCGACGCCCGTCGCGATCTTGAGCGCATCTTTGGCACGCAGGTCTTTTTGGAGCTGGACGTGAAGGTAAAGGCCGGCTGGCGTGACGACGAGGCCCAGATTCGCCGTTTTGGCTACAACGCCGAGGACTAAGGGCGCGCGGCGCTCATGGCAGGCTCACGGACATATCGCACAAAGGTACTCGTCCTCGATAAGACCAAGCTCAAGGAGACCGATCTGATCTTGACGATGCTTGATGAGCGGGGTCGGCAGGTCCGTGCCGTGGCAAAGGGCGCGCGCAAACCCGGCGGGCGCCTGGCGGCGCGCTGCGAGCTGTTCTGTACCGTCGATATGCTGCTCGCGCACGGACGGTCGCTCGACGTGGTTTCCCAGGCCGAGCTTTTGGAGGCGCCGCTCGGCGCCGCGCCCGATTACGAGACGACCTGCGCCGCAAGCGCGATCGCCGAGGTCGCGCGCGTGTGCTCGTTCGAGGACGCCGAGGACCCGTTTACCTTTGCCATTACGCAGCGAGCACTTGCCCTGGTGGGCAGCAGGCTCGACACGGCACATATGGATCTGCTTGTGGCGGCATATGTCTTTAAGCTGCTGTCGCACGTTGGCTATCGACCCGATTTTTCGGCCTGCGTACTGTGCGGAGACCCCATGCTGTCGTATTTTTCGCCCCAGGCGGGCGGGCTCATGTGCGGGTCGTGCGCGTCGAGCGTTCCGGGTGCCGAGCTGGTGTCGACCGGCGAGGTCGCATGGCTGCGCGCCCTCATGTCCATGACCTTCGATGCGCTCATGGCCGAGAGGGTCGATCCCCATACTGCCGCCTTTTTGCTGGGGCTTTCGCATGTTTGGGCTGCGACGCACACCGATCAGCGTCTTCGCGCGATGGAATTCATGTTGGGTCGGTGATGATGGGCATACGCGGTCCGCTTGTGGTAACATACCGACCTGTTGGTACCTCGACCTTGGATGCTCGCTCCACCGGCGGCTTCCCAGTCCGAGGCGAATAGAGTCGCCCGCGGGCGACGCGAAACGAAAGGTGAAACAATGACTGTTTCCAAAGAGCGCAAGGCGGAGCTGACTGCCCAGTTCGGTAACACCCCGGTCGACACCGGCAACCCCAAGGTTCAGGTCGCCATCCTGACCGAGCGCATCAAGGAGCTGACCGAGCACATGAAGTCCCACCAGAAGGACTTCCACACCCGTCGTGGTCTGCTCATGCTCGTCGGTCGCCGTCGTCGTCTTCTCTCCTACATCAAGAAGAACGACGTCGTCGAGTATCGTGAGCTCATCAAGGCTCTGGGCATCCGCGACAACATCCAGTAAGGATTTGTACATGCTAAGAGCGTCCTGCGCAGCGGGGCGCTCTTTTTGTGTAAGGGCGTGAACAATCACGCTCTGAAGCGTGGCGGGGGCAGGGGGCCCGCGTCACATGAGAAGCCCGCAGGCAAGGGGCCTGCGGGGTAAAGGAGAACAATGACACTCGTATCCAAGACCTTTGAGCTGTACGGCAAGACCTACACCTTTGAGTCGGGCGAACTTGCCAAGCAGGCCACCGGCGCCTGTCTGGTCAAGCAGGGCGACACCACGATGCTCGACACCGTGGTCGTCTCCAAGGAGCGCAAGAACTACGACTTCTTTCCGCTGACCGTCGACTTCAACGAGAAGATGTACGCTGCCGGCCGTATTCCGGGTGGCTACCTCAAGCGCGAGGGCCGTCCCAGCGAGAAGGCCACGCTCACGGCCCGCATGATCGACCGTCCTATTCGCCCGAGCTTCCCGGACGGCTTCCGCAACGAGGTGCACATCGTCGCCACCTCGCTCGTCGCCGACCAGGTCAACCCCTTCGACGTCATCAACGTCATGGGTGCCTCCCTGGCCATGACGCTCGGCGGCGTGCCCTTCGAAGGCCCGCTTGCGTGCGTGCGCATCGGCCGCAACGTGGAGACCGGCGAGTTTATCGTCAACCCCACCTATGAGGAGCGCGAGAACTCCGATCTGGACCTGGAGCTGGGCGGCTCTGCCGACTTCATCTCGATGGTCGAGGCCGGCGCCGATGAGATCTCCGAGGACGATATGCTCGCCGCTATGAAGTTTGGCCAGGAGGCCCTCGCTGCCTTCTGCCGGGCTCAGGACGAGTTCGTTGCCGAGTGGGAGCAGGTCAACGGCGCTATCGTCAAGAAGGAGTACCCGCTCGACCAGCCCGTCGAGGAGGTCCAGGAGCGCATCTTCGCCCACTACGACGAGATGGCAGCCGCCCTTCGCGACGCCGACAAGCTCTCCCGTATCGGCAAGGTCGAGGCTCTGAAGGAGTCCATCCGTGCCGAGTTCACCGAGGAGGAGCAGGCCGCTTGGGAGCGCGAGATCCCCGTGGCACTCAAGAAGCTCGAGAAGAAGGCCATGCGCACCATGGTCGTCGAGACCGGTGAGCGCGTCGACGGCCGTGCCGCCGATGAGATCCGCCCCATTATGGTGAAGGACAACTACCTGCCGCTCGTTCATGGCTCCGGCCTGTTCCAGCGCGGCCAGACCCAGGTGCTCTCCGTCCTGTCGCTCGGCATGCTCAACGAGGGCCAGCGTCTGGATACCATCGAGCCCACCGAGGGCAAGCGCTACATGCACCACTACAACTTCCCGCCGTTCTGCACCGGCGAGACCGGCCGCATGGGTAGCCCCAAGCGCCGCGAGATCGGCCACGGCAACCTGGCCGAGCGCGCCCTGCTTCCGGTGCTCCCCGACGAGAACGAGTTCCCCTACGCCATCCGCGTGGTCTCCGAGGTCATGGAGTCCAACGGCTCCTCTTCGATGGCTTCGACCTGCGGCTCCACGCTCGCCCTCATGGACGGCGGCGTGCCCATTAAGCGCCCGGTCTCCGGTATCGCCATGGGCCTGATCCAGGAGGAGGGCAAGACCGTGGTCCTGTCCGACATCCAGGGTCTCGAGGACTTCCTGGGCGATATGGACTTTAAGGTCACCGGCACCACCGAGGGCATTACCGCTCTGCAGATGGACAACAAGGCCACGGGCCTTACCTTCGACATCCTGGCCCGCGCCCTGCAGCAGGCCAAGGAGGGTCGCGCCTTCATCCTGCAGAAGATGCTCGATGTGATCCCCGAGCCGCGCCACACCACGCGCAGCACCGCTCCGCGCATCGTCTCCATCCAGGTTCCGACCGACAAGATCCGCGACGTCATCGGTTCCGGCGGTAAGGTCATCCGCGGCATCCAAGACGAGACCGGTGCTTTGGTCGACATCCAGGAGGACGGCACTGTCTTTGTCGGTGGCACCGGCGAGTCCGTCGACCAGGCCGTCGAGCGCATTAAGCTCATCATCAAGGTTCCCGAGCCGGGCGAGGAGTACACCGGTCGCGTGGTCTCCATCCAGCCCTTCGGCGCCTTTGTCAACCTGCTGCCCGGTAAGGACGGCCTGCTGCACATCTCCCGCGTCGCCAAGGGCCGCGTGGAGAAGGTCGAGGACGTCCTCAACGTGGGCGACGAGGTTAAGGTCGTCGTCATCGAGGTCGACGATCGCGGCAAGATCTCGCTCGATCGTCTGGATAAGCCCGAGGCCCCGGCTCGTGCCGAGGGTGCCCCCGAGGGCGATGGCGAGCACTTCCAGCGCCGTGAGCGTCCGCGTCGCGAGCGCTCCGAGCGCAGCGACCGTCCGCGCCGTCCCGGTGACAACGGAGGCCGCAAGCCCCGCCGTCACCACGACGCCGAGTAACAGCTACACATAAGCAGCTCAACAAGGGCGACTCTGGACAGGGGTCGCCCTTTTGCTATTCCCGGCGGGGTCCGCGGGTAAAGTTTCCTGCTCTACAGTCCTGCTCGCACGGAGAGCACATTAAGTGCTCTCCGGCTCGTGCGGAACTCGCGATAAACTTTACCCGCGGCCCCCGCCGGGAATAGCAAAAGGGCTGGTGGGTGCGGGTTTCGATTTTGTCAGATAGTCTATTCAGTTATCTGAATTCAGATCTTTAGATAATCGCATGCGCGGCATTACCCCAGATAAAACCTACCAAAATAAACCTGTCCCTTATTGGCAGGTTTCCCGTGGGGCGGGCACTGATGAAGTTTATCGCGAGTTCCGCACGAACAGGAGGCCACTTAATGTGGCCTCCGTCGTGAGCAGGACTGTAGAGCAGGAAACTTCATCAGTGCCCGCCCCACGGGAAACCGGCGGGATAGACCAGTTCAGATGGGGCTTTGATGCATGGGTGGTCTGTTGGTGGGCAAATGGGTATCATAATGCGGTTACTGCATCGACTCCGTGATGCATGTTTGTACGTTCCCGGCGGTCGGTTTGCCAGAAGCGCCCCGTCGGTTGTTCCAGACCCGTTTCGAAGAAAGGAAACCGCACGAACCTATGGCAGCTAAAAAATCATCTCCCTTGAAGATCATTCCGCTCGGAGGCCTTGATGGCATCGGCAAGAATATGACGGTCTTCGAGTGCGGCGACGACATGGTGCTCGTCGACGCCGGCCTTATGTTCCCCGACGACTCCCAGCCCGGAATTGACCTGGTGCTTCCCGACTACACCTATGTTCTGGAGAACGAGGAGAAGCTCCGCGGCATCATCGTCACCCACGGCCACGAGGACCATACCGGTTCGCTTCCGTACCTGCTGCAGGACCTCAACAACAAGGTGCCCATCTTCTCGAGCAAGCTGACGCTTGGTTTCATCGAGGGCAAGCTTTCCGAGTTCCGCATCCGCGCGCCCAAGTTCCGCGAGGTCAAGGGCGGTAGCCATGTCAATCTTGGTGGCATTTCGCTCGATTTCTTCTCTATGACGCACTCAATTCCGGGCGCTTTGGGCGTATTCATTCGCACCAACCAGGGCACCGTTATGCACACGGGCGACTTTAAGCTCGACCAGACGCCCATCGATGGCGTCACGCCCGATTATGCCGCCATCAGTCGCTTTGCCAAGCAGGGCATCGACCTGTTGCTTTCCGACTCCACCAACGCCACGGTTCCGGGCTTTACCAAGTCCGAGGCCGAAGTCGGCCCCAACTTGCTGCACGCCATCAAGAATGCCCCGGGCCGCGTGTTCGTCGCGTCGTTCTCGAGCCATATCCATCGCCTGCAGCAGATCTGCGACGCCGCCCGCAAGTGCGGCCGCAAGGTCGTCGTGACCGGACGTTCCATGCTCACCAACACCCGCGTGGCGCGCGAGCTGGGCTACCTCAACATCGACGATGCCGATATCATCGATGCCTTCGATATCGATAACCTGCCTGACGACAAGATTGTCGTCATGTGCACCGGCTCTCAGGGCGAGCCGCTGTCGGCGCTGTCCCGCATGGCCAACGGCGAGCACAAGACGCTCTCCATCCACGAGGGCGATACCGTCATCCTCTCGGCGACCCCTGTTCCCGGCAACGAGAAGGCCGTCCAGCAGGTCGTCAACAGCCTGGCCAAGCTTGGCTGCGACGTGTGGGATAAGAATCGCGCCCTCGTCCATGTCTCGGGTCACGGCAGCCAGGAAGAGCTCAAGCTTCTGATGGCCATGGCCAAGCCCACCTATTTTATGCCGGTTCACGGCGAGGCCGTGCACCTGCGTGCCCATGCCCAGCTTGCCCGTAAGATGGGTATTAAGGATGATCACATCTTTATCCTCGATAACGGCGACACGCTCGAGATGCGCGGTGGTATTGTCAAGCGCGGCACGCCCGTCGAGTCCGGCGTCGTCTACGTCGACGGCCTGCGCATCGGTGATACCGACCCCATCGTCCTGCGCGATCGTCAGAAGCTCGCCAATGACGGTATGGTCACGGCTGTCGCCATCGTTTCGCTCAAGCATAAGAAGATCGAGGCTATCGAGTTCTCGGGCCGTGGTGTTTCATTTGCCATCGACGATCAGTTCTCCGAGGATGCCTCCGCATCCATCATGAAGACAATCGAGAAGGGCAAGTTTAGCTTTACGAGCAGCGGCTCCGATGCCATTCGCAAGGCCGTGCGCGATTCGCTCTCCAACTTCATTTGGAGCCGTACGCGCACCCGTCCGATGATCATCCCGGTCGTCATGGAGGTTTAGTTTGGCGCGCGGATCTGCACAAAACGCCAAAGGCAATAAAGCCAACAACCAACCGGCATCTGCTAAGGGTGCCGGTTCCCATCTTCGTGCCAATAAGGGCCACGAGGCCGAGTTCGACGATGTTGAGCCCCTGGTCGAGCCTTCGGCCAACCGCGATATCGCCGGCGTGGTTATTGCCGTTTTGGCGATTGCGTCTTTCATTGCCGTGATTTCTCCGGCAACGGCACCCGTGACGGCAGCGGTTGCCGGTTTCTACCATCTTGGCTTTGGCCTGGGCGCCTACGTGCTGCCGATCGTCATTTTGCTGTTTGCCGCCACGCTCTTTTTGGGTGAGGACTCGCCGCTCAACATTCGCTCGGTCGCGGGTGGCGCCGTTGTCTTTATCTCCGTCGTCTCCATTCTTTCGTTGATGGTGCCGGGCACGAGCGATTCGTGCGACCTCATGTTTGTGCCGCAAAACCTATCCGCCTCGGGCGGCTATATCGGTGCGTTTATAGCGAGTGCGCTGCAGAATGCCCTGGGTAAACCTATCGCGATGGTGGTCCTGTTGGGTTTGGCCGTCGTTGGCTTTGTCATCATCGGCTTTTCGGTGGGTGGCGTTTTGCGCTCTGCGCGCGATCGCGCTGCCGATTTTGCCGAGCGCCGTCGTGCCGATGTCAATGCGAGCCCGTGGGGCGACGAAGAGGCCCTGTCGGTTCCCGGCGTCGCCCGTCCGCACCTGAGCATTCTTCGTCAGAAGGGCTCCGATATGGCCGTGACCACGGTCATGGGCAATGATGCGGACCCGGTTTTGGACGATGATGACGAGGACGATGATCCGTTTGTCGACGTGTCCGAGGCTGTGGAGGCCGAGCGCGCCAAGACCACGCTGCTGCCGCGTCGCCATGCCAAGCATGGCAAGTCCGCACCCAAGCTCAACACGAGTGAGCCCGACCCGTCTTGGTCCGATAGCGAAATCGAACTCACCGAGGGCGATGACGAGGATGACGAGTGTCCGCTCGAGACCGCCAAGACAACTTTGCTGCCGCGTCGCCAAGACAGGCGAGGACAGGTCACCGGACAGCTTTCGATGGAAGACGACCCGGACAAGGTCGACGAGTCCGAGCCGCCGTTTGCCGTGAACCCCGTGTCTGCTGCCCCGCAGATCCCCGATTTCCTGAAGCACCCCAAGGTTGCCGATGCCCCCACCCCAACGGCTTCCGCTGCTCCTGTTGCAGCCGGCGATGGGGGAGCTGACGGCACTGCTGCCGATGTCGAGGGCGAGCAAGAGGATGGCCTCAAACTCCCGCCGCTCGAAATCCTGCACGCCAATCCGCAGTCGGCGTCCGCCGCGTCTTCTGACAAGGAGTTGGAGCAGACTGCCGAGTCGCTGCAGTCCACGTTGCTGGAGTTTGGCCGTAGCGCTCGCGTCGTCGGCTGGATTGCCGGTCCCACGGTGACGACCTTTAAGCTGCAGCCCGGCGAGGGCGAGCGCGTGAGCAAGATTTCGAGCCTCGAGGACGATATCGCGCTTTCGCTTGCCGCCCAGTCGGTGCGTATCTTTGCGCCGATTCCCGGCACCTCGCTTGTGGGTATCGAGATTCCCAATCGCAAGCGCCAGAACGTTAACCTGGGCGACGTGCTTCCCTATGTGAAGGGCGGTCCGCTCGAGCTGGCCATCGGCCGCGATGCCGAGGGTACGCCGGTTGTCGCCGACCTCGCCAAGATGCCCCACCTGCTTATTGCCGGTACCACCGGTTCCGGTAAGTCGGTCATGATCAACTCCATCATCACGACCCTGCTCATGCGCGCCCTTCCCGAGGACGTTCGCTTGATCATGGTCGACCCCAAGCGCGTTGAGCTTGCCGGCTATAACGGCCTGCCCCATCTCTATGTGCCCGTGGTGACCGAACCCAAGCAGGCTGCGAGTGCCTTGCAATGGGCTGTTTCCGAGATGGAGCGTCGCCTGAAGGTGTTCGTGCGCCTCAACGTTCGCAAGATCTCGACGTATAACGAAAAGCAGGCCGCCGGCGAGTTCGAACACTACGATAACCCGCCGCAAAAGATGCCCTATCTGGTCATTATCATCGACGAGCTATCGGACCTGATGATGGTTGCCGGCAAGGATGTCGAGGCCTCGATCGTTCGTATCGCCCAGCTGGGGCGTGCCGCCGGTATTCACCTTATCGTGGCTACGCAGCGCCCCAGCTCCAACGTGGTGACGGGCCTCATTAAGGCCAACATCACCAATCGTATCGCCTTTAACGTGGCCACGGGCATCGATTCCCGCGTCATTATCGACCAGATGGGCGCCGAAAAGCTCACCGGTTTGGGCGACATGCTGTTCTCCAAGGTCGACTGGGGCAAGCCCCGCCGTATCCAGGGCTGTTTTGTCTCCGATGACGAGATCAACGAGATCGTCGAGTTCGTTAAGTCGCAAAGCGAGCCCGACTACCACGAGGAGATTCTGTCTGCCGTGGCGCCTGCTTCCATGTCCACGGCTGGTGGCGGCATTGTTCGCACGGGCGTTGCCGAGCCGCAGGATGACGACCCGCTTATCTGGGAGGCCGCCCATATTGTGGTGGAATCGCAGCTGGGCTCCACATCTGGCCTGCAACGCCGCCTCAAGGTTGGCTATGCGCGCGCCGGGCGTATTATGGACATGCTGGAAGAAAAGGGCGTCGTCGGCCCGCCCGACGGTTCCAAGCCGCGCGAGGTCCTGCTGGATGACGAAGGGCTTGCCGCGCTGGAGTCTGTCGACGCCGAGATGGTACGTGAAGATCGTGAGTTTGGAGGATTCTGATGGCTGCACGCTTTGGTGACATGCTGCTCGAGCAGCGTCGCCGGATGGGCCTTTCCATCCAGCAGGTCGCCAACACCATCAAAATCAGGCCGCAGATCATCGAGTTTTTCGAGACTGGTAACTTTGCATCGATGCCCCCGCGTGGTTATGCGCAGGGCATGATTTCGAGCTACGCTCGCTTTTTGGGGCTTAACCCGCGCGAGGTCGTCAACGCTTATTTTGACGACCTCATGGCATATGAACGCGATACCTCGCAGCAGGGCGGTCGTTTTCAGGATGCTGCCGGCTACGTTAACTCGCGTTCTTCGGTCGATAACGGTCGTTTTTTGATGGTTCAGGGTGGTCGTACGACACGGTACGGCCAGCGCCCTCCGCAAGCGGGCTATATCACCGAGACGGGCTCCAGCGAGGAAATTCGTTCTCAGCGAGATCGTTTTCGCAGTACGCCCCTGCCAGATGACCGTGCGCTTCCCGCCGCTCGCGGGTTGAGTCGCGATCCTCGCGCCGGTTACGGCGACGGTGGATACTCCGGTCGTAGCTATCGCGGAGTATCCGCCGGGCGTTCCCGCGATGGCTATTCCGACGCCGATACCACGCAGGTGACGCCGCGCCTCCGTTCGCAATCCCAGCCCTATGGGCAACGCTCTTCGGCGCCTCGCTCTGGTCAGCGCGGCTATCAGGGCCGTGGCGAGCTTGCGCCGCGTCCGGGCCAGCGGGGTTCGCAGCGCCAGAGTAGCTATCGTGGTCGTCCCGATAGCGGTCGCGGCCGCATACCGCAGGGTAATGGTCGTGGTAGCTCCAATCGCGGACGCGGCGTTGGGCGCGCCTCTCAATACAACACGATCGATCCGCGCATTATGTACGTCGGCATCGGTGCCGTGGTGCTACTGTTGATTTTGCTCATCGTGGTACTCCTGCGTGGTTGCGGCTCTGCTGCACCCGAGTCGACGCCCGAGACACCCGTGGCTACCAAGACGACGACTAAGAAATCTTCCAAGAAGACCGAACCCACTGACGAGGATGAAGACGCCGACGAGGCGACGGATGCGGCCAGTTCCGATGCCGCCAAGGCGACGGTGGAAAAGGAAGAGGACGAGGTCACCAAGGTCAAGGTCTCTGTTGCCAAGGGCAAGACCGCCTGGATCGAGGTCAAGGTCGACGGTAAATCGGTCTATGGCGCTCAAGCGACCGGTCCTTTTGAGCAGGAGTACACGCCCGAGTCCTCGATTGAGATCACCACGTCCAAGCCCTCCGATGTCACGGTCACCAAGAATGGTGAAAAGGTTCGCTATGACACCAAGACATCGGGTGTGGCGCGCGTGACCATTACCGTTCCCAAGAAGGAGACCGCCGACTCCGCGAACGGCGATAATGCCGGCGGTACCGATAATGCCGACGGCACCGATGTCCAGTCTACCGTCGGCACCGACACGGCATCCGACGGCCAGACAGTGAACGATTCAGATGACTATTCGTACGACAGCTACTAAGGCTCCCCGTACCGAAAGGAAGAACCATGGCTAAAGATTCCAGCTTCGACGTTGTGTCCGAGGTTAACATGCAGGAGGTCGATAACGCCTTCCAGCAGACCGCCCGCGAGATTTCCCAGCGCTATGACCTTAAAGACTCCGGCGCCACCATCGAGCTTTCGAAGGGCGACCAGCTCTTTACGATTAACGCTCCGGCCGATTTTGTCTCCAAGCAGATCATCGATGTTTTGAGCTCCAAGCTCATCAAGCGCGGTATCGACCTCAAGGCTGTCTCTTGGGACACCCCGCAGGCGGCTTCGGGCGGTACCGTGCGCGTGCTCGGTCATATCGTCGAGGGCATCGACCAGGCGACCGCAAAGAAGATCAATAAAGACATCAAGGATCAAAAGCTTAAGGTCAAGGTGACCATCGAGGCCGATAAGCTGCGCGTTTCCTCGGCTTCTAAGGACGCTTTACAGACGGTGATTCAGTTCCTGCGCGACCAGGACTACGGCCAGCCGCTGCAGTTTACCAACTACCGCTAATTTACTCGAAAGGACCGCTCTCCAACATGGATACTCCGTTGGGTTCCGTACTCTATATCACGCTTGGCTGCGCCAAGAACGAGGTCGATACCGACCGCATGCGTTCGCTGCTGACCGCTGCGGGCTACGAGGAGGCATTCGATCCTCAGGATGCCGATATCGCCATTGTCAATACGTGCTCGTTTCTTACCTCGGCGACGTCTGAGAGCATCGAGACCACGCTCGAGCTCGCTAACGAGGTGCAGGACGGCGTTCGCTCCTGCCCCATTGTCATGTGCGGTTGCGTGCCGTCTCGTTACGGCGACGACCTGCCCGACGAGCTGCCCGAGGTCGCGGCATTTGTGAAGGCCGATGAGGAAGACGGTATCGTCTCTGTCATCGATGGCGTTCTTGGTGTGGAGCGTAAAATTGCTGCCTATATCCCGCAGGTCAAGCGTACCGTCGAGGGCGCTGTCGCCTACGTCAAGATCTCCGATGGCTGCAATCGTTTTTGCAGCTTCTGCATGATTCCCTACATTCGCGGTCGCTATCATTCGCGCAATGCCGAAAGCATTATCTCCGAGGTGCGCGACCTGGTTGCCGGCGGTGTGCGCGAGATCGTGCTGATCGGCCAGGACACGGGCATTTGGGGCACCGACTTTGCCGATGAGGACGCCGCCGAGGCCTCACCGCGCAATCTGGCGCAGCTGCTGCGCGCCGTCGCCGAGGCTGTGCGCCCGCACAACGTCTGGGTTCGTGTGCTCTATCTGCAGCCCGAGGGCATGACCGACGAGCTTATCGAGACGATCCGCGATACGCCCGAGGTGTTGCCCTATATCGATATCCCCGTGCAGCACTGCGACGCGCGCATCCTCAAGGCCATGCGTCGCTCCGGTTCGCGTCAGGAGCTCGAGGAACTGTTCCGCGATCTTCGTGATCGTATCCCCGGCATCGTGATTCGTTCCACGGCCATGGTCGGCTTTCCGACCGAGACCGACGACGAGTTCCGTGATCTTATCGACTTTATGGACACCGTCGGCTTTGACTATACGAGCGTCTTTGCCTACTCGCGGGAGGAGGGCAGCCTGGCCGCCAATATGGAGGGCCAGGTCGATGAGGAGGTCAAGCTCGAGCGCGCCCAGGAGGCCATGGATCTGGCCGAGTCGCTGGGTTTTGCCGCCACAGCAGCCCATGTGGGCGAGCGCGCCCAGGTAATCGTCGACGGTATCGAGGAGACCGAGGACGGCGCCGAGCTGATCGGTCATGCCTGGTTCCAGGCGCCCGATTCCGATGGCGCGGTGCATCTGGACGCCAGCGAGGCGTCCGTGGGCGATATTTTGACCGTCGAGTTTACCGATAGCTTCTGCTATGAGCTTATCGGCCATGTTGTGGAGTAGGAGAGCGTCGTGGCAAACGAGAGCAATAAGGAACTGACGAGCGTTTGGACGCCCGCCAACATCGTGACGTGCGTTCGCATCGTCTTTATTCCGGTGTTCATGATCGTCTCGGCTCTGTCTCACGCGAGCGTTGCCGGTACGGACTGGAGCACCTTTGACGGCCCGCTCGCCGCCGCTGCCTTCATTCTGTATGTGATCCTGTCGTGCACCGATAAGGTCGACGGCTATCTGGCGCGCTCACGCAACGAGATCACCGATTTCGGCAAGTTCTTGGACCCCATCGCCGACAAGTTGCTGGTGTTCTCGGCCTTGCTGCTGTTCTTGGATTTTGGCGCGGTGACCGTGTGGTCCGTGTTCATTATCCTGTTCCGCGAGCTGTTGGTGAGCGCACTTCGCATGGTCGCGAGTGCTGCCGGTGTGGTCGTTGCCGCCGATAAGCTCGGCAAGTACAAGACGGCGACCACGATGGTCTCCATCTGTGGCTATCTGTGCGTCTTTGCGATGGCCGGTCTTCAGCTGGGGCCGGCGTCGCTGCTGCTCGGTGTCTATTCGGTGTCGCGCTTCCTGTACGTCATCGCCGTCATTTTGACCATTATCTCGGGTGCCCAGTACTTCTGGAACTGCCGTAAGATCGTCTTTTCGGTCTAGGTCCTGGTGGGTATGACGGAGTCTTATTTGCAGATCGCCGCAAACAACGAGGAGCTGGCGCGCGATATTGTCGAGCGCGCGAGTGCCCGTGGCGTGACGGTGTCGACGGCGGAGTCGCTGACGGCGGGCATGATTGCCTCGACGATTGCCGATATCCCGGGTGCCTCGGCGGTGCTTCGTGGCGGTGCGGTGACCTACTGCGATGAGATCAAACATCGCGTGCTCGGCGTCGAGCAGGAAACGCTCGATCGGTTTAGCGCCGTGTCGCATCAGACGGCGCGTGAGATGGCCGCGGGCTCGCTGGACCTCTATCAGAGCGATGTCGCCGTGAGCGCAACGGGCTACGCTGGGCCCGGCGGCGGTACCGAGCAAGACCCCGCCGGCACGTTCTATATCGGATGGGCGTATCGTGCGGCCGAGGGGGGAGCGACGGTCGTTGAGTCTGCGCGCTGTCACTACGAGGGTGATCGGTCGTGCGTCCGTGCCTATGCGGTCGCTGAGGCTTTGGAACGCATTGTCCGCGTGCTCAATTCCATGGAATAGACGTGTTTTAAGGGGCCTTAGGGCCCCTTAATTGTGGAGATAGGGACCTTTGGCAAGGAATGCGCTTGCGCTGGCACATGTCTTTAATTTGTACGAGCACTCGTATTTGCGATTGGCATGGTCAAGCGTTTGGTCGGCGTTTGGTCGGCGTTTGGTCGGGTTTTGGAATGGACGGGTGCATATGATGAACCTGAACGGTTGACCACGAACAGCCGTTCGTTTATCATCGATTCAGGTTGTTAAGAGGAGGGCTATTCATGGCCAAGAATTCAGGTCCCGTACGTACCGTTCATACGCGCACGACGGGCAAAGAGCGCGACGAGATGATCGCCACTACCAAGGCCGAGATCGAGAAGAAGTTCGGCCAGGGTTCTATTATGAGGTATGGCGACGGCGGTCCCGAGCTCGAGGTCGAGGCTATTCCGACGGGCTCTCTGGCGCTCGATGCCGCCTTGGGTATCGGCGGCGTGCCGCGCGGCCGTATCGTTGAGATTTATGGCCCCGAGTCCTCCGGTAAGACAACGCTTTCGCTCGAGATTCTTGCAGAGGCGCAGGCCATGGGCGGTGTCGTGGCTTTTATCGACGCTGAGCATGCGCTTGATCCCACCTACGCCGCGCGCATCGGCGTCGATATCGACGAGGTGCTGATTTCCCAGCCCGATACGGGTGAACAGGCGCTCGAGATCGTTGACATGCTTGTGCGTTCCGGTGCCATCGACGCCATCGTCGTCGACTCTGTCGCCGCTTTGACTCCACGTGCCGAAATCGAGGGCGAGATCGGTGACACGACGGTGGGTCTGCAGGCTCGCTTGATGAGTCAGGCGCTCCGCAAGCTCGCCGGCTCGCTTGCCAAGTCCAACACAACCTGCATCTTCATTAACCAATTGCGCGAGAAGATCGGCGTCATGTTCGGCAACCCCGAGACCACCACAGGCGGCCGCGCACTCAAGTTCTTCTCTTCCGTGCGTATCGATATTCGTAAAATCGATACCATCAAGCTCAAGGACGAGGTTATCGGCAATCGCGTACGTGCCAAGGTCGTTAAGAACAAGGTGGCTGCTCCGTTCCGCTCGGCCGAATTTGACATCATGTATGGCACCGGCATTTCTAAAGAGGGCTCGATTCTGGATATGGCTGTCGAGTGCGGCATATGCAAAAAGATGGGGTCTTGGTTTGCCTATGGTGAGGACAAACTCGGCAACGGTCGCGAGGCCGCTAAGACGTTCCTGCGCGAGCATCCCGATTGCGCCGACGAGATCGAGCACAAGGTTCGCCTTGCCTGCGGTCTTGAGTATGACGATGATGCCCCCTCCGAGGTTGAGTTGACCGATCAGCCCGCCCCCGAGGAGTTTGACGAGCTGTATGCCATCGATGGCTCCGCGATGCTCGACGATGACGACGAGTAACGGATGCCGACATGTCGTATACGGTGACCGAGGCTCGGGTCGTTTTTCCGGATAAGAAGACGGCCTCCTCGTTCTCGAGCGGTTATGCGTCTAAAAAGCCCTGTGCACATATCGATTGCGATCTGGAGGGCGGTTTTGAACGGTCCATTTGGATTCCCGTGCGTGTGGCACGTGTGTACGTTCAGAACCGTCTCGATCTTCCCTGCGACTGGGATGACTTTCGCGAGGCGGTGCAGCTTATTGAATGCAAATGTGCGCTCACCATGGTGACCGAGATGCTTTCGCGTCGTGATCATGCTACGGGCGAGGTGCGCGATAAGTTGGCGCGCTATGGCTTTCGTCAGCCCGCGATCGACTTTGCCGTCAATCGTGCCATCGAGTATCGTTTTTTAGATGAGAACCGCTTTTGCTCGTACTTTATCGAGGAGCGTAAGCGTCGTGGTTGGGGGCAGCGCAAAATCGAGACTGAACTCAAGCGTCGCCATGTTGCACTTGATGAGATTCCAGGGTATCCCGAGGCTTATTTTGCCGAGGATGACGACTTGGCTCGCGCATCGGCTTTGCTCGCTAAGCGTCGCGTTCCCGAGGCACGTGCATTCGAAAAGCTCGTCAGATTTTTGATGGGCAAGGGCTTTTCTTATCACATTTCCGCGGATGCCGTTAAGGCGCGCCTCGATGCCTTAAGCGAGAAATGCGACGTTTAAGCATGCGCACGTTACGCTCCTGCCGTTCACCGCTCGATAGGCGCCGTGCTGGGTGCGTTAATTTGACAGTTGTTGCGGTTCAACGTAGGATAATAACTGTCATTTGCATTGTGATATGTGCTCATCTGCGATGAGTTTGTTTATATGTTTATCTGTATCCGACCCGCATAAGCTGCGCCCATATTACTCAAATGTCGCGAGCCGTTCGTATGGACGGTTCGCTTTGTTGTGTAACGAATCCATAAAAAGGAGTGAGCATGCCGCTTATCATTGCAGCGCTCGTTGGCATTGTTTTGGGTGCCATCGTCGCCATTGCCTACATGCGCACCGCCAAGCAGGGAAGTCTTCACGAGGCCGAAGAAAAGATTCAGTCGGCACACGCGCAGGCAGAGTCCCTGATCGGTGATGCTAAGCGTCAGGCCGAGACCCTCAAAAAAGAGGCTCTGCTCGAGGCTAAGGAAGAGATCATCAAGAACAAACAGGCCGCCGAGGCCGAGGACAAGCAGCGTAAGAGCGAGATTCGCGCGCTCGAAAATCGCGTGATGCAGCGCGAGGAATCGCTCGACCGACGCAACGATGCGCTCGATAAGCGCGAGCATCAGCTGTCCAGCCAGGCCGGTCAGGTCGAGAAGCGCTCTCGCGAACTTGAGGAGCTTTGCGCCAAGCAGACCTCCGAGCTCGAGCGTATTGCCGACCTTACGCGCGAGGATGCTCACAAGGAGCTGCTCGACAAGGTCCGCGGTGAGGTTACCCATGAGGCGGCCGCCATCATCCGTGAGTCCGAGCAACAGGTCCGCGCCGAGTGCCACAAGACCGCTCAGGAGATTCTCTCCCTGGCGATCCAGCGCTGTGCCGCCGACCATACCGCCGAGGTCACCGTCACGTCCGTTCATATTCCCTCCGATGACCTTAAGGGACGCATCATCGGTCGCGAGGGTCGTAACATCCGTACTTTCGAGCAGGTTTCCGGCGTCAACCTTGTGATCGACGACACCCCCGAGACTGTCGTGCTTTCGAGCTTTGATCCGGTCCGTCGTGAGACCGCCCGCGTGGCGCTCGAGAACCTCATTGCCGACGGTCGTATTCACCCCGCCCGCATCGAGGAGATGTACCACAAGGCCGCTGACTTGGTTCAGCAGCGTGTGCTCGAAGCCGGCGAGCAGGCTGCCTTCGATACCGGTATCCACGACCTGCATCCCGAGATCGTCAAAACCCTGGGCGCTCTGCGCTACCGCACCTCGTTTGGTCAGAACGTGCTACAGCACTCGCTTGAGGTCTCCGACCTGTGCGGCATCATGGCCTCCGAGCTTGGTCTGGATGTTGTGACCGCCAAGCGCGCGGGTCTTCTGCATGACCTGGGCAAGGCCATCGACCACGACGTTGAGGGTCCGCATGCTGTGATTGGCGCCGAGCTTGCCCGCCGTTATGGCGAGAAGCCCGTTATCGTCCACGCAATCGAGGCCCATCATGCCGATGTCGACCCCAACACGGTGCTCGACGTTCTGGTCCAGGCTGCCGATGCTGTTTCCGCTTCTCGTCCCGGCGCCCGTCGCGAGTCGGCCGAGAGCTACATCAAGCGCCTTGAGAAGCTCGAGGAGATCGCCAACTCTCATGACGGCGTCGAGCGTACCTATGCTATGCAGGCCGGTCGCGAGGTCCATGTCATGGTTCAGCCGGACAAGATTTCCGATGCCCAGTCCACGGTGCTTGCGCACGATATCGCCCATCAGATCGAGGAAGAGATGGAGTATCCCGGTCAGGTGCGCGTTGTCGTGATTCGCGAGAGCCGTGCCGTCGATATCGCTAAATAACATGAACGACGCGAACGAGCTCATCTCATTTATCGCGTCGATGTCGGGGGAGGGCAACCTTCGCGTCGAGGAAAACCTTGGCGAGGGGTATGTCCGCCTCCGCGTTTCGGAGGCCGAGCGCCGTCAGGCCAAGCATGACATTCAGCATGTAGAGGACATTGTCATCGAGATGCTGCGTAATGCTCGCGATGCCGGAGCCGATAAGGTCTATCTAGCCACGACCAAGGAGGAGGGTGTTCGTACCCTCCTCTTCCTGGATAACGGTTCGGGTGTGCCGCAGGATATGCAGGAGCGTATCTTCGATGCCCGTGTCACCTCCAAGCTCGAGAGCATGAAGATGGACCGTTGGGGTGTTCACGGTCGTGGTATGGCGCTGTTCTCTATCAAGCAGAACACCGATGAGGCACGCGTTGTTACATCGGGCGTCGATTTGGGCTCAGCGTTTAAGGTGTGCGTTGACACCGATCGCTTGGCTGAGCGCGCCGACCAGTCGAGCTGGCCTCAGGCGGTTAAAGACGAAGACGGCCGCTATGTATGCGCTCGTGGTCCTCACAACATCATTCGCGCAGCCTGCGAGTTTGCCCTTGAGGAGCTGCGCGACTGCGACGTGTATCTGGGCTCTCCGTCCGAGATCGCTGCGACCCTGTACGCCCAGGCTTCCGGTCGTCTCGATACGTCACGCCTGCTCTTTATCGATGACGAGTGTGAGCTTCCGGTTATCGATCGTTTAGGTCTCGCTTCGGATGCCGAGGATTTTATCCGGATTTGCTCCGGGCTGGGTCTCGAGATGTCCGAGCGTACTGCCCACCGTATTCTTTCGGGACAGATTAAGCCCGTTCGCGGCGTGTGTGCGCGCCTGCTGCGCGAGCGCGATTCCACCTCGCAATTGCCGGCTCCAGTCGATCTTGCCAAAGACCGTCGAGGCCTCCGCATTGCCAAGGATGACATGGCGCAGTTTTCGCGTGCTGTCGAGCGCGACTTCAATGACCTCGCCGCCCGGTATTACCTCAATCTGTGCGGCGACCCTAAGATTCGCGTTTCACGTGATCGCATCACCGTGACGTTCGATCTTGCCAAAGAGGAGTAGCATCTTTACCGAGTCCGCTCGGTACGATACAGTTATTGCAGTTAAAACGTACTTTTAAACGCAGGAGTTTCTTCATGGATTGCCTGAAGGTATCAAGCAAATCATCGCCCGCGTCCGTTGCCGGCGCCATTGCCGGTATGGTCAAAGATGGCGTTCCCGTCAACATTCAGTGCGTCGGTGCCGGCGCCGTCAACCAGGCCATAAAGGCCGTTGCCATTGCACGAGGTTTTCTGATTCCGACTGGCTTTGATGTCTCTTGTGCGCCGGTGTTCTCTGACATCCTCATTAACGGGGAGTCTCGCACGGCAATCCGTCTCTCTATCTACGTTCACCAGATTAATCGGGCTGCTATGGACAATGTCGTCATGGACGACGTTAAGCCTGTTGCGTAAGCGAGTTTTCGCACGTTTGTAGCACCTTTGTGCCCCGTCGATATCATCGTTAGGATGTAAGCTCATGGACCAGCGCTTCGTACGCGATATTCTTGCCGGTAAAACCTATTTTATCCGCACATTCGGCTGCCAGATGAATCAGCACGACTCCGAGCGCGTGAGCGGTTTGCTCGATTCCTATGGCTGTCTTATGGCGCTCGATCCGGAGCATGCCGATATTGTCGTATTCATGACGTGCTGTGTGCGCGAGGCTGCCGATACGCGCCTGTACGGACAGTGCAATTCCTGCAAGAGTCTTCCTCCTTCTCCTTCGGGCAAGCGTGTGGTCGCCGTGGGTGGCTGCATCGCTCAGCGCGATGGCGAGGGCCTGCTCACCAACGTCGATAACGTCAACGTTATTTTTGGTACGCATTCGATTGCGCACGTGGCGGAGCTTATCGCCGAGGCGTTTATGGATGGCAAGCGCCATATCCGCACGAATGAGCATGAAGATACGGACGCCATGAGTATGCCGTGGCATCGCGAGACGCAGTATCATGCATGGGTGCCCATCATGACGGGCTGCAACAACTTCTGCACGTACTGCATCGTGCCGTACGTCCGTGGTCGCGAGAAGAGCCGCCCCTTCGAGGAGATTGTCGACGAGGTGACGGGTCTGGTGCGTCAGGGTGTGCGCGAGATTACGCTGCTGGGACAAAACGTTAACTCCTACGGTCGCGATCTCTTTGGCAAGCCGCGCTTTGCCGACCTGCTGCGCGCCGTGGGTGATACGGGCGTCGAGCGTATCTTCTTTACTTCTTCGCACCCCAAGGATTTGCTTCCCGAGACCATCGATGCTATGGCCGAGACACCTGCCGTTATGCCGCAGCTTCACCTAGCCGTTCAGTCGGGTTCCACGCGCATCCTTAAAGAGATGAATCGTCGGTACACGCGCGAGGATTATCTGGGCCTGGTCGATCGCATTCGTAACCGTATGCCTGAAATTGCGCTTTCGACCGACATCATCGTGGGCTTCCCGGGCGAGACCGAGGAAGACTTTGAGCAGACGCTCTCGCTTGCCGAGACGGTTCGCTATGCCCAGGCCTACACGTTTATTTACTCCAAGCGCGCCGGTACCCCGGCAGCTGAGATCTATGATCCCACCCCGCATGAGGTTATCCTTGAGCGCTTTAACCGTCTGGTCAAGGTTATTGAGACGACGGCATACGAGTATAACCAGGGCGAGCTTCACACCGTGGTGCCTGCGCTTATTGAGGGCACGAGCAAGAAAAACGACGCTGTCCTTCTTGGTAAAAGTCCTAAGAACCAGACAGTGCATGCGCCGATTCCCGCTGGCTATAGCATCGATCAGCTTATCGGCAAAATCGTCGACGTCGATGTGGATGTCGCCAAGACGTGGTATCTGTCTGGCTCCGTTGTGGGTGAGCCTCGCTAATGGTTTCCCCCGGCACAAACCTTTCTGCCGTAGCGATCGTCGGTCCGACGGCGGTCGGCAAGAGTGATGTTGCCGACCGCCTGGCTGCTCGTCTGTCGTCTGAAGTGTTATCGTGTGACGCGATGCAAATCTATCGCGGTATGGATATCGGTACGGCCAAGATGATGCCCGAGGAGTGCTCGGTGCCCCTGCGCCTTGTCGATATCGTGGACCCGGGCGTCGCGTATTCTGCTGCGCTCTATCAGTCTGATGCCCGGGCGCATATCGAGCGTTTGCTTGGTGAGCAACGGCTTCCGGTCTTTTGCGGCGGCACGGGCTTGTATCTTAAGGCTGCACTCGATGAAATGGATTTTCCTTCGGGAGAGCTCGAGGACGAACGTCGCACGGGCTATCAGGAGCTTGCCGAGCGTATTGGCGAGAAAGCTATGCATGCCCTGCTTGCCGAGCGTGATCCGGAATCGGCTGCCGTGATTCATCCCCATAACGTGCGCCGCGTGATCCGTGCGCTCGAGATGCACGATGACGGTGTGTCGTATGCCCAGCAGAAGTCCAAATTCAGCGTTCCGCATGAGCGTTATCATGCCTTGTGGTTTGGTCTGACGCGTAGCCGTGAAGTGCTGTATGAGCGCATTAACCTGCGTGTCGACCTTATGTTTGAGCAGGGGCTGGTTGATGAGGTCCGTGGCCTTATGGACCAGGGCCTGGGTGATGCACTCACGTCGATGCAGGCAATCGGTTACAAAGAGATTATTGATGCCTTGCGAGGCACTATTACCATGGACGAGGCCCGCGAGCTTATCAAGATGCGCTCACGTCGCTATGCCAAGCGCCAACTTTCCTGGTTTAAGCGTGACGATCGCATCGTGTGGTTCGATATGGATGAGTTTACCATCGATGAGGTCGTCGATGATATCTACCGTCGTATCGAGGCTGCCTAATGGCACGTTTTCCCTTGGTTCCCACGGCGCCTGAACCTGAGCGTGCCGTCTTGGTTGGTGTTGAGTGGCGCGATAACGCCTGGCCGCTCGACCGTTCGCTCGACGAGCTCGAGCGCTTGGCTCACACTGCTGGAGCCCAATGCGTGGCACGCTTGTCTCAGCGTCTGGTCAAACCTTATCCCAAATCGTTTATCGGCTCCGGTAAGGTCGAGGAGCTATGCGGTTTGGTGCATCGTATGGATGCGGATGTTGTAATCTTCGACGACGACTTGACTCCTTCACAGCAGTCCTATCTTGAGAAAGCCGTGGGCGAACCGGTCAAAATTATTGACCGTACGGCGTTGATTTTGGATATCTTTGGCCTGCATGCTCAGACGCGTGAGGGTCGCTTACAGGTGCAGCTGGCTCAGTTGCAGTATCTGCTGCCCCGTCTGCGAGGTATGTGGAGCCACCTTGCTAAGGAACAGACGCGTGGCGGCATTGGATCGCGTTTTGGCCAGGGCGAAAGCCAGCTCGAGGTCGACCGTCGCCTGATTCGCGATAAGATCGCTGCGCTTCGACGCGAATTGAAACAGGTTGAACAACGTCGTGGTGTGCAATCGAAAAGCCGTATTGAATCGCCGGCGTTTCGCGTGGCGTTGGCTGGCTACACCAATGCCGGTAAGTCGACGTTGCTTAATCGATTGACGGGATCCACGGTACTTTCGCAGGATAAGCTGTTTGCCACGCTCGATCCTACGACGCGTTCGTATCGTTTACCCGGTGGCCGTGGCATGACGATCACTGATACCGTTGGCTTTATTCAAAAGCTGCCCCATGGCCTGGTCGACGCGTTTAAATCTACGCTTTCCGAGGTGCTCGGCGCCGATTTGGTTCTTAAAGTTGTGGATGCTTCCGATGAGGATTACGAGCGTCAGCTTGAGGCGGTTGATCGTGTCCTTGACGAGATTGGTGCCGGTGAGCGCCTGACGCTTACCGTGTTCAATAAAATCGATCTGCTCGATAGCGTCGACCGCTTGAGCTTTCGCCGGCGCTATCCCGAGGTGGTATTGTTCTCGGCTCAGACGGGTGAGGGCCTTGATGACTTGGTCGATCGCATTGCTCGTGAAGCGGCCGCTACGGACGTGTTGCTCTCGGCCGATATCCCGTATCGAGAGGGCGCGTTAATCACGCTTGTGCACGAACAGGGAACCCTTCTGCACGAGGAATACCTCGAGGACGGCGTTCGTATTGTGGCAAAGCTTCCAGCCCGTATCGCACCGCGTCTCGAGCGTTATCGAACAGAGTAAATCAGCTCCAGTACACCCAAGATAACCGGCTGATGAAGCAGGTAGAACGGCAGCGCATGGCGCCCGAGACTTGCGAGCGCCGGGATGGGATTCGCATAGGCCCATCCCGGCGCCTCATAGTTTGCTTCCTGAGTCGTGTGGGCGGCAAAGAAGCCTGCAAGGTACATAAATAAGAATGGTATGACTGGATAGTAATCACCAGAGACAAAGTCTGGACTTGGGAAACCCAGCCAAGCTAAATAGGGGATAGGATAAACCGTTTTAGGAATGCTCCAGGTAAGGGTAAAAAGTGTGAGGCAAATTGCTATACCCCATACCGACGGCACTTTAACGATCACCGGACGCGCGAGCGCGACAATGGCGGTGCAGGCCGCCATGCAGAACATGATGCCGAAGTTCACCGAGTCATCGACTGAGACGAGCGTCGTCGCGACCCATACAACAAAAGCGGCAGCGGCATATTTGACGGCACGCTTGATGTTGTTGCGCGAGAGGGTGCACATCCAGCCGGCAATAAACAAAAATACCCAACTGATGCTGGCACGCCAGATGTCTTGGAAGATGGTCTGAGTAAACCAGGGCATATCCCAACCATAAAGATAGGCAAGATCGTAGCAAGCATGAAATCCTGCCATCGACAGCATGGTAAATCCGCGAATGGTATCAAAGACCGTGATGCGGTTTTGCATTACGAGAACCGGCGCATCAATCCAACAACCTTGCCCAGGATCGTCGGATTTGTCGCATAGATGGGCTCCATGGTGTCGTTTTCGGGCTGCAAGCGAACTCGTCCCTGCTCCTTGTAGAACGTTTTGACCGTTGCGGAGCCATCGATCATGGCCACAACGATCTCGCCATTCATGGCGCTCTTCTGTTCGCGAACGATGATATAGTCGCCGTTAAGGATACCGACGTTAATCATCGAATTGCCGTGGACCTCGAGGATAAAAGACCCCTGGTCCGTTGCGATCTCGGTCGGGATGGTAAAGGTGTCCTCGATATTCTGCTCGGCAAGGATGGGGATCCCTGCGGCGACACGGCCCACGAGGGGTAGCGATACGGTTCCGCGGGGTGCCGTGGGCTCATCGGACTTTGAGATGGAGACGGAGGCTCCGTCCTCGTCAAAGAGCTCTAGGGCACGAGGCTTGGTGGCGTCACGTTTGAGCAGGCCGCGTGCTTCCAGTGCGGAGAGATGTGCATGTACGGTGCTAGGGGAGGAAAGACCCACAGCCGAAGCCATCTCACGCACGCTGGGCGGATAGCCCTTTTCCTGCTGATACTCCTTGATGAAGTCGTAAATCTGCTGCTGTCGCTTGGTAATTTTGCGAGCCATCAGGGATTCCTCTCTACCTAACCCAAACAAATGTTCTATGTTTGCTTGACAGGAACAACTGTTCGAAGATAATAATAACCGAACACTCGTTCCCGCGCTAGACTTTTTTGTCCTCGCGGCTTGATAAAACAGTTCTCGTCAAAAAACGCGAGAGGAGAACATGATGAATGCAACGGATATGGTCCAGGGAAACCTCGCCCTTAAGCTCGAGACGCCTGCGGCGCCGGCTTTCACGGTTGTCAAAGGCGGCCGATCTGGTTTTCAAACACTGCCTGGCAAGCCCGTCCGCAGCCAGTGCGTCGCCACGACTTCGGCCCCCGTTGCTCTGAAGGCCTCGACGATTGTCGCCCTGGCCGTTGCGCTCACGCTCTTCTTTGTACTTGCTACCTCGATCTTCAGCGCTCGTCACGCCGCATATGCCGAGTCGGCATCTAACGTTACCTATGAGACCGTCCGTGTTCAGTCCGGAGATTCCCTGTGGTCGCTTGCTCAGGAGCATTCTGTTGACGGTCTTTCTACACAGGAGACTTCTGACATAATTCGCAGTGTCAATCATCTGGAGCATGGATCACTCGATGCGGGTGACGTTCTTAAAGTTCCTGCGCGTTCGTAAGATTTAAACTCCGGCACATGGTACCCTTGTTATCGTTTTGGAGGAGGTACCATGCGCTGTCCCAGATGCGGCAATGCACATACCCGTGTTGTCGATTCCCGTATGCAGGAATCTAATAACACCATTAAACGCCGTCGTGAATGTTGTTCGTGCAACTATCGCTTCACAACATTCGAGCGATGCGAAGACCCCATCGAGGTCATCAAATCTGATGGGTCAAAGCAGCGGTTCGATCGCAATAAGCTGCTGGTCGGCTTAATGCGCGCTACGATTAAGCGCGACATCGACACGAAAAAGCTCAATGAGCTCATCGATGACATCGAGGTGGAGCTGCGTTCCCGTACGCTGACGGCTGTTACGTCCCACGACCTGGGCGACATGGTGCTTAAGCGCTTGGCCAAGATCGACAAGGTGGCCTACATTCGCTTTGCCTCGGTCTATCGCGATTTCAAAGACATCGATGAGTTTTTGCAAGAGCTCGACAAGCTAAGGTGATTTTATGTCCAACATTACAGTCAACATTAAGCGTCTCGACCCTACGATCGAGCTTCCCAAATACGCCCATCCCACAGATGCCGGTTTGGACCTCCGTGCCAATGAGGACTGTACCCTTAAGCCCTTCGAGCGACGCTTGGTCTCTACTGGCCTTGCGATCGCGCTGCCCGATGGATACGCTGGCTTCGTTCAGCCTCGCAGTGGCCTGGCTATTAAGCAGGGTCTGTCTATAGTCAACACGCCCGGTCTTATAGACGCCCACTATCGAGGTGAGCTTAAAGTCATCCTTATCAACCTGGATCCATCCAATGAAATCCAGATCAACAAGGGTGACCGAATCGCTCAACTCGTCATCCAAGAAGTTCCCACGGTCAATCTCGTGGAGGTAGACGAACTAGACGAAACCGACCGAGGATCCGGCGGTTTCGGTTCTTCTGGTGTGGCTTAGCTCATTTCTTCGTTGAAAATGGGCATCGTAATGCCCGCTCGCCCCTGGGAGGCCCCTATATATCATCCCGTGCTCAAACATTCTCGCTGCGCTGCGAAACTGCGCGCGGGACGATATATAGGGGCCTCCCAGGGGCGAGCTACGTTTACATGCTCGCAATCGGTTATGGCTTCCCATCTGAAGCCGAATGCTGCATCTAGAAGCTGTGTCTAATAAGTAATCCGATCTGACAAAGAGACGGCTCCTTTGTTAGATCGGATTACTTTGATTACTTGTTTTCTTGTTTTCGAGTTCCCCTTCGCTGCTTTTAGTAGGGTAACCGATATGGCTGCTAGCGCGTACGTATAGCCGTGGCGCAGGCCGCCCACACATATCGTTCCACGCGCAGTTTCGCAGCGAGCGAAGCGAAGCGAGAATGTTTGAGCATGGAATGATATGTGTGGGCGGCCTGCGCCACGGCGGACAGTCCAATGCTAGCGGATATGCGCGGGTTTTCCGCCCCAGTAGAAGCGGCAGAAGGCTCGTTTGCGCTTTTGGGGCTTGCCTACAAGTTCCATGGTTGCGATGGCGATGTCCTCGGCCGCGTGTGGACGGCGTAGAACTTCACCATTGATGAGCAGCGCCTTGAGCGACTCGGGATGATCGTGGAGATGGCGCAGCGTCACGATGAGCTCGCGTGCGGTGGTGACATGCATGCTGGCGCCCAAGTCGGTGAGCATGGTGGTGTTGGCCTTTTCCTGGCCATAGGACTTGCCCAGCAGAATCATCGGCAGGTGTGCACACAGGCATTCGGTAACAGTGAGTCCACCCGATTTGAGAATTGCCAGATCGCAGCCGTGCATGAGCGCTGCCATGTCATCGACATAGTCAAGAACCGTGACGTTTTCGAGTTTCATGGCTTCGAAGAGCGTTTTCAGGCGCGTGGCGTATTCCGTGTCCTTGCCCGGCAAGAAGACAAAGTGCATATCCTCGAAGCTACGGAGGAAGGGGAGGGTGTGGTCCATCGCCGCGCGAAAGCGAACGTACGGTTGAGGCAAACTGGCGCCGGCCATTACCAGCACAATGGTCTTGTCGATAGGGAGATTGAACTTCTCGAGTTCTTCCTCACGATTGTAATCCGTGTCAAATCCAGCGCGAATAGGGATGCCCGTAATGCGTATCTTTGCCTCGGGAACCTTGCGTGGGCGGAGCGTCTCGGCCATAAACTCGTTTGCCACGCAGAATAAGTCAGTGTCCTTATGGGGCCACCAGCCCTCGACTTCGTAATCGGTCGGCACGCAAATGACGGGATAGTCGATGCCCGTAATGACGCGCGCACCAACCGCAACGTTGGCTGCCGTGATATGTGTGGCGACCACGGCAATAGGCCTACGAGTGCGAACGTATTCGTTAAATGCGGGGAACATAATGCGCGACCATGCCGTGCCGCCGCCCCAAAGCAGGTGTCCGGTAAGGGTATATCGCCAGGTCAAGTCATAAATTGGGCGTGTGGCGCCGGTAAACGATGCGGCCGTTTTGTTGCCGTCGAATTTTATGCGTCCAAAATCGAGGATATCCAAGACCTCAATCTCGACATCCTGCGGTATGCCCTTGGTGCCGCGTATAAGCTCGAATGCTTGTGCGATAGCGTTTGCTGCCGCTTTGTGTCCCGAACCAACCGATGCGTGGACAATGGTCACTAAGGGCTTTTGTACAGGTGACGGCATCAATTGCTCCGATTGGGGGGCGCTTTGCGTGGGCAGGGGAGCGTCATTGCCCATCTGCGTTTGATCCATCGATAACTCCCCTTCATCGTTGTTTTGCAAGGAATCATTGTAGTGCATGACTGTCATGTTCTCCTAAATTTGGGTATGAGCGCAAAGAACGCCAATGTTTCGATGAGAGGACACTCCATGACTACCAATCAGCCGATTGATGTTGCGATTATCGGCGGCGGCCCAGCGGGCTATGCTGCAGCCATTTATGCGTCGCGGTCCAACCTAACGACGACCGTGATTGAGCAAGGCATGTCGGGAGGACAGATCGCCACAACCAATGAGGTCGAAAACTATCCGGGCATTCCGCTCTTGAGCGGCGCCGAACTCGGCGAGCGTTTTCAGCAGCATGCAGAGGGCCTGGGTGCGCAGGTCGTATGGAGCATGGTGACGGGTATCGATTACGATGCGGATGCGGCGCTGTTTACGGTGCATCACGATACGGGCGATACGCTGGCCTCGAGTGTTATCGCTTGCATGGGCGCCACGCCGCGCTCTGCTGGTTTTGTTGGCGAGGATACGTATCGCGGTCGCGGCGTTTCGTATTGTGCGACGTGCGATGGCATGTTCTTTCGTGGCAAACAGGTCTTTGTCATTGGCGGCGGTAATGCTGCCTGCGAGGAAGCCCTGTTCTTATCAGAAATTGCCAGCAGCGTGACCATCGTCTTGCGCCGCGATCAGTTCCGTGCTCCCGATGGCGTGGTTCAAAAGGTGCTCGCTAAAGATAATATTTCTGTTAGGTACCAAACTAGTATTGTGGAGCTATTGGGCGAGGCCATGCCTACAACCATCACGTTTAAGGACAACGCCACCGGTGATACCTATTCCGAGTCCTTCGATCCAGGTTCGTTTGGCATCTTTGTCTTTGCCGGAACACAGCCCCATACCGAGCTTGTACAGCATCTGGTGGATCTGGCGCCTGACGGCGGTATCGTTACCGACGATTCGATGGCCACGCGCACGCCGGGCTTGTTTGCTGCCGGCGATATCCGTTCCAAGCGTTTACGCCAGGTTGTGACCGCCGTTTCGGACGGAGCCATAGCGGCTACCAGCGCATACGCCTTCTTACGAGGATAAGTACGATAATATATCTTATGTAAGGTTGCTATCTATATGCAAAGTGGTTGGACGGTGCGTCAATGTGCTGTCCAACCACTTTTACTTAGCGGCTATGTGGTATGCAAAACTAGATATTCTAGAATACAATATAGAAAACGAACGGAGGTCTCTTATGAACCACGTAAAACATGTTATCCCGATGTCCGATACATCGGTCAGCATTAAGCCGGAGGATATTCAGCCGACGGTGCTGCCGGATGCATTTATTCAGTCCGATATGGTGGGTAAACTCAATGCGTTGAGCCTGCCACGCTATGACCAGCTGCCCAACGTAACGCTCTATCGCGATCAGGTTATTGAATATGTTGCGCTGTGGATGGAGCCGCTTTCGATTTGCGTAGAGCAGCCCGTTATCACGCCTTCGATGATCAATAATTACGTAAAGGTCGGCCTTGTTCCTGCTCCAGTTAAAAAGCAGTATGGCCGTGAGCAGATTGCGCGTCTCATCGCCATTTGTATCTTTAAGCAGGTGCTGCCCATCGCTGCGGTTCAGGCGCTCTTTAATATTCAGCGCTTGAGCTACGACGCTCCGACGGCTTTCGATTATGTAGTCGATCAACTTGAGGCATCGATTCGTGCGGCGTTTTCCCTTGAGCAGACTCCCGTGCCCGATACCGCACATCAGGTTACGCGCGAGTCATTGCTCGTACGCAGTGCGGTTTCGTCTTTTGTATCGAAGGCGTACCTGATGAGCTACCTCAAGTTCAATGGGTTTAATAGCTAGGCGACGTATAACGCGGGCGGGATAATAATGAGGTGTGATAGCGATAGCGGCAAAAAGCTAATAAAATCAATGGTTTTGCGGACAGCGGATAGACAGGGAATGTGTTAAAAACTGAATACGCACACAAACGGCGTTACCTTAACCCCTTTGGGGGAGAAAGTAACGCCGTTTTTTTTATGCCCGCAGGAAAGGAGGTGCAGCCGGAATGTATTTCACAAAGGGCAAGCAGCGGGCGTTTGAATTGCTCATGCAGCAGAAGCCGGGATTTGACCGCTATCAATCCGGTTGTGCCGGAGATGATGAAGATTGCGGCACTTGCCGTTTCTACCGCCCCGGGTGGAAATATGAGTTTTGCGTTTTCAAAGAGTGTCCCTATTGCCCCGGCAAAAGGACGCGGAAAACGCACGCCAGCATGGACAAATAGACGGGCAAAAGCCCTTGTGCCATGCGGCTTTGCAGACGCGAAAACGGCAAAGGGCATATTGCAATACCAAAACAGCCGAAAACGGCTTTCTAATTGTCCACGCATACCAAGAGAGGAAGTGAGGAAATATGGCAGTTTTCAGAGTGGAGCGAAATACGGGATATACCGTTATGAGCAACCACCACTTGCGAAACAAGGAATTGTCCTTAAAGGCAAAGGGCTTGTTGTCGCAAATGCTTTCGCTGCCCGAAGATTGGGATTATACCCTTGCGGGCTTATCCCATATCAACCGGGAGAAGATCGACGCAATCCGCGAAGCGGTAAAGGAACTCGAAAAAGCCGGATATATCGTGCGCAGCCGGGAGCGCGACGAAAAGGGACGCTTGCGGGGCGCAGATTACGTCATATACGAGCAGCCGAAGCCGCGAGAGCCGGAAGCAGCTACCAGCGGCGGACAGCCGCCTATATTGGATTTACCTACATTGGAAAATCCAACATTGGATAATCCAACGTTGGAAAAACCTACGCAGGAAAAACCTACGTTGGAAAATCCAACGCAATTAAATAAAGATATATTAAGTAAAGAACAATCAATTACTGATCTCTCTGTTAGACCAGCATTGACGTAGCCGCTCCCTGCCGTTGCCAATAGTCCCAGAAGGGCTGGGGACGATCGATCATCTGGCGCCTCGTATGCTCGTAGAAGCCGCAGG